>DATCAV010000047.1:0-5094 GCA_036512415.1 Candidatus Dormiibacterota bacterium | reverse complement strand
GCGCTGCTGCAATCGGCGGCGAGCGAGCAGAACCTCAACGCGCACATCGCGAGCGAGGAAGCCAAGATCACCGCCCTCGAAGCACAGATAACCAAGCTGGAATCCGAGATCGCCGACACGCAAGGCCGCATCGACGTTGAGCAGGCGCAGGTCGCCGCACTCGCACGCGCAATCTCGAGGCAACCTGACTCGTTTCTGGTGCAGATTGCCCGCGCCGGCAACCTTCACGACGCACTGGTCGCCGCTGCCGACCTGATCGTCGCCGGTCAGCGCGCCCACGCCCTGGAGGCACAGCTCGAAACCGACCTCTCGAAACAGCAGACGGATCGGGACGCTCGAATTGCCGACTTGAACACCGAAAACGGCGTGGTCGGCCAGCTCAATGCGAACCTGACGGCACTGAACTCCGCGATCAGCCAGCAGAACGACATCACCGCCCAGCTCGGCGTCTTGATGTCGCAGATCACAGCCGCGCAGGCCGGTCTCGCCAATCAACCACCCGAAGTGACCGCGGCGCTGGCGCGCCTGCTCGAGCAGCAGGAGCAGCTGCTGATCCAGCGGGCATACCAGGCAGCCTGGAACCAGGCACAGGTTGGGGCCGGCCTCGCGATGGTGACGCGAACTCTGCCAGTCGGCACCACGCTGCCCGGCCTCACGCTCTCGTGGCCGATCGCAGGCGCATACATAACCCAGCCCTTCGGCCCGAGCGAGCTCCTGCTCGAACCGCCACTTGGGCCGTACCCGCACTTCCACACAGGCATCGACCTGGCAGCACGCTTCGGCACGCCCGTGACCGCTGCTGCAACCGGCGTCGTGGTGGCCGTTGCCAACACGCAGGTGGGTTACGGCAACTACGTGATCGTCGCGCACGGCGGCGGGATCATGACCCTGTACGGCCACCTGCTCGAAACCGACGTCAAGGTCGGCGACCACGTCGCGCGAGGGCAGCGGGTCGGCCTCGAGGGCACGAGCGGACTGTCGACGGGGCCGCACCTCCACTTCGAGCTTCGGGTCCACGACCAGGTCACCGACCCGATGCCTTACCTGCCGCCGCTGAACGGCCAGGTCACGCCCAAGCCCTGAGCGGCGGCAGCAAAAGGCACGACGGGCGAGGCAAACCGGCCGGCATCGCTTCGCTCGCCGAACCAACCCCCGTGGCTTCTTATTGGACTCGCTCCACCCGTCGTGCCACCGCGCACGCATACGCTCGTTCGGACCGTCTGAAACTGCTTTCTGATCGCCGGCATCGCTTCGCTCGCCGGGCCAACCCCCGTGGCTTTTTTACTGGACTAGCTGCACCCGTCGTGCCATCGCGCAGGCATTCGCTCGTTCGTACGCCCTGATTGCTTGTTTATCGCCGGCATCGCTTCGCTCGCCGGACCCAACCCCGTCGCCTCTTTTCTGACTAGCCCCGCCCGTCGTGCCACCGCGCACGCATCCGCTCGTTCGTGCGTCTGAAAATTTGGTTGGTGCCCCCGGAGGGAATCGAACCCCCGACCTTGACGTTAGGACCGTCCTGCTCTATCCCCTGAGCTACGAGGGCGTCGATCCAGAGTTTACTGTCAGGAGCCTGCAGGATCGGGCCGGCCGGCGCGTTACTTCTCAGCAAACTCCCACGTTTCTCACAGGAACCCTCAAGTGCCGGGCGCCACAGTGGAGATCATGGAAAACGAGAAAACGACAGTCAAGAGGATCCAGGCTCGCAACGCCGCGACCAGGATGCTCAACCGCCTGACCGCCGGGCTGGCTTTCGGTGCTGTCGCGAGCGTCGGCATCCTCGGCGCGGTCAGCGCTCACACGATCCCCGGAACCGCCACTTCGACGGGAGCCACCGCAAGCACCTCGACGTCGTCGGGCACGACCTCGACATCCACCAGCACCTCAACAGGCCTTCAGGCCTCCCCCACACCCGTCAGCTCTTCGTCGAGCTCAGGCGGCGCGGTCTCCGGCGGATCCTGATCCACGCCTTCGATGCCTGACACAGTCCTCTGGTACACCACCAGGGGCGCCGGGGCCGTCTCGCTGGTGCTTCTCAGCGCCGTGGTCGTGCTCGGGGTCATGTCGTCGCTCCGCTTCGAAGTTCCGAGCTGGCCTCGCTTCCTAACCACGGGCCTGCATCGCAACCTTTCTTTGACGGCGGTGGTGTTCCTCGCGCTGCACATAGTCACCGCCGTCGTGGACCCGTTCACCCACCTTGGCTGGCTCGCCGCCGTGGTCCCGTTCTCTTCTTATTACCGAACGTTCTGGCTCGGCCTCGGAGTGATTGCGTTTGAGCTGCTCATCGCCATCACCCTCACGAGCCTTGTTCGTGGCCTTATCGGTCTTTCCGCCTGGCGCACGATCCACTGGTTGTCGTATGCCTCATGGCCGATCGCTGTGCTTCACGGCTTCGGTACCGGGACCGACACCCTGTCGACGTGGATGCTGGCGATCGATGGCATCTGCATCGCAGCCGTGGCCGGGTCCGTGGCCGCCCGCGTCATGTTCAGGTCACCGGATCCACTCGCCGCGGATCGCGCACGGTTCCGCGAGCGGGTATCCAGGAAGGTGATGAAGTGACCGAGCTCAGCCTTTTCGCAGGCCCGCCGTCTTCTGCCGGTCCGGAGAGCTTCCGCGACCACCTCAAGAGGCTGGGTCCTCGGCCGCGCGGCGACCGTGCGCTGATCGATACCCTCGACCGGAGCGGGCTGGTCGGCAGGGGCGGCGCTTCATTTCCTGTCGGCGTCAAATGGCGGGCGGTCCAAAGCCGCTCGCGTGGGGCTGCCGTGGTGATCGCGAACGGCGCTGAGGGCGAGCCGCTCAGCCGAAAGGATCGGACGTTGATGGCGCTGCGGCCTCACCTGGTCATCGACGGCGCTCTGCTCGCCGCGGATGCGGTGGGCGCGAGCCGGACCCTCCTTTATATAGGTGAGGCCCACGGGGCAGCGGCCTCGGCCATTGCGCGGGCCCTTTCTGAGCGGTCGCCGGCCGAGCTGGCCAGAACCACACTGCTGGGGGCGCCGCCAAGCTACGTCGCCGGCGAGGAAACCGCGGCCGTCAACTTCGTCAACTCAGGCGTCGCCGCCCCGCTCGCGATTCCACCACGGCCCTTTGAGCGTGGAGTGGACGGCCGCCCCACGCTGGTGCAGAACGTGGAGAGCCTCGCGCATGCGGCGCTGATCGCGCGCCACGGCGATGTCTGGTTCCAGTCTTTGGGCCGGCACCACGCGGCCGGGACCATCCTTTTGACTGTGAGTGGCGCGGTGGCGAAGCCAGGCGTGATCGAGGTTGCCTCAGGCTGCAGCGTCGACGAGGTGCTGGCACTTGCCGGCGGCGTGAGCGGAAAGGCGCGCGCTGTGCTCCTCGGCGGCTACTTCGGCGGCTGGATCAGCGCGGACCAGGCCGGCTCTATGGTGCTCGATCCCAAAGGTCTACGCGCGGCAGGCGGGTCGCTCGGCTGCGGAGTCGTCAGCGTCCTCGACGAGACGGCCGATCCTCTCGATGTTTCGGCGCGAATCCTGCAGCACCTCGCCAATGAGAGCGCGGCGCAATGCGGGCCGTGCTTCTTCGGGCTTCGCAGCCTGTCCGCTGCGACCACGCGAATCGCTGCACGCCAGGCTGACCACGGCGACCTGCCGCAACTGCATCGCTGGACGGCGATGGTGAAGGGCCGCGGCGCATGCCGCCATCCTGATGGCGCCGTCGCCTTCCTCGAGTCAGCGTTGAAAGTCTTCGAGCCGGAGTTCGCGGCCGCAGCCGGCGCGCGCGGTCGGCGGGCCTCCTGACGTGGCGCAGACCGAGCTCTGGATCGACCGGACCAAGTGCGACGGCAGCCGATTGTGCGCCGAGCTCTTTCCCGAGCGGATCTCACTGGACGATTGGGGATACCCGATCATCGCGCCCGGCCCGATCCCAGGATCTCTGATGCCCCACGCACAGAAGGCCGTCGTCAGCTGCCCCGTCCTCGCCCTCGCTCTGAGAAAGATCGAGCGCCGCCCTCCTCCCCCACCACCTGGCGCGAAAGCCGGTTGACGAAAACGAGGACGCCGGTCGCCATCGCCGATGGCCGCGCATTCGGCGGCTCGCTGAGGGTGATCGTCACTCACGAGCCTGACCTGGCCGCGGCCAAGTCCGCCGTCGACGAAATCGTGCAAGCGGTCGATCTTGCCGCCAACCGCTTTCGCGAGGACAGCGAGCTCAGCCGGGTCAATGCCACTCCAGAACGCGCCGTTGTGATTTCTCCGCTGTTGGTGAAGCTGATCTCCGCTGCCCTTCGCGGCGCACGGCTCACCGGTGGCGCGGTCGACCCGACAGTGGGATCGGCAGTCAAGCTCGCGGGCTACGACGCAGACTTCGCCGCGGTTCCGCGTGACGGCATGGCGATCGAGCTGATCGTGAGCCGGATACCCGGCTGGCAGGCGGTGGTGCTGGACGCGGGATCGCGAACCGTGCGCCTGCCCCGCGGGGTCGATATCGACCTCGGCGCGACCGCGAAGGCGCTCACGTCCGACCTGGCCGCCGCCGCCGCGCTCTCACAAATCGGCCGCGGCGGTGTGCTGGTCAGCCTCGGCGGCGATATCGCGGTCGCAGGCGAGCCGCCTCCTGAGGGCTGGCTGATCCAGGCGAGCGAGGACAGCGGCGCGCCGATCCAGGAAGGCCAGGAGACGATCAGCATCAGGTCGGGCGGCATCGCCACCTCGAGCACGACCGTCCGCAGGTGGACCCGTGGCGGCGTGGCGCTTCACCACATCATCGACCCGGACACCGGCCTCCCCAGCGACGGTCCATGGCGCACCGCCACCGTGATCGCCGGGACATGCGTCGACGCCAACATCGCCTCCACGGCGGCCATCGTCATGGGCCAGGCGGCCATCGAGTGGCTCGAAGGGAGCCGGCTTCCTGCCCGCCTGGTGGACCGAACGGGATCGGTTCACCGCCTTGGCGGATGGCCAAAACCTAGCGAGTCCACATTCGTTTCTCAGCAAACTCACAGACAATCGAGGCAGCATTAACGCCGTGAACAAGGACGGGGAGGGGGTGCGTGTCCTCGTCGTCGACGACGAGCCCAACATCACCGAGCTGGTGGCGATGGCTCTCCGCTACGAAGGGTTCAGC
>DATCAV010000046.1:0-4060 GCA_036512415.1 Candidatus Dormiibacterota bacterium | reverse complement strand
CCAGGGCGCCCCGCAGCCGACGCCAGCTCCCCTGTTCGTAACGCCGCCACCGCAGCAAGGACAGCCGGCGCCGTACATGAACGCTGGCGAATCCTCCGCCCAGGCCAACCAGGCGCTGCAGGCGGCGACGGCGATGGCGCGCGCGACCACCGCCCTCGGCCAGATGGCCGCCGCTGCCTCGGGCGGATTCATGGGCACCGCCGGCATGTTGCCGACCATTCACGCAGAGGGCACGGTGCCGGCCGGCGCGACGCGACGCATCCAGGCCGTGATCGAGAGCCTGATCACACGCAAGGGCTTGAACCTTCGCCTGGCACCCGCAGTGACGCAGGCGTTCGAGGGCGCAGAGCTGAAGGCAAGCGATTACGCCGGGCCCATCCACATCAGCAAGGAGTCCGCAGGCCGCGAGCTGCGACAGGCGGTCGAGGCTGGCGTCCTCCAGGTTGTTCGCTACCCGCAGGGCGAGGCGGGGTTCCGGGCCGCTCCCGACCTGTTGAAGGACGTCGCCGAAGGCCTCGGCCAGCCGGTCAACGCAGCGCAGCCGCTGACGCCCGAGACCATCATCGGCAGCCTCTCGGTGGGGCAGACGGAAGGCACCGTAACGATCATGTTCACCGACGTGGAGGGCTCGACCAACCTCCAGTCGACCAGGGGACAGACCGAAGCTCGCGAGATCATGAAGGCCTACGAGACGATCATCGACGACAAGGTCACGGAGCATGCCGGCCGGCGGATCAAGGGACTGGGCGACGGCCAGATGGTCAGCTTCGGGTCGAGCCGGCATGGCGTCGAATGCGCGATCGAGATCCAGAAGGCGATCGCCGAGTACAGCCGGCAGAACCCCGAACGCAAGATCAGGATCCGCATCGGCCTCAACACGGGGGAGGTCGTCGAAGAGGCGGGCGACATCTTCGGCTCGGCCGTCAACGTCGCGGCCCGCGTCGCGGGGAAGGCCAAGGGCGGCGAGATCCTCGTGTCCGACGTCGTGCGCATCCTCGTCGGGCCGGTGGCAGAGATCGTGTTCGACTACAAGGGCGCGTACAAGCTGAAGGGATTCCCCGACCGGTGGCGGATTCACAAGGTCACGCCCGGCGAGTCGACCACCATGCCGACAGTGCTGCGCGCCGGAGACGGATTTGTCGGCCGCGAGCAAGAGCGCCTCGACATGCGGATGGTGCTGGACCGTGCCGCGACCGGGTCGGGCGGCATGGTGTTCGTCGCCGGCGCACCTGGCATCGGCGCCTCGCGATTTGCCGCCGAGGTGGCCGGGGACGCCGCGCAGAAAGGCTGGGTCGTTCTGAGCGGCCGCTGCGTGGAGCAGGCAGCGAGCCCGCTGTCCCCCTTCCGTGACGTGCTCAATGCCGCTGTCGCGAACGCGGGCGCGAAGACGCTGCTGGATGCGGTTGGGGAGAACGGCCAGCTGCTGGCGCAGCTGGTGCCGGCGCTGCGCCAGAAGGTCCGCGGGATGGTCACCGGCACCGAGGTCAACGCCGACAAGCTCCGCGAGCAGCTGTTCAAGGCGATCTTCGACTTCCTCGTCGTCTACCAGGGCGCCAAGCCGATGCTGATCGTGCTCGACGATTTGCAGTGGGCCGACGACGCGTCGGTCCTGCTCCTACGCGACCTGGCGGAGCGCTTGAGCGGAAGCAAGATCGTCCTGGCTGCGACTTACTGGGAATCCGAGCTCGACTCGGGACGACCATTCACTCCGATCGTCTCGCGGCTGCTGCGACGCCGGCGTGCGCAGCGGATCGGGCTAGGTCGGCTGTCAGACGGCGAAGTCGAGAAGATGGTCGCGGCGATGGCGGAGACGCCGGTCACGCCGATTCAGCTCATCGGCATTCAGGCGGCGACGGAAGGCAACCCGCTCTTCGTCGAGCACTCCTTCCTTTACATGGCAGCCTCCGACACCATGCTCGGCGGCAGCTCGCGCGTCCAGGCCAGCTTCACCGAGGAAGACCTCGAGCTCGCACAGAGCGTGCGCGGCCTCATCGGCCGCCGGCTGGAACGGTTGAGCGAGCCCGCGCAGAGGATGCTGGTCGCGGCGGCCGTGATCGGCCGCGACTTCGACATCGCGCTGCTGGAAGCCTTCGGGGAGCTATCGGGACACGAGCTGCGCGAAGCTCTTGATGAGGCGACGCGCGGACACTTCCTGACCAGCGCCGCCCCCGATCGTTACCGCTTTGGACACGACCTGGTGCGCCAGCGTGTCCTCGCGGTACTGCCATTGCCTCGCCTGCAGGCGTACCACCTTGCGGTGGCCGACACCCTGGAGCGTGTATACGGAAAGAGCGCGAATGAGCGCGCGGGCGAGATCGGATATCACCTCTACCAGGCCGGCACCGCCGCCGACTCGGTGCGGACGTCCGGCTACCTGGCGCAGGCGGCGAAGAACGCGCTCGCGGTCGGCGCATTCGAAGAGGTCCTCCGTCTGGTCGAGACCGCGCTGATGCTCCTACCCGGCGACAAGATCCGCGAACGCGCCCAGGCGCTCACCATGCGCGGCCAGGCCTTCTGGGGCCTCGGACGTATCGACGAGGCCCAGGCGGCGATGAAAGGGGCCGCGCAGCGGTACGAGGAGCACGGCGACACGAAGGCGGCGGCGGCGATCGCCGAGGGCCTCCAGGCCATGCAGGCCAGGGACGAAGTGCCGGAGCCTGAGCAAGAGCCTGAGGAGCTGCCCACGGAGCTGGAGCTTGTGGGCGCAGAGCCTGAGGGCCCCGCCCGGGAAGGCTAGGGCTGCCCGACGTCCCCAGCAAGTGGGCTACACGGCCCAGCTGTTCGCCGGGCCTAGCTCGTCAACTTAGCGCCGGGCTGCACAGGCGAGTAGCTCGAGTTGCCGATGATCGTCGGCAGCTGGCCCGTGAAGGTGATGGTGTTGGCGATGACTCCACCTGTCTCGTCGGTGCGGAACGCCGAGGCTTTCTGGATCGTGACCGACGCCGATGGCATGTAGATGAGCCCGATGAATGCGGTGTCCGTGGCTGCCCCCATCGTGTTACTGCAAGCGTTGGCGGGCGGATTGGCAGCGCCGGGCTCGTACACGAGCAGCCAGTCGTACTGGTAGCCGCTGAACACATAGGTGTCGCCGGCGCTCGTATCGGTGAGACAGGCCCCGTTGGGGATGACATAAGAGACGGCGCCTGGGGTTATGGCGGCGGGGCAGCTGGCCGGCAACCCGCCCACGGTGACGCACTGGTTCTCGTTGGCTTTGTCGCCCGCCGGAGGGGCGGTACGGTTGGCGTTCTCGTTCGGTAGGTTGCCGCCGAGGGGCGAGGTCTCAGGACTGGGCGGATAGGAACCATAGGCGCCCCAAGCGGCAGCGCCATTGGGGGCAAAGGAACCGACGATGTCGGTGTCGTCGATGGTCGCGCTTTCGTGGCCTAGGGTGCATCCATTGCCGTTGAATGCGGGGCAAGGGTTGGTGTTGGCGTTCGAGACGGTGCCGGCCACCGGAATGTTCTCGACCAGGCCCATGGGGTCGCCGCAGTCGCCCCCCGCCTGCGTGACATAGACGTTGTACGACATAGCCCCCGGCACGTTGCTGACGTCGATCTTGATCACGTCCTGGCCCGGGTCGGTCCTGATGGTGCGGCATACCGAAGGCGCGCTCTCGCGGGTGTAGTTGACGCCGTTGTAGGTGTCGGTGCGCACCGACGTGACGACGAAAGCCCAGTTCGCGCGTGGCAATCCATTGGGGCCACCTGTGTTGTCGATTTGATATGCGCCTGCGCACTGCGCGCCGTCGCCATTCCAGAACTGCTTGGGCGAAAGGACACTGTTGTTGTTCACCGTCGGCTCGTCAGGCGGCTTCAGCTCATTGCTGACGAAGTCGCCGTTATTGGTGTAGCCACCCTGCCAGTAGTAGACGCCCGCCTTGAGAAACCAGCAGTCGCCCCCGACGAAGTTGGGGTTGGCAGCGTAGGTTCCCGGGAACATCACGACGTTGGTGCCGACCGCCGACTGGCTGCCGCCGACAACGGTGGGTTGCGAGTAGTTGGGATCCACGAAACGGTAGCCGGACTTGGTCGTCCCGGCGACGGCGGGGTACGTGCATCCA
>DATCAV010000045.1:0-3092 GCA_036512415.1 Candidatus Dormiibacterota bacterium | reverse complement strand
CCGCGCGCGACCGTCCCGGTGGCGGTCGTCGGCAAGTACGTCGCCCTCCCTGACGCGTACCTGAGCGTCATCGAGTCCCTTCGCCACGCCGGCATTCATCACGGGCTCGACATCGACATACGCTGGGTCTCGTCGGAGAAGCTCGACGCAGGCGACACGTCGCCGCTCAAGGGTGTGGCGGGCATCGTGGTGCCCGGAGGTTTTGGCTATCGCGGAATCGAAGGGAAGGTGCAGGCATCGCGTTACGCGCGCCACAACCAGATCCCTTACCTCGGGCTGTGCCTCGGCCTCCAGTGCGCCGTGATCGATTTCGCGCGCGAAGCGCTCGATGCGCCCGACGCCAACTCCACGGAGTTCGCGGCGTTCACGTCGACGCCCGTGATCGACCTGATGCCTGAGCAGAGAAACATCGACCAGATGGGCGCTTCGATGCGCCTGGGCCTTTATCCGTGCAAGCTGCTGCCGGGCTCGCTGGCGTACAAGGCTTATGGTGAAGAAGTCGTGTACGAGCGACACCGTCACCGCTTCGAGTTCAACAACGAGTACCGCGAAGCGCTCGGCGACGCCGGCATGATCTTCAGCGGCGTGTCGCCCAATGGCAGGCTGGTCGAGATAATCGAGCTCGCCGGCCACCCCTGGTTCGTCGCGAGCCAGTTCCATCCGGAGTTTCGCTCACGCCCCAACCGGGCCCACCCGCTTTTCCGGGACTTCGTGCGAGCGGCCTTCCTACAGAGCGGCATCGACCAGATGGAGCTCCGACCGGCTGAGCTGGTCGAGGAACCCGAAGGACACTAGGCGAGTCCCGTGGAGCAACCCAAGAGGGGGATACCCTCGTTCGAAGCGCGTCACGAGCTTGCCTTTGAGCTCGTGCACGCCACTGAAGCTGCAGCCCTGGCATGCGCCAGGTTGCTCGGCAAGGGCGATCCCGACCGGGTCAGCGAGATCGCGGCGGAGGCGATGCGCCGCGTCCTCGAAGAGAGCGGTCCGTCGGGAACCGTCGTGCTCGCTCCCCGCGGCGACCCCTATCTGTCGCACAGCACTTCGCTGTCGGGTGGCGAGCAGCGCGTCGACTACGGCTTGTTTCCGATAGAGGGCGCCAGCCAGGTCGCGAGGGGCTCGACCAATGCGGTGTCGATCGTCGCTGCGGTGGAGCCTGGCGGCTTCGCCCAGCTGCCTTCGATCTGGTACGTCGAGAAGATTGTTGCGGGCCCGGCCGCACGCGGCGGCATCGATCTCGACGACACGATCGCCGACAACCTCAGACGGATCGCCTTCGCCAGGGACGCTCGCGTCCAGGACCTCACCGTGGCCATCCTCGACCGCCCCCGCCATAAGGACCTGATGGCCGAGGTCGCAGCCGCAGGCGCGAGAATCCTCACCCTCGAGGAAGGTGACATCGCCGGGGCCGTGATGGCGGCCGTGCCAGGGAGCGGCATCGACGCAGCGATCGGCATCGGAGGCGTGGACGCGACCCTGATCGCGGCCTGCGCGATCCGCTGCCTCGGCGGCGAGCTGCAGGCGCGCTTGTGGCCGCGCAACGAGGAGGAGAGGCTCCTTATCGGCGACGCTGCCGGCCGGGTTTACAGCGCTGCCGACCTGGTGCCGGGGACCGACCTCTCGGTGGTCATGACCGGAGTCACCGGTGGACCGTTGCTGCCCGGCGTGATGTTCGGTAGCGGCTACGCAGAGACGGCGTCTCTTCTCATGTCGAGCAGGCAGGCCACGATCCGCCGGATGACCACGAGACACCACACGCTCGGGGACTCGAGCTGAGGTTTAAGCCAAACCTCGTAGCGCTCGCGCTTGCGACCGCGTGTGCGCTGGCTGCATGCAACGGCGGTACTGCAGCTCCAGCTTCGCCAGGACCGACAGCTTCAGCCAGCCCGTCTCCTTCAGCCGAGGCCACGCCGCCACCGCCATGCGTCAATGCGGCGGCCGCCCGCCGGGCTACAGGCGTGACGTCGTCCAACCCGGTGATCATCCTGGCCTCCGGCTTGAACGGCCCGGACGACCTGCTCTATCTGGCCGCCGATGGCACAGTCATCGTCGGCGAGCACGGCAACGGCCGCCTCACGGTCGTCGGAGGGCCGAGCCGGCTCAAGCGGCTCCCGCAGGTCGTCCCGGAGGCCGAAGGCATCGCCCAGATCGGGTCGACAATCTACGTGGCCGATCAGCTGCACAACCGCGTGGTCGCGCTCGCCGGCAACGGCGTCCGCACCGTCATCCAGCTGCAGCCCGATCCGAACGGCCTGAACCTCGACGGTATCGCTGGCAACGGCACCCTACTCATCGTCCCCGACAGCCCGCACGGGACAGTCCTGTTAGTCGACCCGTCAACGGGTCACGTCACCAGGCGGCAAGGAGGCTTCAGCCGGCCCGCGGGCGCATGGGCCAACCCCGGGGGCCAGGCTGGGCCCTACCTGATTGCGGATGAGAACGCCAACGCCGTCTACGCGCTGAAGAACGCGGGCGGCTTCACGACGCTGGCCGGCAACCTGCCGGGAGTTGACGACGTCGTGCGCGACTCACGCAACCACGTGCTGGTCACCCTTCCCGGCCTGGGCGTGTTGCGCGACGTCACCTCCGGCGCCAACGTCGCGGCTGGGCTTCGGAATCCCCAGGGACTCGACTTTGACGGCGCCCAAAACCTTCTCGTGACCGAGAGCGACAGGGGGCGGGTCGACCTGATCGTGAAGACGTTCGTGATCCGGGTGCCGGCCCCGGCCGTGCGCCTCCTGCCTCGCCAGGGCGTGTGCTTGGGAATAACGAGGGCTAAGGGATATGCAGCTTCGCTGAGCGTCGATCAGGTCACCGGCGCCGCCGTCACCACCCAGCCAGGAACGTCGGCCGCGTTCGAGGTGCTGCCCCAGCCTTGCTCCGCGGCCGCGTGCACGGTGTCCCTGGTGGTCACCAGCCCGGCCGGGCGAGAGTTCGCCTACTTCACGTACCGGGATTAGCCACCGCTTTCTGGGGGTATCACAAGTACAGACCATGGACGAACGGAACCCGTTTCCCCCTCAGGGAGGGGACTCCCTCCCGCCTCCTCCGCCGATGTATCCGGTCACGTCGGATATCCCGCCGGACTCGCCGCA
>DATCAV010000044.1:0-5480 GCA_036512415.1 Candidatus Dormiibacterota bacterium | reverse complement strand
GTTTCCAACAGTCATCTCTTCGATGACCGCAATGCCTTGCCGGCATCCGAGGCATTCGAAGACGCTGACTTGTTCGGAATGCATTCGCGTGGTGCGCCCGCCAATCTCCTCCATGACGGCACCGCTGAAGAGCAGTGGGATGGGCGCGCTCGCCAGCCTGAAGCTAGAGGCGAGTCCACACCGAGGGCATACGCCGGCCGGGTCAACCGAGTCTGGCGGCGTGTCTGGATCGTGGGGAGGATCGTCGTCGCCTGGCCGCCGCGGAACGTAACCGATGGCTGATCTCCTTGCTGCGCGGAAATCCGTGATACGGCTGTGAGCCGGTGGGGCCCTTTCGGTCGGCGCCGGCGGCTCGATAGCGGCGTTTCGAATACAACTTGTGGTGCGCCTGGCAGGAATTGAACCTGCTGCCTTTCGGTCCGGAGCCGAACGCTCTATCCGGTGAGCTACAGGCGCGCGCCGGCTGACCAGTCTAGACTGCCCCCGCCGTGAGCCGACTTATCAGCACCGTTGCGCTGGGCATGCTTCTGGCCGCGTGCCAGACCACCGCGTCCGCCCCGACCCCGGCGCCAAGCTCATCACGCCACAACACTGTCGCGACGGCCGTCATCCAGCAGAACGAGGTGCCAGGGGGGCTTACCAAGTGTCCTGGTTCGGGGCCGATCGCCGGCTACCTCACGGCTCTGCAGACGAGTAACGCGGCCGTCGCTACTAGCCTCAGCGACCAGTGGAAACAGCTTCAGTCCAAAGGCGCAACGGCAGCGGCCATCACGCTGTACGCCTACGACCCCGCCGCCTGCACGGCGGAGCTGGCGGCGTCCTCAACCACCAAATCTCTGGCCAGCTTCGTCACCGAATTCGCCGATGAGGGCCAGGCTGAGCGTGCGTGGGGAGCCGGCGTCCTTGGCTTCGCCACCCCCGCGCCCGATCAGGTCGCTCCGGGCATCCTGCGAGGCTCCGGCACCGGCCTTGGCGTGAGCTCCTGGACGTACACCAGCCCCCAGGTTCGACTTGCGTGCTGGCGCCACTCGGTCTTCGTGTCGCTGGTCATCCTCAGCAACCTCGATGACGGAGCCTACAAGGCTGTAACTGCGGCGATCGATGCTCGCTTAAACTGAACCGTTCGCGCCTGTAGCTCACCGGATAGAGCGCTTGCCTGCGGAGCAAGAGGCAGAGGGTTCGATTCCCCCCAGGCGCACCACCACGCCCTGACGTTCTGCGCGCCGCCCTATTGGATCCTCTTGTTCTCCGCCGCCGCGACCTTCTGTCCGGCGGCGTCGAGATTGATGATCCCCAGGATGACCATGAATGCCTTGTTCTGCCACACGGCGATGTAGAACGCCTGGCTCAAGATCGTGGTGTTCAGCACAATCGAATTCGCACCAAGCCCGGTCTTCGTGCCCTCGACCACCGCGCCGTTCGCCTTCAGCATCGCGCTATCGATCCCGAAGATCTGTCCGTTCGTGTAGCCGTTGGCGGCGCTCGCCTCATCCTTGAATTGAACGGAGAAATTGACGACCAGCGGGTAGGCCGCGGCGCTCAGGTTGGCGACGGTAGACGCGACGTTAGTGCAGTTCGCGTCGCTGTCGGTATAAAAGCTGACTTGAGTCGCCGTCGCCCCTTTGCTCTGAGCGTCCGCCCACTCGTTCTTGGTCGACGTGTAAGTGGCGGGGTCCTTGGTCTTGAGGCTCTCGATGTACGTATTGATGTCGCCGGAAATGGAGCAACGGTGCATCGTGTTCGGAAGATCGCTCGGTTGCACGGCGACGCTGGCTGCGGTTGGCGCAGTGGCGGTGCCCGGCTGCGAAGAGCAAGCGGCCACCAACAGCACGGCCAACAAGGAAAGAAGCGCCCTCGTCATGTCTGCACTTCACTCTACGCGATCGATGCTGGACCACCCCTACGCGAATCGAATGTGGCAACATGCAGACGGCCTCGACATGGTTCACGATCTGCAGGCCGCCGCTTCTGAATACCTCGGCTGGCTTCAACTCGAAGCGAACCGCAGCCCGAACACGGTCCGGGCCTACGAGTCCGAGCTCGGCAAATTGATTGCCTTCCTCACCGCCAACGGCCACACGCTCGTCTTGGCCGACCTGCAGCACGACGACCTCCGCGCTTACCAGCGGCACCTGGCGGGTCGTCTTAAGAGTCCCGCATCGCGAGCGCGCGCTCTCGTCGCCATTCGTTCTTGGCTGCGATGGCTCGCGAAGGAAGGCATCATCGAGCGCGACCTCTCGAATGGAATCACTCTGCCGAAGCTCGAACAGCGTCTGCCCAAACCCATCGATCCCGACGAGCTCATCCGCCTGCTTGCGGCACTGCCCACACAGACCCTGGCCGACAAGCGCGACCGCGCGCTCGTGCAGTTCCTCATCAGCACCGGTTGCCGCATCTCGGAAGCCCTTGCGTTGGATCGCACCGATTTCCCCCGCACCGGCAACCGGCTCGTGGTCACAGGCAAGGGCTCAAAGCAGCGGTCGGTCTACCTGACCACCGACGCGCGTTCCGCCCTCGAGGACTACCTGGCGGCTCGCGAGGACGCGAGCATGGCCCTGTTCGTCAACTACGACAGGTCGGTGGCGGACGACCGCGGCCGGAGGCTGACCTCCGCCGGCGCGCGATACATCGTCCGCCAGATACGCCAGAAGCTGGGCGCCTGGTCATTCAAGTCGCCGCACGTGGCCAGGCACACGGCAGCGACGACCTTGCTCGAGGTGACGGGCGGCGACGTGCGCCTGGTCCAGGAAGTGCTCGGCCACGCGAACCTGAACACGCTCCAGGGCTACACCAAGATCGTCGACAGCCGCAAGCTCGACGCCTATCGCCGCTACCAGGAGTTCCTCGACGGCAAGAAAGCCGGCGCCTGAGCTCCTTGACGCGAGCAGCAGGCGACGCCTGATGACGCCCTCGATTGACGGCAGAATCACTGGCGCCACCTAAGGCCGGCACTGACCATCGGCATTTCCAGCTCTAGGCCGGAAGGCGGCACGCTGGTGTCGCTCCCGGCAGGCGGTGGCGATAACGGGCGACCAGCCCGTAGACGAGAGCCGCTCCCCACGAGGTGGGCGGGGCGGAAAGAAGCCAGCCGGCCGGCCGCAGCCACCCTCTGCAATGGCGCAGCGTCTGGCTCACCGCCAGGTGCCCGCGATATCTGCGACCGGCAGGACTGATCCACCATGCTGCGGAGCTCCCGTCCTCTGTTGTGAGGCCATGAATCGCCAGGTCGGTGCGCTGCCAGGGGACGATGTCGACCGCCCCAGTCACCTGACGTCGCGCCCAGTCGGCGCACGAGGTGCACACCGCACAATCCCCGTCGAAGATCAAGACTGCCGCGGAGGGGCGGACGTGCTCCGTTGATCTCATGAAGCTTTTGATTTCATGTTCAAGAACACAATAGAGGCGCGGCTTTTGGTTACTCGTGCCCACAGTTGGCATTTCGTCTTAGACAGGCGCCGCCCGTAACCAATCACCACTCTCGACCAGTTGTTGCCTCTGATGTCCGAGGACGCGGCGGCATACATCGGACAGCTGTCAGCAGATAAGAGATGGCGGTGGGACGGGACCACCTGGCTGCCGGCACTGGACGATCTGCCAAGCGCGACAGTGCCCGCCTGGCTGAGCCTCAAGCTGCGAAGCCAGGCGACGTGGACAACGGTTGTCGTCGTTCTGCTGGTTGGTTTGATCGCGGACCAGTTCCTGCGAGCCGGCGCCGTAGGCTTGGGCGCTTCCGCCACATTCGGGTCGGCGGCTGTGATCCTCGTATTCGTAGGGCGAATCTCGAGGCTCGAACCCCGATTGTTGGCTGCCGCCGCTGTGCTGTTTGGAACCTGGCTAAGCCTGCGAGCAAGTCCGTGGTTGTTGGTTCCGGACATTGCCGTGGCCCTAGTGCTTCTCGGCATCGCGGCTTCTCTCGCGATGCGTGGATCAGTTCTCGACATCGGTATCGCAGAATCAATTGCCCGCGGCTTGAGCGCCGCAATTCACGGAATCGCTGGCGCCGCATTCGTTGGCAAGCCGATCGTCCACACCAGGTCGCGGATTTCCGTGCTGGCACCGATTGCTCGGGGGTTGGTGATCGCCATACCAATCGCGGTGCTGGTGGCCGCTCTGCTTGCGTCCGCGGATCCAATTTTTGCGTCGTTCTTCAGCGTGAACTTCGACTTCAACCGGCTGCTCCTGGACGTGCTCTTCGTGCTCGGTGGAGCGCTCGCCATGGCGGGCCTTCTCAGGTTGGCCGCGGCTGAACCGATGGATCGAGTTGACGGTCCCGCTTGGCGGCTGGGTACCACAGAAGCCGTGGTGGTGCTTGCGGTGCTCGACACCGTCTTTGCAGCTTTTGCCATTGCCCAGGCAGTTGCCGCGAGTGGGACGGGAGCTGAGACGCTCCGATCGGCTGGGATCTCGTACGCGGATTACGCTCGCTCGGGTTTCTTTCAGCTGCTTTGGGTGGCGGGTATCACCTTGGTCGTCTTGGTCCTATTCAGTCGCGTCACAGGCTTCGCTCACCGTGCGGCCAAGCTCACCTTTCTCGCTTTGGCCGAAGGGGCTATCGTTCTGACGCTCTTGATTGTCTTGGTCGCCTCGCTGCGACTGAGCCTCTACGAAGATGCGTATGGGTTCACCATGCTTCGCCTGTACAGCCACGTTTTCGCTGGATTGGTCGCGGTGGTGTTTGTTTTGCTGGCAGCCGACCTTGCGGGCCTGTTCAAGCGACGCCGTTGGTTCGTTGGCGTCAGCACGGTTACTGCGTTGGCTCTGTTGATGGCCTTGAATGTGGCTAACCCCGAAGCCCTCGTGGTCGGACTCAATGTCAACCGCGCGAGCGCGACCCACAAGATCGATGCCCAGTACCTCCGCGAGCTCTCCAGCGACGCGGCGCCGGCCCTCCTTGCTTCCCGGTTACGGATCGATCCAGCCCTTTGGCAGGATGTCAAAGCCGTGGCGTGCGCTGGACCGCGGACTTACGCGCCAAACCCATCCGCCTTCAACTGGGCTGATGCCGAGGCGGCAAGCGCTCGGCGCGAGGTCTGCTGAGCCTCCAGTCTCACCAGGCAAAGAAGGGGCCGGCTCCGCATTCGGAACCGGCCTGGAAATTCTTGACGAAAGAGCCGAGGAGCCTTACTCGTCCTCGATCTGGTTGAACATCAGGCTGTCCTGGATCTCGTACAGGGCGTCCATGGCCTCCATCACGGAGCCGGGCTTGGCCTGCTGCGCCAAGACGGTGACCTCGGGCGACTCCTCGATCACCTTGTTGATGGCCACCGAAAGGATGGGCGGCATCAGCCTCTGATCGGCCAGGTTCAGCATCTCCAGCTCGTTCAGGAGCTTGTCGATGTGGTGCATCTTGTTACGGCGCGCGTACTTGGCCCGCTGGACGCGACGCTCGCGTGCGGTCATGTGCTCGATGGCGCGGCTTGCCTGCTTGATCATCGTCATTTTTCTCTCTCCGAAGCCAATTTTACGGGCCCTAAATCTTT
>DATCAV010000043.1:0-2877 GCA_036512415.1 Candidatus Dormiibacterota bacterium | reverse complement strand
GCTGAGCCGGTAGAAGAGCAGACCGAGTTCACCGTGACGCTGACCGCGGTCGGCGACAGCAAGATCAACGTGATCAAGGCGGTTCGCGAGCTGACCCAGCTAGGCCTCAAGGAGGCCAAGGACCTGGTCGACGCGGCGCCGAAGAATGTGCTCGAGAACGTCAGCAAGGCCGACGCAGACAAGGCAGTGGCCAGGCTCAAGGAAGCGGGCGCGACAGCCGACCTCAAGTAATTCAGCCGACCTCAAGTAAGAAAGGTCCATGTAAGGAGCCGGGTCAACGGGCCCGGCTCCTTCTTGTTAAGCCTCTTCTAAGGCAATCCTCATTTGGCGCCCAGGGTCGAGCCCTAAGTTCTGGTTTGTCGGAGTCCAGATACTCAAGGAGATCCAAGATGGTCAATTACAGAGCCAGGGTGTGCACTACCCGCAGCCATCATCGAAGGTGGTCGCCGGCAGCGCGACACGGGACAGCTAGGTGGCCCCGGCCCTGACCTTATCCAGAACGAGGTCCATTCCGCGTTCCAGCTCGGCCTCGGTCACGCACCAGTGCGGCGAGAGGCGCACGCGACCTGGGCGCGAGTCGACGACGACGCCTTCCGCGTGGAGCTTCGCCTCGACTGCTTCCGGCTGGTCGCACTCGAGGGTGACGATCCCGCAGCGGCGTGACCGCTCCCGCGGGGTGAAGGTCTTGACCCCGGCCTCATCGCAGCGCTCCAGGATCCGGTCGGTCATGTCGCGCAGACGCTCCTGGATGTTCTCGACCCCGACCTCGAGGATCAGCTCCAACGCCGCCAACCCCGCGTAGTGCGAGGGCATCGCCCACGTGCCTGTTTCCAGGCGCCTCGCGTCGTCGGCGAACGTCAGCTCCTGCAGCGTGAACGAGAAAGGGTCGCGCGTCGCGAACCAGCCAGTTCCCTGCGGGCGAATCCGAGGGATCAGGTCCGGGCGGACATACATGAAGGCATTGCCTGGTCCGCCGCTCAGCCATTTGAGGCAGCCACCGACGAATGCGTCACACCCCATCGCTTCGACGTCGAGGGGGACACAACCGCACGTCTGGTAGCCGTCGATCAGGCAGAAAGCTCCGGCGGCATGGGCGGCGTCGGCGATGGCGCGCACGTCCTGGAGGTAGCCGGTCGTATAGAAGAGGTGGGTGGTCGCGACCAGAGCCGTGCGCTTGTCGATCCGCTCCGCGAACGCCTCGGGCGGGATCGTCATACCGTCCCGGCTGGGCACGAACTCGACCTCGTATTCCGGCCGGCTGAGCCACTGGTGGCCGATGGTCGGAAAGTCCAGCTCGCCGATCAGTATCTTGTCCCGGCCGGCGGGGAGAGGCAGGCCCGTCGCGAGCGTGGTCAGCGCGACAGACACCGATGGGGCGATGGCAGTGCTGCCGGCCGGCGCGCTGAGCAGCTCGCCGATCCGCTCCCGGAACCTCTCCAGCAGCGGAATCCAGTCGGTGAACCAGACCGGGGTGCCTTTTTCGTCCCAATCCTGGGCGTAGCGGGCCAGGGCGGCCCGGCCGCGGCGGGGGAGGGGACCGAGGGAGCAGGCATTGAGGTAGATGTACCGATCCAGGAGGGGAAACTCGCTCCGCAACGCTTTCCAGTCGGGCATTGGAGAAGGCTAACTCCGCGCACGGTGAGTGCAAGTTTGGACGTCCCCTCCCGGCCGGGCACGCTTCACGTGCCCGGCCACCCTCCCCGGCGAGCGGGGAGGCCAACGTTTGTTGGCTCGGTTGGTGCGAGTTTGGGCGTTCCCGTCGGGCCGGGCACGCTTCGCGTACCGGGCCACCCTCCCCGGCGAGCGGGGAGGCCAACGTTTGCTGCCACGAGACCTTGCAAAGGGGGGGTGGCAACCTTCGCCGGGCGGTGCTATAGTGCCCGAAAGCTCGGTCAGGCGACTCCTTCGCCTGGCCTCGATGACGCGTCCCCACTGGGGGGCCGATTCGTCGTATACTCACGGTTCGTGCACGCCCGGCCGCTCATCATGCCTATTTCCTGAGCGCGCCCTTTTCCGTTTAAGGAGAACCGAATGATCTCAGAGATGAGAGCTCCCTCGCGCCTTAGCTACGGCCGTATCCCCAACCTGGTTGAGCTGCAGGACCTGATCGCCACGCAGATCGAGTCGTTCCACTGGTTCAAATCCGAGGGCCTTCGCGAGCTCTTTGATGAGATCAACCCGATCACCGACTACACGGGCAAGAACTTCGAGCTGAAGTTCCTGGACTACGAGTTCGGCCAGCCCAAGTTCTCGGTCGAGGAATGTCGGAACCGCGACATGACCTACGCCGCGCCGCTGCGGATCAAGACCCGCCTGACGATCAAGGAGACGGGTGAGATCAAGGAGTCCGAGGTCTACATGGGCGACTTCGCCATGATGACCGACGAAGGCACGTTCATCGTGAACGGCACCGAGCGCGTTGTCGTCTCGCAGCTGGTCCGCTCGCCAGGCGTGTACTTCACTGCCGCCGAGGACCCCAACACGGGTCGCAAGCTGTTCGGGGCCAAGCTCATCCCGAACCGCGGCGCGTGGCTCGAGATCGAAACCTCGGCCAAGGACCTGCTCACCGTCAAGATCGACCGCAAGCGCAAAGTCCCGGTGACCGTCCTGCTGAAGGCGCTCGAGCTCCCGCAGCTCAAGGGCACAGAGAACGACCGCGAGGCGCAGAAGCGCGCGCTGATGGAGATGTTCGGCGACGTCGACAACAACCCCGAGCACCATTACATGGAATCGACGCTCGACAAAGACACCACGATGAAGACCGAGGACGCGCTCCTCGAGCTCTATCGCCGCGTCCGTCCGGGCGATCCCCCTTCGGTGGACAACGCCCGCAACCTGCTCCAGAGCCTGTTCTTCAACCCGCGCCGTTTCGACCTC
>DATCAV010000042.1:0-7435 GCA_036512415.1 Candidatus Dormiibacterota bacterium | reverse complement strand
ACTTCGACAGCCTCCAGGGTGGCGAGAAGGTATCCTTCGAGATCGAGGCGAGCCCCAAGGGGCCACGCGCGAAGAGCGTTCGCACCCTCTAAGGGTTAAACGACCAATTAAGCCCCGGGCCTCACGGCCCGGGGTTTTTTTATGCCCTCTCGAGTTTTGTTGGGCATGCGAATGCCAAAAGCTAGCTTGGCAGGGCTGGCCGGGGTCCCCCCGGCCATGACTTTGTATCTAATGCCTCGCAATCGTTGCGAGGAGAGCCATTGCAAATAAATCCCATCCTTACACCGGAGGGAGAGCAGGCGCGCGCGAAGCGCCCGCCGATGAGGGGAACCACCGGGGGTTCCCTCTCATAAGGCGGGTCGAAGGCCCGCCTACCCGCCTAGGTAGGCGCGCCGCACCGCAGGATTGTGGAGCAGGTCTTCGCCGCTGCCACTGAGCAGGATCTGACCAGTTTCGATTACGTAGGCCCGGTCGGCGATCGCAAGTGCGCGCAGAGCGTTCTGCTCCACGAGAAGGATGGTCGTTCCGTCCTTGTGTATCTCCTCTATCGCCGCGAACACCTCGTCGACCATCTGCGGCGCAAGTCCGAGCGATGGTTCGTCGAGCAGCAGCAGCCGCGGCTTCGCGAGCAGTCCGCGCGCTATCGCCAGCATTTGCTGCTCACCGCCCGACAGCGTGCCGGCACTTAAGGCCCTGCGCTCGCCAAGGATCGGAAACCGTTTCATCGCCGCCTCGATGTCCTTGGCGGCGGCCGCACGATCGTGCCTGGCCCAGGTGGCCAGCTCCAGGTTCTCCAGCACTGTCTGGCGGGCCAGGATCTCGCGACCCTCGGGCACCTGGACCAAGCCGTGGCGGACGATTGCCGATGGCTTGGCGACGGTCAGGTCAAGGCCGTCGAAGGTCGCGGTCCCCGAGTCCGGGCGTATGAGCGCCGAGAGCGTGTTGAGAATCGTGGATTTGCCAGCTCCGTTGGCGCCGATCAATGCCACCACCTCGCCTCGGGCGACGCTCAGCGAGGCGCCGCGAACCGCGCTCACCGCGCCATAGCTGACAGAAAGATTGCGGACCTCGAGGATCGCGTTTTCAGGCTCAGCAGCGACTTTGGTCGTGGCGGCCGCTTCGACCACCTCGACCGCCTCGTCCACGCCGCTGGCGCCCGGTGCGCTGGAGACCTCACGCTCCCCGCCCGTCCCAAGGTAGGCCTTGATCACGCCGGCGTCGGTGGAGACGTCCTTGGGGGTGCTGTCGGCAATCTTTCGGCCGAAGTTGAGCACCGCAACCCGCGTGCAGACTCCCATCACCAGCCGCATGTCGTGGTCGATGAGGAGAATTGTCAGGCCGTCTTTGTTGAGGTTTTCGATCAGCTCACGCATCCCCTGTTTTTCGGACGGGTTCATACCCGCGGCAGGCTCGTCGAGGATCAGAAGACGTGGCTTGAGCGCGAGTGCGCGAGCAATCTCGAGACGTCTCTGGTCTCCATAAGGAAGGGTGCCGGCTGGGCGACGTCCGATCGCCTTGGCGGTCAGCCCCACGGTGTCCATAAGGCGGTGCGCTTCCTCGATGCGAGTCCGCTCATCGCGGCGGAACATCGGCAGCGTCGCGAGCTGCGCCAGTGTGTCGTCGTGCCGGCGTGCATGCATGCCAACGAGGACGTTTTCCTGCGCTGTGAGGTCCTTGAACAGTCGGATGTTCTGGAACGTACGCGAGATGCCGAGCGCCGCGATTCGATGAGCGGGCAGCCCGGTGAGTTCATCGGACTCCAGCCAGGCACCGCCCGATTGGAACGGCACATAGCCGGTGATGACGTTGACCAGCGTCGTCTTGCCGGCCCCGTTTGGCCCAATCAGGCCGTAGATCGAACCCTGCTCGACTTCCAGCGACACCCCATCGACGGCATGAACGCCGCCGAAGTGCCTCTGAACGCTATCCAGGCGTAGAAGCATTGACCCGAGCCCTGCGCGGCCACCACCGCGGCCTGACGATGGCCAGCCCACCGCGCCCGACGATACCCTGTGGCCGGAAAACGATCACCGCGATCAGGAAGACACCTGTGACGATGTTGATGTAGTCGCGCGCCTGCTCGAAAACCCAGGGTAGGCTGGTTACCACTAGGGCTCCGACCACAGGTCCGAGGAAATGGCCGCTGCCACCGAGCACAGCGAAAGTCAATATCTGCACAGCGCGCGTGACGCCGTATTGCTGGTCGCTGGGGTCAACAAAAGTCTGAAGGTGGGCCTCGAGCGCTCCACCGAACCCGGCCAACACCGCGCTCAGAACAAAGGCGATCATCTTGTAGCGGGCTACGTTGATGCCCTGGCTCAGCGCCGCGAGCTCGTCCTGGCGGATCGCCGCCCAGGCCGCGCCGAGCCGGCCCTTGGTCAGCCGCCACACGAGAAACAGCACCACCACCAGCGAGACCAGTACGAGGTTGATTCCCCCGAGCGGGTCAGAGTTCCCGTTTTTCAGGCCTAGGCCTTCTCCGGTAATGGGCAAATTTAGTATCACGCCGAGACGGAGCGCCTCTATGAAGCCGATGGTGGCGATGGCGAGGAAGACGCCGCGAAGGCGCAGGACAGGTAGGCCAACTACAAGTCCGACGGCGGCGGCCAGTAGGACGGCGGCGGCGATGTTGAGCGCCAGGGGCGTGTGCCAGTACTGGTCCATCAGCACCGACGTATATGCACCGATGGCCATGAAGCCGGGGGCGGCGAGGGAGAGTTGGCCCGAGTACAAGACGATGAACATCGACAACGCGATGATGCTGTTGATCCCGACCTGCGCGATAAACAGCGTGTGCGAGTTCCAGAAGCCGATCGGATCGGTGAAGAGTTGGATAACGAAGTCCATCGCCTAGATCCTCTCGCGTAGCTTCGCGCCGAAGAGGCCTTGTGGGCGCAGGGCCAGCATCAAGAAAAGCGCCGCGAATGCCACCCCGCCGCGCGCGCTGCTGCCGAGCACGACCAGCGCGAGCACCTCGACCATGCCGAGCAGGTAGCCGCCGATCACCGCCCCCGGAATGCTGCCCATGCCACCCAGGACGATCACAGCAAGACCCCGCACCTCGACGTTGTCCCGGCCGATGTATGGGCTGATGTCGCCAAGCGCCACTCCAAACAGGATGCCCGCCAACCCGCCGAGCGCCGAGGAGATGATCAGCGTGAGCGAGATCATGCGGTCGACGTCGAGACCCATCAACTGCGCCGCACGGGGATTCTCCGCCACAGCGCGCAGGCCGCGGCCGACCTGGGTGTACCGCAACACGTAGCCGAGCACGAGCATGAGAAAGATCGAGATGGGGATGATCGCGACCTTGCTGGCTTCCAAGGTGAGACCGGCTACGTACCAGGTTGGGTTCGGGACAACGCCCGCCGGAAAGCTGACTGAGTTCGCGCCGTCTACCCATAGCGATTTGAAGATCGTGTCTGGGCGGCCCTGCTCGATGGCGGCGACGATGATCAAGGCGAGACCGATAGTGGAGATGAGCGCCGCGATCGGAGGAGCGCGCCGGCGCCGTAGTGGGCGCAGGCAGACATGTTCGATGACCAGCCCCATCGCGGCGGTGACGGCAATGCCAACCGCGCACGCGACCAAAAAGGACTGGCCGTGGTTGACCACCAACGAGTAGGTGACAGCGGCGCCAAGCATGAAGACGGCACTGTGCGCGAGGTTGAGGATGTCGAGGATGCCGAAAACGAGCGTGTACCCGACCGCAAACAAGGCGTAGATGGACCCGATGAAAATCGCGTTTAGGAGCTGCTGTCCCAAAGCAATGACGGGGGGATCAAGATCCCCCCGTCAGCCTCCCCATTAACCTTTCTAGCTCGCCGGGATCTCGTGGACGAGGGTGAAGCCGCCATTGCCATCCATCGCGATCACCCAAACCGTCTGCTTGACGTCGTGTGAGGCAGTGAACTGGAATGGCCCGAGGGGGGTCTGAATGTTGACCGACTCCATGGCGGTGCGCAGCTTGTCGCGGTCTCCGGCGAGGTCGCTGAAGGTCAGGTTGGCGCGGCTGACCGAATCGGCCAGGATCTTGATTGCTGTGTAGCCCTGGGCCGCGAACTGGTCAGGGTTCTTGTTGTACTCGGCTTTGTAGGCGGCGACGAAGTCGGCGTTGGACGGGAAATTGTTGCCCAGATACCACGCGCTCCCGCTGCGGGCTCCCGTGCCCGCGGCCCCGGCCTGGGTGGAGACGGTGGCGGTGTTGAATCCGTTGCCGCCGAGGAACTGGCCTTTCCAGTTTTGCTTTCGCGCCTCAGTCATGATCTTGGCCGGGATCCCGCCGAGAGAGGTGATGAAGATCACATCCGGGTGGAGCTGTACCGCCTGAGTGACATACGGCGCAAGGTCGGCCTCTGCCTTGTTGAACTTGATCGTCTTTAGCAGCGTGATGCCGTACTTGCCGACGGTGGTCTGAACGATCGCCCCGCCGTCGCTGGAAAACTTGTCGTCCTGGGCGACCAGCAGCACACCGGTTTTCGGGTGCTGGTCTGCCGCGTAGGACTGAATGTTGTCAGGGATCGCAGTCTCCTCGCCCAGGCTGTCGCGGAACACGTATTTGCACGCCGTGCTGCTGGCCGGGAAGTTGCAATCCGGGACGATGTGGATCCCAGTCGTACTCACAGCGAGGATGGGGGTCTTCAGGGTTTCCGCGAGAGGGTGAGCCCCCAGAGCAGAGTTCGAGAGCGTCGGTCCGAGCAGCGCGAGATCTTGCTCCTGCTGGATCAATGTCTGCGTCAGCTGCGTGGCCTGAGCCTTGTCCGAAGCATCGTCTTTGACGGTGAGACTGATTTGCACCCCGTTGACGCCGCCCGCAGCGTTGATCTGCTTGACAGCCAGCATCATGCCGTCCCGGCTCTGGGGTCCGTAAACACCCCCGGCGCCTGTAATTGACAGAATCGCCCCGAGCTTGATGACCTTGGCAGACGAGCCGCCTCCCGAGCCGCACGCGGCGATGAGGATGGCTGCAACCAAGCAGGAAACGACGCGTACCACTTTCATATTCGGATCCCCTTTTTGAAAAAAAGCCCGTAGCCGGCCCCTAACCTATCAAACCTTCACGCGATCTGCGGTCGGCGGTCAGTCCTTCAACCGCTTTACGAGTCGTGGGATGTCGAGCTTGGGCGTCGGGTACTGCGGATCCATATCGGCGAGGGTATCCCTGACGATCTTGGCGACTGCCCAGTTGCGGTAGTCCTTGTCGTTAGCCGGGATGACGTACCACGGTGCCCACTTGGTCGAGCACTTGGTGATGGCGATGCCGTAGGCGCTCATGTAGTCGTCCCAGTACCTGCGCTCGTTGATGTCGGTCTCGTGAAACTTCCAGTGCTTGTCTGGGTCGCGCAATCGGTCGAGCAATCTGCTGCGCTGCTCGTCGTACGAGATGTGCAGACAGATCTTGATGATCGTCGTGCCGCTCTTCACGACTTCCCTCTCGAACTCGTTTATCTGCTGATAGCGCCGCTCGATCACCTTTGGGTCAGCGAGTGCGTGAACGCGCGCGATGAGGACATCTTCGTAATGGGAGCGATTGAAGATCCCGACGACGCCCGCCTCCGGCAGGCTGCGCCGTATTCTCCAGAGGAACCCGTGGCGCCTTTCCTCGGGTGTCGGCTGTTTGAACGATGTGATGTGGACGCCCTGCGGGTTGAGGTCGCCAATCACGTGCGTGATGGTCCCGTCCTTCCCAGCAGTGTCCATCGCCTGCAGGACCACCAATATCGATCGCTTGTTCTCGGCGAACAGGCGCTCCTGGAGGTCGAACAGCCTGCCGTGCGCCTCCTCCATCTCCTTCCGCGCCTGCTTTGGCTTCTTGATACCAGGCGTCGAGTCAGGGTCGACATCGACCATCCGGAAACGCCCGTCGAGCAGCTCAGCGCGGAGGAGATCCCGGATGTCTTTCGGTTTTTCTTTGGCCACCGGGCCAAAGTCTAGTCGACGGCTACGTCAGCTCAGCGGGCGCCACGTCGACGACCACAGTGCGATCGCCGCGCAAAACGGTCAGGGGCAGCTTCGAGCCGATGCGCGCTTCCACCATCAGCCGCTGAAGGTCGCCGGCCTTCGCCACGGCCGCCTCGCCGACAGACACGATGACGTCTCCGCCCTGCAGCCCTGCGGCCGCTGCGGGGCTGCCACTGACGACCTCCTGCACCTCGACGCCGGCCTTGCGGCCCAGCCGCTGCGCCGCCGCTGGTGCAAGCGCGCGTGTGCCGCCCGCTATGCCGAGGTAGGCGCGGCGCACCCGCCCGTGTCGCATCAGCGCCGCGAGGATCGCCTGGGTGGTGGCGTTGATCGGCACCGCAAGCCCGAGCCCCATGCCGGCGACCGCGGTGTTGACCCCGATCAGCCGCGCCTTCCAATCCGCGAGGGCGCCGCCGGAGTTGCCCGGGTTGAGCGCGGCATCCGTCTGAATGATGTCCTCGACGAAGCGACGGTGGCCGTTGCCATCGGCGGTCGCCAGCGAGCGGCCTAACCCGCTGACGACCCCCGAGGTGACGGACCCCGAAAAGCCCATTGGATTGCCGATCGCCACGACCAGCTGCCCGACCCGCAGGGTGTCTGCGTCTCCGATCTGGATAGGCTCGAGCGTCGCCGACCGAGCGCGCGCGACCGCAAGGTCAGAGAGGGGGTCGGCGCCGACCACGTCGAGCTCGTACTCGGCGCCGTCGATGAAGGAGGCGCTTGCCTTGCCCGCCTGCGCGACGACGTGGGCGGAGGTGACCAGGTAGCCGTCAGGGGTGATGACGACGCCGGAACCGGCGCCGCCGTCTCGTGGGCTGCCGGCCCGGCGAACGCGTAGGCTCGCGACCGAGGGCAGAACACGCTCGGCCACGGTGCTCACGATCTGCGAGTAGGCGTCCAGCGCCTCTCGCTCAGTCGGTGCTACTGCCACTCCGTCTGACATGGTGTTACAAGATTACGACGTAACACCAGCCGAAATGCAAGCCCCTTGTCGGCCCCTTAGAAAGCCGCCTCCCGGCGCAGCTCGGTGACCTTCTGTCTGAGCTCGTATTCTGCCTCCAGCGGCGTGTCGATCTCTTGCCGCTCCCGGTGCCAGCGCTCCATCGCCAGGTCGAGCTGTGCCGTCTGCAGCCGAGCAACCGCGAAGTAGGCCTTGAGCCCTCTCCGGCTTAAGGCTTGCATGCGCTGACCGAGGCGCCGCCATGGGTTCGTGAGGATCGGAACCTCGGGCGGCAAAATCGCACCAGTGCCTTCGGCCGCCTCCTTTTGCATCTGCTCCCTCAGGGCGTGGCCTTCGTAACGGAGCCCTGACAGAAGGAGGGCGATGACGAGGGCGGTGAAAGGCCCGGTCATGATCAGCGTCCGCACGTGGATCTCGACGAGACCGAGGGCAGAGCTCTCGATCGGAAAGAACTGGATCCATGCATCCCACGAGAAATGACCGGCGATCGCGATCAAGAAGCCGCTGGCCACC
>DATCAV010000041.1:0-2574 GCA_036512415.1 Candidatus Dormiibacterota bacterium | reverse complement strand
GTTTCCAACCATGACTTTCAAGAGCACCAAGATCGAAGCTGCGGGCCCGGAGCTCTACACGTTGACGGGCGACCTGACCATAAAAGGCAATACCCGACCGGTAACCTTCAAGGTCGTCAAGTACGGGGAGTTCAACGATCCAAACATGGGTCATCGAATCGGCTACGCGGCGGAGGGCGAGATCAACCGAAAGGAATTCGGCATGACATTCGAGATGATGCTGGACGGCAAGTGGATCGTCAGCAACGAGATCCAGATCAATATCGAAGGGGAGCTCATCGAAGCCAAGGAGAGCGAGACCGCCGGCTCCGCAAGTAGCTGAGCAGCCTCGGCGAGAGCGGCGTGGGTGATGCCGCGCCCGATTTCGAACTCGAAGGCAGCAGCGGACGCATCCGGTTGGCCGACTATCAGCGTTCGCGGAACGTTGCCATCTTCTTTATGCGCGAGTTTGGTTGAATGACGTGCCGCGGGCACGTCGCCCAGTTGGGGCGCATCAATCAGGAGCTGAAGTCCCACGACACCGATGTGCTGGTGATTGGCGGCGGCGGCGTGGAGGCGGCGACGAAGCTCGAGCGTGCACTAAAGCTTCCCTTCCCTGTGCTTGCTGACCCAGACCGGGCGGTCTACGGGAGTTTTGGGCTAGACAAGAAGCTGTTCATCCAAAGGTCAGCCACCGTTCTGATCGACAAGAACGGGACGATTCGCTACATCTTGAGGGCGACGAATCCACGCGCCTCCTTCGACAAGGACGAGTTGTAGAAGGCGATCTCTTCTCTATAGACCTGTCAACTCGAGCTACCTGGCTCTGGTCGCCTAGGTCCGTTCGGGGCCATCATCGAGTGGTATGAACACCGTCGCCAACATGCGTCGCTTGCGACCCGGCTTTGGGTCGTAGGCCAAGAAGCGAACCAGGGCTGCGTTGAGCCCGCTGGCCATTTCCGAAATCTCCTCGTCGGTGAGGTTCAGCACGACCTGGCGATAACCCACGCCGTCCTTAAGCAGGTCGATTTCGGGTCGTTCCAGGTACTGCTCGAACTGGGCAATCAGACCGGTGGCGAAGGCCGTGAAATATCCGAGGTGGTCATCCGGTGACGCCTTGGCGAGCTCCTCGGGTGAAAGCGAGGCACCGCCTTCCGCAAGAACATAAGTCCGCTCGACCGCACCGCGAACCCGCCGCTCAGAAGCAACCGCCAGAGCACCCCCTCGATAGAGCCGCTCAATCTGGCGATAGAGGGTCGCCTGGGAAACGTCAGGCAGAACGGCCGCGACCTGCTGCGGCGTCAGGCGGCGTCCCCTGGCAAACGCAAGGATGATGCGTAGCCGAACGGGATGAAGGATCAGGTCAGCCCTCTTCATTCTCAATCATGATACTATTATCGAACATGAGAACGCTTCTGTTAGTGAGCTCTCTACCGTTGGCGGTCCAGGTCTCCACAAACCTGTTGTTGATCCTCCTCCCTCTCGTCGTGATCGAGCTCGGATTGGTCGTGTTTTCGCTGGTCGACCTTTTCAGGCCCGAGCGCCGCGTCGTCGGGAACAACAAGCTGGTCTGGGCGCTCATCATCGTGCTCGTCGGTACCATCGGACCCATCGTGTACCTGTTGGCCGGACGGAAGCAGACCTAGGGAATTGGAAGCGGCGATCGTCTGCCACGGCCTCGTCAAGCGCTACGGCAGTATCACGGCGCTCGACCATCTTGACCTCGAGGTGCCGGCAGGGTCTCTATTCGGGTTCTTGGGTCCGAACGGCGCCGGCAAGACGACCACGATCCGGCTGCTGACCGGCCTGGCATGGCCCAGCTCCGGTCGAGCGGTCGTGGCGGGACTGGATCCCGCCCGCGGTGGTATCGAGCTTCGGCGCCGGATCAGCCACCAGGATCAGCAGTCGAAGCTCTACGGCTGGATGAAGGGCCGGGAGCTTCTCGAGTTTGTCGGTCGACTCTTCGGCTTCCGTGGACCCGATCTCAAATCACGCGTCGATGAGGTGCTGGAGAAGACTGGCCTCGTCGAAGCCGCCGGCCGCCGCGTTGCCGGCTATTCGGGCGGAATGCGCCAGCGGCTGAACCTGGCGCAGGCGCTGATGAACCGCCCCCAGGTCCTGTTCCTGGACGAGCCCGCCAGCTCGCTGGACCCGGCCGGCCGGCACGACGTCCTCGACCTGCTGGCGGACCTGCGCGGCCAGGTCACCGTCTTCATGTCCAGCCACATCCTGGAGGACGTTGAAAAAGTCTGCGACCGGGTAGGCATCATCGACCGGGGCCGCTTGGTTGCGGACTCGACGATGACGGAGCTCCAAGCGAGGTTTGCGGAACCCGTGTTCGCGATCGAGCTCGAACCGGGTCAGGCAGCCGCTGCGGCGGATTTAGCCACCGTCCTCGAACAGTCGGCCTTGATCGGCGGCATCGGGCGCGATGGAGCGGTACTTCGAGTGGCCGTGAACGACGCCTCACGAGCCGGGCCCGAGATCCTGCGGATCCTCGCCACGAGCGGCGTTCACGTCGCCCGTTTCGAGCGGATCCGGCCCAGCCTGGAGGACGTTTTCCTGCGACTGGTTCCGAGCCAGCGGCCACCCGGA
>DATCAV010000040.1:0-6746 GCA_036512415.1 Candidatus Dormiibacterota bacterium | reverse complement strand
GGAATAGCCTTTTTCGTCGTCGCTAACGCGGCAGGGTTGGCCGGGGTCCCCCCCGGCCATGACTTTGTTTCTGCTACTCCCAATCGTGGTGTGGAGAGACTAATCCGTAGATAAATCCAATCCCGGGAGGGAGAGCAGCCGCGTCGGCGAAGCCGACCCGGCGATGAGAGGGAACAGTCCGGTTCCCTCTTATAAGTTCGTCACTGACGCGGCAGGGTTGGCCGGGGTCCCCCCGGCCATGACTTTGTCACTAATGACACCAGGCTTGGCGGGGAGTCAACCCGTCTAAAACAAAGCCCTTCCTTATACCGGAGGGAGAGCAGGCGCGCGCGAAGCGCCCGCCGATGAGGGGAACCACCGGGGGTTCCCTCTCATACTTTCACCAGCTGCCGCCGCCGCCGCCTCCACCACCGCCGCCTGAGAATCCGCCGCTGAATCCGCTCGAGCTGCCCGAGCTTGGCGGCACGTAGGTGATGGCGCTCGAGATGTTGGCGTTCATCGATTCCAGGCTGCTCGCCAGCAGCGCGGCCTGGAACGGCGCGTTGCCCACGTACCAGCCGCTGTTGGCCGCAGCCGTGTCGATGCCCTCGAAGGCCTTTGCCCACTGAGTCACGCACCCAAATACGATCGCGTACGGCAGCAGCTGCGTGAAGATCTGGGCCTTCTCGGCGAACTGCTGCCGGTACTTCTCCGCGGTGGTCATGTAGAGGCGGAAGCCAAGCGTGTGCTGCAACAGGTCGCGACCGGCCGCGGACCTCTGCGGCATGAACGGGAAGGTGGCGGCGAGCGCGATGCCGGCGATGATGATCGAGAGGCCGACGAGGCCCCAGCCAAAAGCAATACCAAGCCCGACCGTGGCCGCAAAGCCCACCAGCACCAATGCGAAGCCCATACATCCCCAGGCCGCGCGAGCCTGGGTCGGGCTGCTCGTGAACAGGCGGCGCGAGAGGGAGTCCGCGTAGATCTGGCCCTCGGCCATCCTCAGGGTTGGCGCGAACGTGCCCTTGAGGTCGGAGAGCTTGACCGTGTCGCGGCCGGCGAAGAGGCCGTAGAAGAGGGTTCTCTCATAAGGCAGCAGCGTCTCCATGGGCCCGGCCTTCTTGGTGAGTGTCCAATCGGCCTTGCCAGGCCCCTCGGCGATCGTGAGGTATCCCCGCACCGCGAGGTCGACGATCGTCGCCGTCACATCCTTCGTGTCGGCGCTCTCATCGAGGATGAGCCCTAGCTCCGCGGGCCGCATGTTCTGCGGCGGCCCGAACTCGACGACCAGGGTCTCGCTAGCTAGAAGCGGAAGCGTCCGTTGAGGCTCGCCGGATGTGCCGCTCGCGGCGGAGGGAGCGCTCGCCAGGTAGTGCTGGGTCAAGTACGCACGGTCGCGGCCGTGCATCCACCAGTTCCACGCGACCAGGCCAACGCCAAGCACCGTCAGGAGCACGAAAAGCGTGACCGTCAGCGGCGTGAGGTCGAATGCGTCCTGGGGGAACTGGCGTTGCCGTGGCTCGAGGAGGGGTGGAGGAACGGTGACGGCGCCCGGATCGAGGGCGGTCGCGACCGACATCTCTTCACCGGAATCGAGGGAGCGGGTGGACGAAAAGTCGGCGCGGTCGCTCCCGTCGGTGTGGGTGCAGGTTTCGGTCGAACCCGGAGGGCCCTGGTAGCAAGCCGACTTCTGGAGGGAGCCTGACGGCACGTGAACGGTGGCGGTCACCTGCGTTTTTGGCACTGGCCATAGGGCTCCGTCTACATTCCAGAACAGCTCGCTGTGGTCCGAAAACGAGTTCATCGCGCCGGCGACCGTATAAGTGATGACGTACCGCTGAGGCCCGGAAACGAGCCGGTTCGGGTCGCCGATCTTGATCACCTCGTTGTCGCTGTCCACCGAGTCGTCGTGCGGCACGGGGTTGGCGCCATCGGTGACCGACCGCACCTCCAGCACGTAAAAGCGATCCTGCTTGTCGTTGAACCGGTAGCGGAGCGGGATGGTCCTGAAGATGCCGTGCTTGCTCAGCGAGCCGAAGTCCACCCGAATGTCCTCCGTGACCGTCAGCTTGGAGTCGGCGGCGATGGCTATGTCCGAGTGGAAGGAGGTGATGACCCAGCCTTCGTCGGCCAGTCCTGCCAGGGAGGACCCGACCAGCAGCCAGGCGCCCGCCAGACCGGCGAGGATTAGCCGGGCTGCCGTTTTGGGAAGACTCATGCTGGAGCGGATGTTACTTTGGCCGTCACACCCTCTGGCCGCGAGTGAACGGGCGCGGGGTTGGCGGGTGTTCGTATAGTCCTGCTACGGGCGGCGTGCCCGGACACTCCATTCGCATGATCAGTACTGCCTTATGACCCCCACAAATCTCCGGCACGACATTCGCAATGTGGCGATCATCGCTCACGTCGACCACGGGAAGACGACGCTGGTGGACGCCCTCTTGAAGCAGAGCCACACGTTCCGGGACAACCAGGACGTCGGCACGCTGATCATGGACTCGAACGACCTCGAGCGCGAGAAGGGGATAACCATCCTCGCCAAGAACACCTCGGTTCGGCATGGCGAGGTGACCATCAACATCATCGACACGCCGGGCCATGCCGACTTCGGCGGCGAGGTGGAGCGCGTGCTCAACATGGCCGACGGCTGCCTGCTCCTGATCGATGCGGCCGAGGGCCCGATGCCCCAGACGCGCTTCGTGCTCCGCAAAGCTTTCGAGGTCGGCCTGCGCATCATCGTCGTGATCAACAAAGTCGATCGCAAGAACGCGGACCCCAAGGCGGCCCTGCACAAGGTGCACGACCTGTTCCTGGAGCTCGCCGAGGACGCCGACCAGCTCGAGGCGCCGGTGATCTACGCGGTGGCGAAAGAGGGCCGGGCCGGCCACCAGGCCGACGCCCTGACTGCTGACCTGGAGCCTCTTTTCAAGACAATCATCGAGTTCATCCCCGCCCCGGTCATCGAGCCGGGCGGTTTCCAGATGCTGGTCGCCAACCGCGCATACGACGACTACACCGGGCCGATGGCCATCGGGCGCATCTCGCGAGGCAGCATCGCTCCGGGCGACACCGTAGCGGTGCTCACCGCTGCTGCTGAGCCGCGGCGCGCCAAGGTAGTTCAGGTTCTCGTCTACCGAGGACTCGACCGCATCGCGGTGGCGAGCGCCAGCGCCGGTGACATCGTCGTGCTCACGGGGCTCGACGCGGTCGCGATCGGCGACACGCTTGCTGATCCCGAATCCCCCGACCCGCTGCCGCGCATCGAGATCGATGAGCCCACGGTCAGGATGACGTTTGGCGTCAACACGTCGCCCTTCACCGGCCGTGAGGGAAAGTTCTCGACCACGCGGCAGCTGCGCGCGCGGCTCTACAAGGAGCTCGACGTCAACCTCGGGCTTCATGTTGAGGACACCGAGGCTGCCGAGCGCTTCATGGTGAGCGGCCGCGGCGAGCTTCACCTGGCTGTGCTGATCGAGACGATGCGCCGGGAGGGCTACGAGTTCGAGGTCTCCCGCCCGGAGGCCATCGTGAAGACCATTAACGGCCAGCGGATGGAACCCCTCGAGAGGCTGACCGTGGACGTCCGCGAGGAGAACCTCGGCGCTGTCACCGAGGCGCTTGGCAAGCGGCGCGGCGAGATGATCGAGATCAGCTACGACTCCAAGGGCGGCGTGCGCCTCGAATACACGATCCCCACCCGTGGCTTGATCGGTTTCCGCAACAGCTTCTTGACCCTGACCGCAGGCACCGGCCTGATGGGTTCGATCGGGATCGGCTACCGGCCCTGGGCGGGCGATTTCAGGGAGCAGCGCAACGGAGCGCTGACCGCTTCATCGGCGGGCACGACCCTCGCGTTCGGGCTGGCCGGCGCTCAGGAGCGCGGCACCACCTTCATCGAGGCTGGGGAAGAGGTGTACGAGGGCATGATCGTGGGTATCCAGAAGCGTCCCGGAGACATCCGGGTCAACGTCTGCAGGGAGAAGAAGCAGTCCAACATCCGGTCGTCAACCTCGGACATCTCGGTACGGCTGACCCCGGCCTCCAGGCAGAGCCTGGAGCAGTCCCTCGACTTCCTGACCGATGACGAGCTGCTGGAGGTGACCCCGAAGCACCTGAGGCTTCGGAAACGCCACCTGACGGAAGTGGATCAGTCGCGGGCGCGCCGCTCTTCTCTGACGCCCAGGCCCGAGCGCGTGGGATCCCGCTAGAAGGCTGCCTTTCGACCCTCCTGGGCCCCAGGGTTGGGAACCACTGGTCTGGGGTATAATCACGGTGCCGGCACAGTGCAGGCGCTCACCGCAGGCTCCGTTTCTCGAACAGGCCCGCCGAGTTGAGTTGGCCATTCGTTCGAGAGATAGGAGATGGAAATGCCTACAGGCACCATCAAGAAACTGGTCGCGGACCGTGGCTTCGGCTTTATCGCAGCCGAAGACGGTAAGGAATTCTTCTTTCACAGGAGCGGCACCGAAGGCGACTTCGATAGCCTCCAGGGTGGCGAGAAGGTTTCCTTCGAGATCGAGGCGAGCCCCAAGGGGCCACGCGCGAAGAGCGTTCGTACCCTCTAAGGGTTAAACGACCAATTAAGCCCCGGGCCTCACGGCCCGGGGTTTTTTATTTAATTGGACTAGCGCGGTCTCCAGGCCGGATTCACTCCGGCCGTCACCCAGCGTTCCCTACAAAGCATCTCCAGCGTGGTGACACACAGGGAGGGGGTTCCGCGGGGGAGGACTGGTCCTCACCCGCGCCTTTATTTAGTTGACTAGCGTGGCCTCTAGGCCGGATTCACTCCGGCCGTCACCCAAGCGTTTCACTCCAATCACCGCCAGGCGTGGTGAGAAATAGGAGGGGGTTCCGCGGGGGAGGACCTGCGTCCTCACCCGCGCCTTTATTTAGTTGACTAGCGTGGCCTCTAGGCCGGATTCATTCCGGCCGTCACCCAAGCGTTTCACTCCAATCACCTCCAGGCGTGGTGAGACACAGGAGGGGGTTCCGCGGGGGAGGACCTGCGTCCTCACCCGCGCCTTCAGTCTTTGAGGCGCTTGAGCAGGCGTGGGATGTTGAGCTTGGGCTGGGGGTACTGCGGATCCATGTCCCCGAGGGTTTCCCTGATGATCTTGGCGACTGCAAAGTTGCGGTAGTCCTTGTCGTTCGCCGGGATGACGTACCACGGCGCCCACTTGGTCGAGCACTTGGTGATGGCGATGCCATAGGCGCTCATGTAGTCGTCCCAGTACCTGCGCTCGTCGATGTCGGTCTCGTGAAACTTCCAGTGCTTGTCGGGATCACGCAGGCGGTCGAGCAACCTGAGGCGCTGCTCGTCGTACGAGATGTGGAGGCAGAACTTGATGATCGTCGTGCCGCTCTTCACGACTTCCTTCTCGAACTCGTTTATCTGCTGATAGCGCCGCTCGATCACCTTTGGGTCAGCGAGCCCGTGAACGCGCGCGATGAGGACATCTTCGTAATGGGAGCGATTGAAGATCCCGACGACGCCCGCCTCCGGCAGGCTGCGCCGTATTCGCCAGAGGAACCCGTGTCGCCTTTCCTCGGGTGTCGGCTGTTTGAACGATGTGATGTGGACGCCCTGCGGGTTGAGGTCGCCAATCACGTGCGTGATGGCTCCGTCCTTGCCACCTGTGTCCATCGCCTGCAGGACCACCAGGACCGATCGCTTGTTTTCGGCGAACAGGCGCTCTTGGAGGCCGAACAGCCTGCCGTGCGCCTCCTCCATCTCCTTCCGCGCCTGCTTTGGCTTCTTGATACCAGGCGTCGAGTCAGGGTCGATATCGACCATCCGGAAACGCCCGTCGAGCAGCTCGGCGCGGAGGAGATCCCGAATGTCTTTGGTTTTGTCTTTGGCCACCACGGCCAAGTCTAGCCGACGATTATGTGAGCTCGGCGGGCACCACGTCGACGATCACCGTGCGATCGCCGCGCAAGATGGTCAGTGGCAGTTTGGATCCGATCCGCACCTCCACCATCAGCCGCTGGAGGTCGCCGGCTTTCGCGACCGCCGCCTCGCCGACCAACACGATTACGTCTCCGCCCTGAAGTCCTGCGGCTGCAGCCGGGCTGCCGCTGACGACCTCCTGCACCTCGACGCCCGCCTTGCGACCCAACCGCTGGGCGGCGGTCGGCGGGAGCGCGCGTGTGCCGCCGGCGATGCCGAGGTACGCGCGGCTTACGCGGCCCGACCGCATCAAGGCTGCAAGGATCGCTTGCGTCGTGGAGTTGATAGGCACCGCGAGTCCGAGCCCCATGCCGGCGACTGCCGTGTTGACGCCGATCAGGCGCGCTTTCCAGTCAGCGAGTGCGCCGCCCGAGTTGCCGGGGTTGAGCGCCGCATCCGTCTGGATGACGTCCTCGACGAAGCGTCGGTGCCCGTTGCCATCGGCGGTCGCCAGGGAGCGGCCTAACCCGCTGACGACCCCCGAGGTGACGGACCCCGAAAACCCCATTGGATTCCCGATCGCAACCACCAACTGCCCGACCCGCAGGGTGTCGGCGTCCCCGATCTGAATGGGCTCGAGCACAGCTGACCGAGCGCGTGCGACCGCGAGGTCAGACAGCGGGTCGGCTCCGACCACGTCGAGCTCGTACTCGGTGCCGTCTATGAAGGAAGCGCTGGCGGTGCCGGCCTGGGCGACGACGTGGGCTGAGGTGACCAGGTACCCGTCGGGGGTGATGACGACCCCAGAGCCGGCGCCCCCGTCTCGCGGGCTGCCGGCCCGGCGCACGCGAAGGCTTGCGACCGAGGGCAGGACGCG
>DATCAV010000039.1:0-16762 GCA_036512415.1 Candidatus Dormiibacterota bacterium | reverse complement strand
GCTCGGCGCCCATGTCGGCGCCGAACCCCGCCTCGGTGACCAGGAACTCGCCGCAGCGAATGCCGATCAGGTCGGCAATCACCGATGAGTTGCCGGTGGCGATGTTGCCGAAAGGCCCGGCATGCACGAGGACCGGCGTGTTCTCAAGCGTCTGGAGCAGGTTGGGCTTGATCGCATCGCGCAGGATCACGGTCATCGCGCCGGCGGCAGAGAGCTCCTCCGCGGTGATCGGTTTGCCTGCTGTGGTGTTTCCGATCACGATCCGTCCCAGCCGCTGGCGCATATCGCGCAGCGACGTGGTGAGCGCCAGCACCGTCATGACCTCCGAGGCCGCGGTGATGTCGAACCCGGTCTGGCGGATCACCCCGTCCTCGCGTGTGCCGAGGCCGACGATGACGTTGCGCAGCACGCGATCGCTGACATCCAGGACACGCCGCCACGTGACGCTATCGCGATCGATAAGGGCTTCGTGGTGGTGGATCTGGTTGTCGATCATCGCGGCGAGCAGGTTGTGCGCGGCGGTGATGGCGTGCATGTCGCCCGTGAGGTGAAGGTTCAAGCGCTCCATCGGCACGACCTGGCTGTAGCCCCCTCCCGCTGCGCCTCCCTTGATGCCGAAGGTTGGTCCCATCGACGGCTGCCGGATGGCTATGGTGGCGCGCTTGCCGATGAGCGACAGGGCCTGGCCCAGGCCAACGGTCGTCGTCGTTTTCCCCTCGCCCAACGGTGTCGGCGTGATCGCCGACACGACCACATACTTCGCCTTCGGCTGTGATGCGAGCTCGTCCATCGCCTCGAGCCTGATCTTCGCGACGTCGTATCCATAGGGTTCGAGTAGGTGCGGTCCGATGCCCATCTTGGCCGCGATTTCGGGCATCGGCAGCAGGCGGGCCCGGCGCGCGATCTCGAGGTCGGTCGGGAACTTGACAGCCATGAACTTGCCTCCTTTCAGTCCGCCGCGAGCCGGGCCAGGGTCTCCTGGCGCCAGCGTTCGGTCGGCTCGATCTCGTTGAACGTGAACACGTGAAGCCCGGCAACCTTGCGGTCAGGCAGCGCCATGTCGGGCAGCAGGCCTGTCGTGAAGCGGCCGGGATCGTAGCCACCGGGCTGAACCATGCGCAAGAACCAGTTGGAGTGGCCGCGCAGGAAGCGCGCCGAATCGACCCACGTCCGACATCAAGGCGAACAGGTTCATCCGCGCCAGCTGCCGCGCGTCCTCGCGACCGAAGTAGGCGGCACAAAGCGCAGCGCGCAGGTCCTGGTCGAACTCTGCCTCCTGCGCCGTGTTGCCCAGGTCGAAGCAAGGGTCGTTGTTGCCGCTGAGCTCGTAATCGACGATGCGAAGCGCGGCGCCGTCGTCGATGAAGTTCTCGCACAGGAGGTCGTTGTGACAGGGCACCGAAGCCAGTGCCCCCTTTTCAACGGCCCTCGATCCGCTGGTCAGCTCGTCTTTCTCGACCAGGGTCGTCTCACGCCACCCGGCTTTGGCGAGGTGGTACGCGACGCTGGCTCCGGTGATCCCGCCGCCGACGACAACTGCCCTCGCGCGGTCCATTTCGGAAACTCTAGTCAGGTAGAGGGGCTTGCTTCGTCTCCGGCAGCAATAAGAGCAGGAACGCACCCGCGACCGCGGCCACGCCGACCAGCTCGATCGCGCGGCCCAACCCGATCGATGGCGACAGGAGACCGACCGCCTGCAGGCCCAAGACGCTGCCAACTGCGGCGGCGACCCCAACCGTCGCCTCAGCGGTCGCCCGCGCCCTCGTTGGAAACAGCTCCGCCGACCACGCGCCGAAGACCGGCGTCGATGCGCTCGCGATCGCGCTCCAGAGCACGTTGCCGACGACGAATCCCCCGATCCCGGTGGCGAAGCTGAGACTGGTCACCACCGCTGTAGATGCAGCGAGACCGATGCCAGGCCACCGGCGCCCGAAACGGTCGCTCAGGTAGCCGCCCGCCAGGTATGCCACTGCGCCCGCGACACCCGAGGCAATGATCAGGGTGCTGATCGCGACCGGCGTCATATGGAGGACGTCACTGGCGAACACAGTGAATAGAAGACCCGCGGGCTCGAGGAGCACTGCGAGCAGGGCAGTGGTCGCCGACAGCACGAGGATGCGCCGGCGCCATGGCCCGCCCATGAGCAAGCGAAGCGCTGAGCCAGTCGGTCGAACCTTCGACCAGGTCCGGCCTTCGGGCAGCCGAAGCCAGATCGCAGGCGCCGCCAGCACACCGATACCGCCGGCAAGAAACAACCACCGCCAGTGAGGTGCGAGCAGCGGATAGCTGATGACGGTAATGCCGGCGCCGATCCCGGCCAGTATCGCCAGAACGCTCACGGCCTGCCCTCGCAGTCCCGGTGGGGCTTCCTCGACTATCAGCGCGGTCGCGACGCCGCCGACCAACGCCTCGAAGCACACCGCGATGAGGCGAATGAACGAGAGCGCTGTCAGCGAAGGCGCGAAAGCGCTTGCGAAGTTCGCCACTGAGAAACCGGCGACTCCGATCGCGATCAGTCGCCGGCGTCCAAAGCGATCGGCCAGCGTCGCGAGGGGCAGCGCGCCCAACGAGCCTAGGGCGAGCACCGAGCCGAGATTGGACAGGCCGGGAATCTGCGCGTGGAAGTCGGACGCGATGGCGGGCAGGGCCAGAACAAGCACCGAGCCGTCGAATGCGGTGAGGACCACGGCCAGTCCGGCCCATACGAGAGTTCGCCGCTGCAACACGTCGAGGTCAGTCACGTGCATGTATATTCGGCTGGCTGATGGCACCGGTGGTGAGCGTCGAGTCGCTCCGCAAGCGGTACCGGCGCCGCGATCCGTGGGCCGTAGACGGTGTCACGTTCGCTCTGGAGCCCGGCCAGGCGTTCGGGCTGCTGGGTCCAAACGGCTCTGGCAAGACCAGCGTGGTCAAGATGATCGCCGGCCTGCTGCGCCCCGACGGTGGCGACATATCGCTCTTCGGGTCCAAGCCCGGCGATCCTGCAGCACGCGCGCAGCTGGGGTTCGCGCCGGAGGACCCGGACTTCCCCAAGTTCCTGCGCGCAGGAGAGGTGCTCGACTACTTCGCCAGCCTCCTCGGCCTTGACGAAGACGATCGAAAGAGACGAATCCCCGAGACCCTTGCGTTCGCCGGCCTGGACCAGGAGAGGCGGCAGGTCCGGCAGTTCTCCAAGGGCATGAAGCAGCGCCTCGGCATCGCGCAGGCGATCCTCGGGCGGCCCAAGCTGCTGATCCTCGACGAGCCGACCGCTGACCTCGACCCCCTCGGGCGCCGCGATGTCAGGGCGCTGATCGAGTCGCTGAAGGCAAGCGGCGTGGCGATCCTGCTCAACTCCCACCTCCTCAGCGAGGTCGAGCTGGTCTGCGACACCGTCGCGATCCTCGCCAAGGGCCATGTGCTGAAAGAGGGCACCATGGCTGAAGTGGTGCCGGAGGGCCGCACCCTCGAGGATGTGTTTGTCGAGTTGGTCGAGGCCTCATCGACGAAGCGCGACCAGCTCCCGTCGTTCATCTCGGAGAAGGAACAGCTGTGAACGGCACTGTGGCTGTCGCGCGTTATACGCTCCTCGAACTTTCGAGGCGGCGAATCCTGCTCGTCTTCTTCCTGGTCGGCGCCGGCGGCATCGTTCTTCTGGGAATCTTCCTCAAGATCGCCAACACGCTCACGACAGGGGGCTCGGGCTCACAGTCATTGAACGGAGCAACCTCCCTGGACCCCGCTCAGATGAGCCAACTCCTCGAAGCAGTCTTCGTTACCTATCTTCTCGGTGCGCTGGGGATCTTTGCCCTTCTCATCGCCTTCGCCATCGGAATGACGACGATCTACCACGACCTTGAGTCCGGCACCGCGGTCAGCCTGTTCTCCAAACCGATATCGCGACTGGCCTACACGATCGGCAAGATCTCCGCCGCGGTCGCGGCTCTCGTGCTCGTCGTTGGCGTCCTCGGAATCGAGGCGCTGTTGGCGATGCTCCTGTTCGGCGGAGGGCTCGAAAGCGCGCTCACCGCCGAGGTTCTGGCGGTGGTCGCCAACACCGTTGTCGTGATGCTGATCGTCCTGGCACTCAGCACCTGGATGAACAACATCATCGCCGCGGTAGTGGCGTTCATCTACTACGACGTCGTTTCATCACTGGTGGTGACGATCCACAACCTGACGCATCAGGGTGTGATCGACAACGGATTCTTGAGAGCTGTATTCGACGTTCTGTACTGGGTCGTTCCTCACCAGCTGACCAGCAGCGCGACCGGTGATATCGCGCGGACCGAAATCCAGCTGACGGGCGGAACCGCGGCAGACGCCAGCCAGGCCCTTGCGACCATCCCGCCAGCGTCGGGTGCCGGCGACATCCTCTGGTGGGCTCTCGTGGTGCTGGTCTTCTCATCCCTGGTCTACCTCGCCGTTCGGCGCCGTCAGGTCTAGACCAGGCCCAGCTTCTTCAAGAGGTAAGGTCCCGGTCCGAGGAACCCGCATGTCGCGGCGATATGCGCGATCGAGACGCCAATCAGCGAGGGCGGTCCCGGAAGCAGCCAGAACGCAAGGCCCAGCGGCACTCCCACCAGCGCTGTGGCGAGGGTGTCGATCCAGGGCCAGCCCAACCGGTGATAGAAGACGTACGCCGCAGTTCCAACCACAAAGCCCACCGGTGCTCCGAACGCCGCGCCCAAGCCGCCCTGGACCAAGCCTCGGAAGAAAGCCTCTTCGACCGGGCCGTTCAGCGCATAGAAACCGGCCTGAAACCATGCGTCGGCGCCGTCGTCCGGCGCACTCAGAGCGCGGCGCCGCCGCGCCAACCACAGCTGGGTGAGCATGGCGGCGACGAACATAATTGGGGCGGCCACCAAACCGAAAGCGAGCTGATATGCGACCTGCCCTGGCGCAAGGCCCAACCACGCCGGCTGCGACGCAAGGACGTATGCGCCCGCGAACACCAAGGCAAAAGGCAAGATGCGGATCAACAAGTCCTGCCGCATCCAGGCCCAGGTGTCTGGAATACGTGTGAGGACAAGGCGCGTTGGAGCTTTAGAGATCATGGCCACTGCAGAACCAATCCTGAAACCCGCATCACCGCGACAGTTCGACGTCTTCTATGACTATCTCTGCCCTTTTGTATACAGGGCGTCGGTCCTGCTGCAGAACGTGCGGGACTCTGGAGACAGGCCAATTGAGGTCAGGTGGCGCTACTTCTCGCTCATCCAGGTCAATTCCAAGGATGAGGGTTGGACCGTGTGGGATGCGAAGGACTCGGAGGCTCGCGGTCGCGTCGCCTTCAAAGCCGCAGAGGCCGCTCGCCGGCAGGGCGCCTTCGACGCTTTCCACATGGCCCTGCTCCGAGCGCGCCACGAGCAACGCGCCGACATCGACGACGTCGCTGTAGTCGAGCGGGTGGCTGAGGACTCGGGACTGGATCTCGATCGTTTTCGCAAGGACATCGCCGACCCCAAGATCGTATCGGCGCTCGAGCGAGACCATCGGGCCGCAGTCGCCGAATACGGCGTCTTCGGCACACCTACCTTCGTATTCGACGCCGGAGCTGCCTATGTGCGCCTTTCCGAACCGCCTGAGGCATCGGATTCGGTGGCCATATTTGACCGCGTGATCTCGATCGCGGCAGAGGAACCTCGAATCCTCGAGATCAAGCGCACGGTCAAACCCTCGCCGGACTAAGGGGGTGCGCCGGGATCTGGCTCCGCCAGGCCCCGCGCGCCCATAGGGGACGTCCCCCCTCAGCAGGGGGGTGCGCCGGGATCTGGCTCTGCCAGGCCCGCCGCTCCTAGGGGGGACGTCCCCCCTCAGATAGCCGCCAGCGTCAGCTGCCGTTGGGGGCGTAGATCACGACACCGTCGATAGTGTCCTTCACGTGATAGCCGGCCGCGACAAATGCTGCGAGTACCGGGTAGTTGCTCATCGGGTACGTCGAGAAGTCGCTCCAGCCGGCGGGTGCGGTGTCGACGATCAAAGCGGGCCGGTTGCGCGTCAAGTCTTCCTGCAAGGCCGGCCACACCGCCGCAGATGTGTCCCAGTTGTTTGGCGGCAGCCCCGACCCGCGAGGGAACCCGCGCAGGAACCCTGGAAAGCGGCTCGCCATGAGGCGGTCGGACTCGACATACAGGGCGGGCCAGACGCCCCAGACAAAGACACGATCCTGTGGTCGCGTGTGGCTGCTGATGTATGCCGCGACAGTTTCATGCGCCGGCACGGGCGCTTGGAAGTCATATGTCAGCGGGTCGGCGACGAGGTCGAATACGCCCCAGCCCACCATTGGGACGGCGAGGCCGGCGATCGCCGCTGCCGCCACCCAGCGCCTGCGCGAAGTGTCCAGCGCCCTGTCGATGGCGAAGGCGGCGAGGAGGGCAAGCGGGCCCATCACCTGGATGAAGTAGTGCCATGACAGGTGACCGGCGGCCAGCGAGCCGGGAATCGAGATGGCCAGCCACGCCACGATGAGCTGGGAAGTCGGCGGCATCCGCTTCCATCGCCACGCGAACGTGACCGCGGCCACCCACACTACGATGGACGAGAGCACGAACGGCGCTACGCTGTCTTGCGCACGCATCAGCACCAGCGCCGGCGTCCAGTTGACAGACGCGTACCCGTACAGCGTCCGGATCGTCCAGTCCCAGAAACCGATAAGCGACCCAGTCGTAGCGAGCATGGCTGCAGCGATTAAGAGGGCGCCGGCCACGCCGCCCGCAAACAATCCAAACGCACGTAACCGCTTGGGCCTCGGCTCCATTAAGGCTATTGCGAGCGGCACCAGCAGCAGGTTGATGGCGGCCACCTGGCGGAAGGAGCCGGCCGCCACCAGAAGCGCCCCGGACCAAAGCCAATGGCGCCGCAGCATTAGAAGGAAGGAGGCGGTGAGCGGCAGCATCATGAGAATCTCAGTGTTTGTGGCCAGCAGCCCTGGGTTGCCGGCCCCGGTGAGAACGCCGTATATGAGCGCCGCCAGCAGGCCGGCGCGTACCCCGTACAGCGAACGTCCGATGACAAAAAGGAGGCCGCAGGTCGCCAGCATGACGACGAGTCCGAGGGCATGAATCACGGTCATCTGGTAGGTGCCGGCGAGGTGAAAGACGGCGGAGTACACCCAGAAGATCCCTGGGGGCTTGTTGTCGACCCCGCCGTCGGCGTACAGCCGCCCGCCGAGGTTCATGAGCGCGGCGATCGACCCGTAGATCGCTTCGTCGCCGTCCAGCAGGCGGTGAAAGAACGAGGCAGCATGCGCCAGGATGACCACCAGCGCGACCGCCGCCGCCCACAGACGGGGGCCGGGTTGGCGGGCTGGCGGCAACAAGGCCATGGCGTCCGACTATATGCGCGCTGTAACGTCGTGCGGTGAGCCGAGCGAGGCGCCTGCTGCCGCCACTAGCCCTCGCGGCAATCCTGGTCGCCATCCTCGTGAACTTCATCGACCGTCAGGAGCCCCCTGGCATCGACTACCACACCTACAAAGCAGCAGCGGTAATTGGGCTGGAGGAGGGTTGGTCGGAAATCTACGACCAGGCTGCGGTGGCCGTGGCGCAGATCCAGCTGGACCCCGGAGAGGTGGCCCAGCCCTTCCTGAGCCCGCCGACTGTGGCCTGGCTGGTCACGCCCCTCGTGCCGGTGCCGTATTCGCTTTCGTATTACGTCTGGGCGTTCTTGACGCTCGTCGCGTATGTCGCCGCGCTTGCCTGGTCAACTTCGAGCCGCGGACTCGAGCGCTGGATCCTGGTCGCGGCGGCCGTCGCTCCGTGGTGGGTTCTGGAAGCTTTCCGGGTCGGGCAGGTCGTGCCGCTCGTGGCGGCAGGCATGGCGGTCTCATGGCGACTGCTTAGAGAGAATCGAAATGTCGCGGCCGGCCTTGCCCTGTCTTTGTTGCTGTTGAAGCCGAACACGGCCTTCTTAGTCCCTTTCGCGGTGCTTGCGGCGGGTCGAGTACGAGCCTTTGCCGCCTTTTCGACGGTGGGAGCCGTCTTGGTGGTCGTCGCCTTGCTGACAGTGGGAGGGGGCGGCGCATTCGACTACTGGAGCCAGCTCACAGGTTCGTTGCCAACCGGCGCCGACGCGTTGACGCTCGAACGCGCGCTAGGTTTTCATGGCCCGGTGATGGATGCGTTGCGGGCCGTCATCGTCGTCGCCGTTCTCATTTCAGCCTTCCGACTTCGCCACTCGCCCGGGCTGGTCCTGGTGGCCGGAATCCTCGGCTCATTGATAGCGGTTCCCTACCTCCATGCATCCGACTTCTGCTTGCTTGCTGTTGCTGCGGTGATCGTATGGGAGGAGCGGCCGGTGATGGCCTGGCGTGTGCCGGTGGCAGCGGGCTGGCTGCTGACCGGACCCTATGTGGACTGGGTGCGGTTCGGAGTGCCGATGGAGAGGTGGCCTCTCATCGAGCTCGCCTTCCTGATGGGGATATGCGTGATCGCGTGGCGGGTCAAGCCTTCACCGCCTCCCGATAGAGTTGTAGAGCCACATGGGTCACTTGCCTGACGCAGACCGATACTCCCGGATCCACTATCGGCGAAGCGGCCGCAGCGGCATCAAGCTTCCCGAGATCTCGCTGGGCTTATGGCAGAACTTCGGCCATACGCGCCCGCTTGAGACGAGCCGCGCGATAGTGCTTCGGGCTTTCGACATGGGCATCACGCATTTCGACCTCGCGAACAATTACGGACCGCCATATGGCTCTGCCGAAGAGACATTCGGCCGGATCATGGCGAGCGACCTTGCGCCGTATCGCGATGAGCTGATCATCTCGACCAAAGCCGGGTGGGATATGTGGCCGGGGCCCTATGGCGATCTCGGGTCGCGCAAGTATCTGCTGGCCAGCCTCGACCAGAGCCTGCGCCGGATGGGCCTTGACTACGTCGACATCTTTTATTCACATCGCCCCGACCCCGACACGGCGCTCGAAGAGACTATGGGGGCGCTCGCCTCGGCGGTGCGCCAGGGAAAGGCGCTCTACGCGGGCATCTCCTCCTACAACAGCGCCCAGACCAAGCATGCCGCGGCGATCCTCCGGTCCATGGGCACGCCGCTGCTCATCCACCAGCCCTCGTACAACATGCTGAACCGCTGGATCGAAGACGACGGCCTGCTCGATGTGCTCGAGGCCGAGGGTGCGGGCTGCATAGTGTTCTCTCCCCTCGCACAGGGCGTGCTGTCCGGCAAATATCTCACCGGAATTCCGGAGGGATCCCGCGCGACGCACTCGCGTTCTCTGTCGCCTGACCAGATCACAAAAGAGACCCTCGCGAAAGTGCGGACTTTGACTACGATCGCAGAGAAACGAAAGCAGCCCCTGGCGCAGATGGCTCTGGCATGGACCCTGCGTGATCCGCGGGTTACATCCGCGGTCATCGGCGTGAGCAGCATCGCCCAGCTCGAGGAAAACAGGGCAGCTCTGGATGGCCCTGAGTTCTCAGCCGGTGAGCTGACGGAGATCGATAAGGCTCTGAAGTCTTAACCGGCTGCCCTGACCCCGCAACCTGTCCGACGGCATAATCAGGTCGCCCGCCCCTGACCAAGGGGAAATACTTGCCACTGGAAATCCACGACATCGACGGCCCGCTCCGCGTGCTCGCTGGACCGGGCACCGGGAAGACGCACGCCCTTGTCGACCTGTACCAGCAGGCCGTCCGGGAGGGGGTTGCGGACCGAGGCCAGATCCTGGTCCTCACCTTCTCCAACGGCGCCGCCGCGGAGATCGCCCGGCGCATCGATCTGCGCCTGAACGACGACTACGGCGAGGCGTGGATCTCGACGTTTCACAGCTTCTGCTCGAGGCTCCTTCGCGAACATTCGCCTGACCCGGAGCGCCTGCTGCTCGACGGCTTCCAGGAATCGATCGTCATGCGCAAGGTGCTGGCGGAGATGGAATCCGAAGTCCTCGGCGGATTGGCCGGCGTGCAGAGTTCGGACGCATTCGCGAGGGACGTGTTGACCTTCGTCGCTCTGATGAAGCAGAACCTGGTCCACCCATCCGCCCTGCTGCTCGCGGCCGAAGCCAGCGCAAGCGAGCGACTGCGTACGCTCGCGGCCGCCTACCAGGCGTACCAGGAGCGAATGCAACGGGGGCGCATGGTCGACTTCCGAGACCTCATCACCGGCGCCATCGAGCTGCTCCAGTCGAATCCCAAGCTGCGCGAGCAGATGAGCGCTCACTTCCGGCTCATCCTCGTCGACGAGTTCCAGGACGTGGACCCGGCGCAGTTCGAGCTGCTCCAGCTCCTGGCGCCGCCGGCGACTCGACCCCGTCTAGTGGTCGTGGGGGACCCCGACCAATCCATCTACGGCTTTCGTGGCACCGTGCCGCGCCTGCTCAGCGACGACTTCGCCAAGGTCTACGGCGGCGCGACCCGCAGGCTCGACGATTGTTACCGCTGCTCACAGGAGGCGCTCGACGCAGGCGAACGACTCCTCATTTCGACCCAGCCCGGACGGGAGCGCCGCACCCTGCGCGCGACAAATCCGTCGCTTCCCCCGGCAGTCGTCATCGCGCGCGAGGGGGACGCGGTGGACGAAGCCTTCTTCTGCGCGCGCGAGATCAAGCGGCTGCACGCGGAGTCGCAGGACCTGCGCCTGAGCGACTTTGCCATCGTGGTGCGCAGCACCACGTGGCTTGGCGGCCCGTTCGAGGAGGCGCTCCGAGCGCTCGGTCTTCCTTATGAGGTGCGCGGTTCTGGCGCCACGGCGCGCAACGAGGTGGTCCGATTCCTCGTCGGTTACCTGGAATCGCTGCGCAAGCCAGACGACCCCGATGCGTTTGAAGGCGCGCTGTCGTCGAGCCTTGGCGGCGTCGGCGCCCGGACCCTCAGCCGGCTTCGCGCCCACGCGCGCGAGCAGGGCCGCCCGCTCACACGCGTCGTGCGCCGGCTCATGTATGTGCTCGCGGCGCGAGATCCTGCGCGCTATCCGCTCCCGTGGGGAGGCCAGGAGCTGAGCCGGCGCTCCGCCAGGCCCGCCGCCGCACGGGGGGACGTCCCCCCTCAAGTGGCCCCCACCGAAGCCTCATCAGAACCTGACTATCTCGAGTTCCTCTCACAGGAGGAGCTGGACAGCCTGCACGCCGCGATGGTCGCGCGTCATCGCCTGCTCGGCCGTGTTTCGAGGTTGCCGCTGACGAGTCTCGCGTACTCGATTCTCATCGAGGACGGCGCGATGCGCCGCCTTCTCGACCTCGGCCTGGCGCCCGACCAGCGAGCCGAGGCCATCGGCGACCTTCGTGCTGCCATTGGTGGCCTCGAGGCGATCCAGACGGTTCACGAGAGACTCAACGGGGCGCCACCGCTGCTCACCGACATTGCCGGCTCGCTGGATGCGCTTCTGAGCGGCGCCGCCGATGACACCGAAGCGCCGGCTCAAGAATCAGGGGCGCGTCGAGATGCCGTCCAGGTGTTGACGGTGCACCAGGCCAAGGGTCTCGAGTTCGAGGTCGTCTTCTGTTCCGGCTTTGCGCACGGGCTCTTCCCTCTTGCCGCGCGTCCGCACCCGCTGCTGGATGCTGAAGATCGGGCATGGCTCGAACGCTACAAAGTCGGTTTCATGCCGTCGTGGCCTTCGGATCCTGATGGACACATGGCTGAGGAGGCACGTCTCGCGTTCGTCGCGATGACGCGCGCCAAGCGACGGCTCTACATCACCTTCGCCGACGCGTACCTGCGACAGGCCGGCGCATCTGTCTTTCTCGGGTTGGCCGAGCCGGAGGCCGAGTCCCGGGAGCTCACGCGCGCATCCGGAAGGCTGGCCCCGCGCGATGTCCTGCTCGCGCGCGAGGCGGAGGTGCTGATTGCCTCGCACCGTGACGCATTGAACGGCAGCGCCGGCAGGGCGCTGGCGCTGGGTCTGGACGTCGCCTTTCTGACCGATCGCGAGTCAGGCGAGCCGTTCGAGCCGTACGGCGCGGACAAGAACCCGACGAAGGTCGAGATCGGGCATTTCAGCCCGACGACGCTCAACGATTACCTCAAATGCCCAAGGCTCTATTGGTACAACCACCACCCGGGTCTCGTCGACGAGCCGCGGTCGGTCGCGATGGAGCGTGGCGGGTTTCTCCACGAGGTCCTCGAGGATTTTCACCTTCAGGAGTCCGAGTGGCGTCCCCTCGCTTCCGAGCTGCAACGCGAATGGCTCGAAGCGTCGTTGGTGAAGCACCTCGATCCGTACCTCTCGAGGATGGAAGGCGTGCTCGATCGCAAGCGCGAGGAGCTGCAGGTGCGCGCCGTGCTCGGCAACTACATCAAGTTCGTCACGGGGCTCCAGGTGATCAGGCGCTTGCGCACGCTCGACGTCGAGCGCCGATTCCATCTCGAGCTGGACGGCGTGGAGATCATCGGTAAGATCGACCGGGTCAATGACGTCGGCGACGGCCAGGTCGAGGTGGTCGACTACAAGACCGGTTCCGGCAAGCCGATGAGGTACGCGTACGAGCAGTACTTCGGACCGGAGATGTCCGATGTGCAGCTCGCGCTGTATTACCTGGCATGCCGCTATGGGGTTGACGACGAAGGCAAAGCCCTCGGTTTTCAGCCGCGGTTCCTCTCCCTGTGGTACCCGAAGGACTGGGTCTGGAGGGACATGCGGCAGGACATCTTCGCCGTCGGACAACCCGCGGGCCTCAAGGAATATCGCGAGAAGGCGCTGACCTCTGAGGACCTCGAGCGCAGCCGTGCGGTGGTCATGCAGGCGATCGCGGGGATCAAGGGCGGCCACTTCGAGCCAGGTCCGCGCGATCTCGCCGGCACGTGTGTGACTCGCTTCGGCAGCTGCCCGCATGCGGCCATCTGCCCTTATGGAGGCGCGCCCCCCGAATGACTTTGAGCCCAGAGCAGAAGGCGGCGGCTCACGCCGGGCCGGACGGCGCGTTCCTGATCGCCGCCGGTCCGGGGACCGGCAAGACCTTCACGGCCACCGAGCGCTTCTGCTGGCTGGTCGAGCAGGGCGTCGCGCCCGACCGGATTCTGACGGTCACCTTCAACGACCGCGCGGCGGAGGAGCTGCGCCAGCGCATCACGCGCCAGCTGGCCGAGCGGCGCCCGCAGTTTGGCCCCGAAGTCCTGGATGCCGCCTGGATCGGAACCTTCCACGGGACCTGCGCGCGGCTGCTCGACGAGTTCGCTTACCTGGTTGGTGCGCCGCGAGAGCTTAGGGTCCTGGATGAGACAGGGCAGCGACTGTTCGAGCAGCGCCTGGTCGCGCGCCTGCGCAGCGGCACTGCGGCTCCTCTCGACCCGGACTCGTTCACGGCGCTGTCGGTTGACGATCTCGACGACCTCTTGCGTTCAGGCCTCCGGTTCCTGCTCAAGCTGAAGGGCAGAGGCATCAGCCCCGAAGGGTTCCGAACCCGAGCTATCGAGCTGCACGGCCGCCATTGGGACGCTTCTTTCGACGGCGCCTCCGGCAGCGACGCCGCGCACGCTGAGCTCGAAGCGATTGGCGTCCTGCACCTCGTTTACAAGACTTACGAGGATGCTCTCCGCGCCGAGAACCTTCGCGATTTCGACGACCTCATTCTCGAGGTGATCGATGCACTGCAGCGCGTGCCCGAGTTTCGCCGCAGGTGCCGCGATCGCTTCCGCTACCTGTTGGTCGATGAGTTCCAGGACACGAACAGGATTCAGCTGGACCTGATCAGGCTGCTCGCCGCCGACAACTTCGGCAATGTCTCGGCGGTCGGGGACGCCAAGCAATCGATCTACGGCTGGCGTGACGCGGAGATCGAGAACATCCGCACTCGCTTCACCGGCCGCCGCCTGCCGCTGACCCACAATCGCCGGTCGTACCAGCAGATCCTCGACTGCGCGACCGACTTCATCCGCCGCGACCCGGATTTCGCCGCTGAGCCCGAGCTTGTCGCCACGCGTGGGTCGGGCGACCGGCCCGTGACCGTGATGATGGCGCCCGACTCACGGACCGAAGCCCGGTCGGTGGCTGAAACGATTCGCCGTTTGAACGTGGGCGGCCGCGCCTTCTCCGACATCGCGATACTGGCGCACTCGATCCGCATGCTCCCGCGCGAGTTCGAGGAGGAGCTCCGCCGCCAGGGCATCCCCTACCTCACCAGCGGAGGGTCGGGCTTCTTCGACCGCCAGGAGATCAAGGATGTCCTCGCGCTGCTCAGGCTCACCGAGAACCCGATGGACGACGGCGCGCTCGTCAGGGTGTTCCAGGGGCCGATCGTCCGGCTTCCAGATAAAGGTATGTACCGCCTTGCGGCGCGGCGCTTCGGCCGTAGCGGAATGCGCCTGCGCGATTGCTTCGAAGAGTCGGGACGGGAGGGCTTTCCCGAGATGGAGCCGAAGGTCGCTTCGCAGGCGGTGCGGCTCGTCGAGCTGACCGATCGACTAGGCGGGCTGCGGGATGCACTGACAGTCGCAGACATCCTCAACCGGCTCCTCGAGGAAACGGGATACCTGCGCTGGGCCGAGCTCCGCGCCCAACGAGACGGCAGCCCGCGAGCACTGCTCAACCTGCGGAAGGTTTTTCAGCTTGCGTCGCGGTTCGAGCGCGACCTCGCCCTTGCCGGCATCGGCGACTTCGTGCGCCACCTGGATCAGGTGATCGATGCGGAGCTGCCGGTCGGCGAGGCGGCGGAGGAGTCCGCCACCACGGATGCGGTTTCGCTCCTGACGGTCCATTCGGCGAAGGGCCTGGAGTTCCCGGTCGTCTTCCTGGTCAACCTTCGGCCGCCGCGACCCCGCGATACCGAGCGCCTTTTCTTCGACCCTGACCACCTGGGCTTCGTCATGAAGAACTGGCGAGGCGACAAGCATCCTCGCTTCAAGGAAACATCCCCCGGCGCGCCGGCAGTAGCCCTGGCGATGGGCGAACGCAGGCGAATCGTTTACGTCGGCCTCACGCGGACGAAAGACGCGCTGTACGTCACCGCCACCAGGGAGGAGCAGTCGCCACGTGACGTCGACCTGGGCGGCAATGGCGAGGTCGACCATTTCGCCGAGATCCTCAGCTGGGCCTTCGCGCACCCTGAAGCCTCGACCGTTGTGGAGGCGGAGCAGCTCGAGCTGCCGGTCATACGTGTGGCTGACGGGTCGGGTGCGGATGGCCCCGCGGTCGTGGAGGCCGTGCTCGAGAGATGGCAGCACATCCGGCCGCGCGAGGAGGCTCTTCGACCGAGGGCGGATGCCGGGATCGAGCTGAGCTTCTCGCAGCTCCACGATTTCGAGGTCTGTCCCATCCGCTACCGATTCAGCCAGGTGTGGGGCGTGCCCGCTCCGCCCGACGAGATGCTGCCGGCATTCGTGCGGGCATCAGGGTCGAGCGAGCTCGGCGCCTCAGTGCATGCGGCGCTTGCTGCCTGGCATGCGAGCGGGGGCGACCTGCTCGGCATCTATCGAGGCCCAGAAGCCGGGCGAGAGATGCTGGCGCGCTACCTCCTGCACCCTCTGGCCACGGCGCCAACGCTTGGGGTCGAGCTCGAGTTCAACCTTCGACTCGGCCAAGCGCGGGTCCGCGGATTCGTCGATCGTGTCTGCGAGGTCGACGGCAAGGCGACCCTGGTCGACTACAAGACCAACGCGACACTCGATGCGCGGCTGATCGAGGCATACTCGATGCAGCTCCGGCTCTACGGGCTGGCGGCGCGTCGTGGGCTGCTGCCGGGAGGCCGGGAGCCTCGGCTGCTTCTCTTTGACATTCGTCGCGGGCAGGTGATCGAGGTCGCGCCTGACGATCGGGCCGTGGAAGCCACGATCGCGGCCGCAACCTCACGCATCATTGCCGGCGACTTCGCATTGGGTCCCCAGCACTCCGAACGCCCCTGCACCCTGTGTGCGTTCAGGCCGATCTGCGCCGACGCGCGCGTTCCGGTCCCAGCGACGAAGAGGTGACCGGCGCCGCGCCGCTCAGGGAGCAATATTTCGAGCGACGCCAGATCAAGGAAGCGATCGCGTTCGCGGAAGCGGGCGGCATCGCGGTCCACCGCAACTTCGACCACTATCACGGTTCGATGATCCGGGGCATGATGCGCGTGCGCCCCTTCCTCCACGTCATTGGGTTGCGCCCAGTCCTCGCCGAATGGGGCCGTCAGCGCGGTTTGCGGCCGGAATGGATCCAGCCCGAGAAGCGCCGAAAGGTCGCCCACTATGACGTGTTCGGCTCTTACGCGGCAGAGCTCATCGAGCGATTGGCTCCAGGCCCTCCCCCCTCCCCTTGACACAGTTGACGCAATGCGTTATGATGCGTTGCGTCAACCAGAATAAAAGAGGAGAAAGTGATGACTACGGAACTCGACCAGTTTGCAGACTCGGCCGGTGAGACGGCCACCACTGTCGCGGAGGTCGCCTTCGGCGCCGCCCAGACAGTTCGCGAAGTCGCGTCAGACCCGATGGGGACGGCGCGCAAGCAGGTGAAGGGCCTGGAGCGCAAGGGCACGCCCGCCGCGCGCAAGGTCAATCGCCGCTTCAACGCACGGCTGAACGCCGCGACCGCGCCGGCCAAGGACGTCGCCAAGAACATCAACGCCAGGTTTACCAAGGCAGCGAAGCAGGCCGAGAAGGTCGCCAGCGACCTCATGCCCGAGCGCATCACCGTGCTCGGCGTCGAGGTGAACGGCAAGCTGCCTGAGAAGGTCGTGATCAAGGGATTCGAGCTCGTGAAGCTTCAGGCCCGCCGCCGCGATGTCGTTGGCGGTGTCGCCAAGCGCACGCTGCGAGTCTTCAACGGCTCCTTCAGGACCATCGCGAAGGCCGCCAGCCGGCTGGAGCACGCGACCGAGCTTCGGCACGCGCCCACCGCCAAGAAGTCGGTTGCGACCAAG
>DATCAV010000038.1:0-3814 GCA_036512415.1 Candidatus Dormiibacterota bacterium | reverse complement strand
AGCGGTGGAGGCGCTCACGCGCGAGCTGGCGGGCAGGTGGGCGGGGGAGAACGTCGTCGTGACGGCCGTCGCGGCGGGGCACTTCGAGACGGAGGCGCTCGAGAAGTACCCGGAGACCCTGCGCGCCGGCATGGCGCGCTCGGTCCCGCTGCAGCGACTCGGCGCGGTGCAGGAGCACGCCTGGCTCGTGGCGCTGCTCGCATCGCCGCTGGGCAGGGCGTTCAACGGATCGACGGTCACGCTGGACGGCGCGCGCGACAACTGGTTCGGTCCGTGGCCGCCCCAGGGGCTGGCCGATCCGTCGGGGGAGGTGCCGACGGAGGAGCGGAAAGGGGCGGGGCCGGTAGGATGAGCGAGGGTGTGCGGGCGAGGTGTTGTGGTTGCACAGGAGCCTTCCAAGCTTCTAGGGCGGGTTCGATTCCCGTCGCCCGCTCTGAGCTCCCCACGGGGTAGGCTCTGGATGTAAGCCACGGGGAGTGGCGCAGTCTGGTAGCGCACCCGGCTGGGGGCCGGGCGGTCGCAGGTTCAAATCCTGTCTCCCCGATAGAAGGAAAGTCCTGGAAAACAGCACTTTTTGATTCATGAAGCACTTACGAAAAATAAGTCTGGGGTCCAATTTGGGGTCCAATTTTGTTTTGAATCGCGCAGGCGAAATGTCTGCCGCCGACAGCTGAGACCGAGGGAAGGTCTCGGCTGATCGTGTCCGACAGTGCAGCACGGAGGCGACGCCTCACCCGACCGAGCCGGTCACGGTCAGCACGATGGCACTGAGGATGAGGACTTGCAACCTCCACGGCATTCGACGTCGGACCGCAGCAAGGGCTCTAATGAGCTCGAGTCCGCGGGCCGATAAAGGCTACGTGGGGCTCATATACATCTGGATCCTCGCGTCGCCGTTCGTGGTCGTCGGCTGCTTGAAGGGGCGCTATGCCCTGAGCATCGTCGGGCTGTTTGTGCTCTTCGGGATCCCGGCCATCCTGGCGGGCACACGTCTTGCGCGAAGCGATTCCTGGTGGGCCAAGCGCTTCTACGACCAGGATCAGCTGGCGCAAGCCAGCCATGGGAACGGCGGTTTGATCTGGCCCCACTGCGGCGGCTTGAAGTGGCCCCACCTCCGTCCGACTGGCGGCCGACTGTTCGGTGCTCTTGGAGCTCGAGCGGGAGGCGGCGGAAGGAATGGGATCACGAGTGGAGACGTTCGAGCAGATCAGAAGGGACCGGGATCGGGAGGGCTTGTCGATCAGGGCGCTGGCGGAGCGTCATGGTGTTCACCGGCGGGCGGTGCGTCAGGCGTTGGCCGCGCCTTTGCCGCCCGCGAAGCGAAGGCCTGTCGGTCGTCCCGCACCGAAGCTGGGGCCGTATCGGGGGCTGATCGACTCCTGGCTTGACGGGGACCGGGACGCGCCGCGCAAGCAGCGTCATACCGCGAAGCGGATCTGGGAGCGTTTGCGCGAGGAGCATGCGGCTGATGTCGCTGAGCGCACGGTCCGGGAGTACGTTCACGATCGCCGGGCCGAGCGCGGCGAAGGCGTTGCGGCGTTCGTGCCACAGGTGCATGGCGCGGGTGTGGAGGCCGAGGTCGACTGGGGTGAGGCGCAAGTCACGATGGCTGGGTCCGCGGCGAGGGTCTACCTGTTTCACATGCGGGCGTGTCATTCCGGTGCGGCGTTCGCGATGGCATTCCCGCACTGCTCCCAGCAGGCGTTCTTGGAGGCTCACGTGCACGCGTTTGACTGGTTTGATGGCGTGTTCGGCTTGCTGCGCTATGACAATCTCGCGAGTGCGGTCAAGCAGGTGCTGCGCGGCCGGCGGCGCATCGAGACGGACCGGTTTATCGCGTTGCGCTCGCACTATCTCTATGAGTCGCAGTTCACGACCCCGGGCATCGAGGGCGCCCACGAAAAGGGCGGTGTCGAGGGAGAGGTCGGGCGTTTCCGCCGCCGTCACTTCGTCCCGGTCCCGGACGTTTCCTCGCTCGGGGAGCTGAACGCGCGGATGCTCGCTGGCTGCGAGACCGACCTGTCGCGGCGGATCACGGGGCGCCAGGAGACCGTCGGAGAATCGTTCGCCAGGGAGCGCCCGCTGCTGCGCGGCCTGCCGGCTGAGCGGGCATCGACGGCTGATGAGGCGACGCCGCGCGTGGATTCAAAGTCGCTGGTCACGATCAAGCAGAACCGCTACTCCGTGCCCGTCCGCCTGGCCGGCTTGCGCGTTCACGCGAGGGTCGGCGCTCGCGAGATCGAGTGCCGTCATGGCGGGGAGCTGGTCGCTGTCCATGAGCGCCAGCAAGGCCGCTTCGGTATCACCGCGTCACTCGACCATTACCTGGAGCTGCTCGCTCGCAAGCCGGGCGCGCTGGCCGGGTCGCTCGCTCTCTCCCAGGAGCGCGAGCGTGGCGCCTGGCCCTCGGCCTTCGACGAGCTGTGGAGCAAGATCACCGAGCGCTACGGATCTTCGGAGGCCGCGCGGCAGATGATCGACGTGCTGCTGCTCGCGCGCGAGCACAGCGCTGGCGAGGTCGAGCAAGCTGTCCGTGGTGCCCTCACCGCGGGTGCCCACGACGGACGTGCAGTCGCGGTGCTGTGCTCCCGTGGCGCCCGTGCGCAACCACCGGCCCTTGACGATCTCCCGCTGCGCCTGCAGGGGCTCGGGGCTCCACCCCCGACGCTCGGCCAATATGACGAGCTGCTGACGGCGGCCGGACGATGAGTGCTCCCGCGCAGGTCCAAGCGATGGAGACGCTGATCGAGGCGCACGCTGTCGAGCTGAAGCTACCGACCGTCCGGGCTCGCTTCCGCACCCTCGCCGAGGAGGCGACACGCGACCAGCAAACCCCGACCGCATACCTCGCGGCGCTCCTGGAGGCCGAGGTCTGTGAGCGCGCTGAACGCCGCGAACGCCGGCGGCTGATCGACGCACGCTTTCCCCTGATGAAGCGCCTGGAGGACTTCCGCTTCGAGGAGAACCCCAAGATCCCCCAGGCCACGATCGCCGCCTTGGCGCAGGGCACCTGGATCGATGACCGCGAGTCAGTGATCCTCCTCGGCGACAGCGGGACGGGGAAGACCCATTTAGCGATCTCCCTCGCGGTGCTCGCCTGCCAGCAAGGACGACGAGTCCGGTTCACCACCCTCGCCGCCCTCGCGAACGAACTACAGGCAGCCGACAGCAAACGCGAGCTCGGGAAAGTTATCGCTCGCTACGCCCGCACCGAGCTTGTCGTCCTCGACGAGCTCGGGTATCTCGCGCTACCCGAGGGCGCTGCGGAGCTCGTGTTCCAGGTCATCTCAGAGCGCAACGAGCGCGCGTCGCTGATCGTCACGACCAACCTCCCGTTCGGGGAGTGGACGAAGGTCTTCCCCGACGCTCGCCTCGCCAAGGCCGTCGTCGATCGCATCACCCACCGAGCGCACATCATCGACACCGGCCAAGAGTCCTGGCGCTTCCGCCACGGACTCACCCGCACCAAGAAAGGAGCCGCCTGACACCCCACCAGCGAGCCGTGCCGGCGATATCTCGTTCCGCTACGCGCTACGCGCTCCGCTACACGAGACACCGCCGAAAGTCACAATCAGAGAAGATCAACTACACACAACAACCGACGCGAAGTGGGGCCACTTCAAGCCGCCGCGCCGGGGCCACTGCAAACCGCCGCGCCCAATCTCCAGGATCTTTGTGGACGCATGTCGGCTGCGGAGCCCTCGAGTAGCGACTGGCTGTAACGAGCACCCTCGATGCGGACATGTGCAGCTGATGGACCAGACTCCGGTGCTGGATGCTGCGCTGAAAGCGGTGCGTGAGCTGGTTGATGAGG
>DATCAV010000037.1:0-7980 GCA_036512415.1 Candidatus Dormiibacterota bacterium | reverse complement strand
AGCGCCGCTGACGCGGCCTCCCAGCACGTGCGATGTCCGTTGACGCTGTCCTCGCGCTTGAACTTCACGACGACCAGCGTCGGCGTCTGCGCCGCCAGCGCGTCAACCAGCGCGGGCTCGAGCCCCCCGCGATCGGTGACGGGGCTGTACACGAGGTCATAAAGGCGCGCGACCTGCGCGAAGTCGAGGCCCAGCGGCGTGGCGAACAGTTCCTCGAATACATCCTGGTGCTGCGCCTGCGGCAGGAAATTGAAAACGCCTCCGCCGTTGTTGTCGCAGACGACGATGGTCGCCCTGAGGCCATGCCGCCTCAGAGCCCAGAGGCCGTTCATATCGTGATAGAGAGACAGGTCACCGAGCAGCAGCACTGTGGGAACGTTGCTCCGCCCGGCGGCCAACCCGAGGCCTGAAGAGACAAGGCCGTCGATCCCGCTGGCGCCGCGGTTGCCATAGAACCGTTGCTGCGTCTTGGCATACGGCCAGAAGCTGTCGACCGCGCGAATCGGCATGCTCGAGCCGACGAAGACCTGTCCGTTGTCGGGAAGGCGTGCTGCGAGCGCCCGGACGATGTGGCCCTCGTGCAACGGAGTCGACACGAACGTCGCCGCGATCGCGGCCGTCGCGCGCTTCCCGGCAGACATCCACTCTTCGCGCCATGCGTTGCGATCCATCGCAGGCAGCGCCTCGAGCAGCGCTTGCGGGTCGCATGCCATCACGTGGCTGGCGACCTGGTCGGGATCACGCCACAGACGGTCGGGATCGATAAGAAAAGTCGGTGCGGACGCCGCCGCCAGCCAAGCGCTGAGAACCTTTGAGGTGGGTGCTCCGCCGAGACTGACCACCAGGTCGGGCCCGTGCTGCAAGGACCAACCTGCTCGCAAGAGGGCTTCATACGATTCCACAGCAGCGCCGGTTTCCGCCCGGCGCAGCTGTGAGCTGGGCTCCGCCAAAACGGGCAACCCAAGGCGGGCCAGCGCAGGGGCGAGCCGGTCGCCGTCACGCATCTCGCCGGCGATCACCAACGGCCGCTGCGCCCTCTGGAGCGCCGACGCCAGGGTCGTGACCTGCCCCGGAGTCGGCATGGTGCGGCCAGCGCTGATCGCCTGACCCGGCGTGCCGAGCGCGACCGGGACCTCGCCAGGCGTCGGCACCAGCGGCTCCCGGAATGGGAGGTTGATGTGCACCGGCCCGCCGGCGGCCTCTGCATAAGCCCGCGCGGCCAGGCGGCGCCACTGCCGTGGCCCGCTCGCCGATTCGACGGGAGGACCAGGATCGAAGAACCAGCGAACAGCAGTCCCGTAAAGGTGCTGCTGGTCGATCGCCTGGTTGGCGCCCACATCGCGCAGCTCGGGCGGGCGATCCGCCGTGAGGACGATCAGCGGAGCTCGCGAATGAGAAGCCTCGACCACGGCCGGGTGAAATTCGGCTGCCGCCGTGCCGGAGGTGCACAACAGCACGACGGGCTTTCCGGTTGCCTTGGCCAGGCCGACTCCGAAGAAAGAGCCGGATCGCTCGTCGACGTGGACGAAGACGCGGATCTTGGGATGGCGCTGCAGCGCGATGGCGAGTGGCGCCGACCGCGAGCCGGGCGAGATGCAGGCGAAATCGACGCCCTGCGCGGCGAGCTCATCGACGAAGGTTGCGGCGAAAGATTGCGTTACATCCATAGGATCTGTCTGTGGAGATTCTCGAAGAAGAGGACGTCAGGCTCAACTATGAGGTGATCGGCGAAGGTTCGCCGGTAACGCTGCTGCACGGCTTCACCCAGAGCGGACGGAGCTGGCACGAGGTCATCTCCCTGATGCCGGCTGGCTGGAAGTGGGTGGTGCCCGACCTGCGCGGCCATGGCGCCACTCGTGTCCGTCCTGGCGCTCCGTACACCATGGAAGCGTGCACTGAAGACCTCGTGAGGCTCTGGGATAGCCTCGGCATAGCGCGCAGTCACCTGGTTGGTTACTCGATGGGCGGGCGCCTTGCCCTCCATGTTGCCGCGGCAAGGCCGGAACGAATCCTGTCGCTGCTGACCATCGGCGCTCACGCAGGCCTCGACGAGGAAGCGCGCGAAGGCAGGCGGCGAGGTGACGAGGCGCTGGCGCAGCGCATTGAGAATGACGGGCTCGAGGCCTTCGTCAATTACTGGAGCAGCCTGCCCCTGTTCGAGAGCCTGGAGCGCCGCGGCCCGTCGTTCGTGGCCCAGATGCGAACGGCCCGCATGGACAACCACGTTGCGGGTCTGGCGGAATCGCTCCGCGGCATGGGCGCCGGCGCGATGCGGCCTGTGTGGAACGAGCTCGGCCGTGTCAAGGCGCCGTGCACATTCGTCGCCGGCCAGCTCGACCACGGCTACGCTGCGTCGGCGCGTCGCCTGGCGGCGTCGGTTCAGGACGGTCGAGTCGTGATCGTCCAGCGAGCCGGTCACACGGTGCATCAGGAGCGGCCCGAAGCATTCTCGCGCCTCCTCCTCGCTCACCTGGAGGCTGCGTCGGAAAGATCAGAAGCGTCGCCTTCGAGCTCTACGTCAGCCTGAAGTCCAGCCGCATAGCGCGCCGCACCCAACCGCTCCTGGTCCAACTCGGCGCCGCCGCCGGCCTTCCGAAGAACGAACGACCTGCATCCCCGCTTGCGCCAGCTGTCAATGTCTCGTGCGACCTCGGCCGGTCTTCGCGCGGTGATATAAGCCCTCATGAGAGGAGCAGGCCAAGGGTCATCAGCAGTGCGTACGCAAGCTCAGCGCCGGCCATGCGCTTCAAGGCTCCGACGAGCTCCGGGCCGCTGCGCGTGGCGAAGGCGGTGCGCAGAGGCACGGCAGCGATGGGGATGCCGAAGTGCATGGCCATGATCGTGACGCCGGCCAGTCGCGATACGAGGATGACGATCGGGACGGCGAAGGCCGCACACACGAGCACCAGCAGAAGAACAAGAGTTGGTCCCCTGCCGATGCGTGTCGCCAGCGTCCGCTTGCCGGCCGCCGCGTCGGTTTCGATGTCCCGAAGGTTGTTGAGGACCAGGATCGCGGTGGCCAGGCAGCCGATGCCGCACCCGGCGAGCACGGCGAGTGGCGTCACCCGCAGCTCCTGGACGTAGACGGTGCCGACCGTGGCGACCAGCCCAAAGAAGATGAAGACGAACAGCTCGCCGAGACCCAGGTAGCCATAGGGCCTTGGTCCACCGGTGTAGAGCCACGCAGCCAGGAGACACGCGGCGCCGACGAGGATCAGGCGCCAATCGGTGGCCAGGCTGAGCGCCAGACCAGTGACCCCGGCCACTGCAAACGCGGCGATCGCGGCCCATTTCACTCGCTCGGGCGCGACGATTCCCGATGCCGAGGCTCGCAAAGGCCCGATTCGCTGCGGGGTGTCAGCGCCGCGAACGAAGTCGGAGTAATCGTTTGCGAGGTTGACGCCGATCTGCAGGGCGAGGGCAACCACGAGCGCGGCCAGGCCGGCCCATGGGCGGACTCCGCCTTCGTGCACCGCGACCGCCGTGCCCGCGAGCACTGGTCCGACAGCAGCGGCCAGGGTCGCCGGCCGCAAAGCGAACCACCACACGCGGGAAGGGCTAGGGATCGCGGCGGTCGTCGTCACGGCCGCTTTGGAAACTTCGAGAAGTTGGGTTTGCGTTTCTGCACGTACGCGTCCCTCCCCTCCTGCGCCTCTTCGCTCATGTAATAGAGCAGGGTCGCGTCGCCTGCGAGCTGCTGGATTCCGGCGAGGCCGTCGTCGGCGGCGTTGAGCCCGGCCTTGAGCATGCGCAGCGCAAGCGGGCTGAGCTCGAGCATCCGCCGGCACCATTGGACGGTCTCGCTTTCGAGCTCGGCCAGCGGAACCACTTTGTTGACGAGGCCCATGTCAAGCGCCTGTTGGGCGTCGTATTGGTCGCAGAGGAACCAGATCTCGCGTGCTTTCTTCTGTCCGACGATCCGGGCGAGCAGGCCCGCTCCGTATCCACCGTCGAAGCTGCCCACGCGCGGGCCGGTCTGGCCGAAACGCGCGTTGTCAGCCGCAATGGTCAGGTCGCAGACGACATGCAGGACGTGTCCGCCGCCGATCGCGTAGCCGGCGACCATCGCGATCACCGGTTTCGGCAGCCGGCGGATCTGCACCTGCAGGTCGAGCACATTGAGGCGGCCGGTGCCCTTGGGGTCGATGTATCCATCGTCGCCTCGGATCCGCTGGTCGCCGCCGGAGCAGAACGCTTCAGTGCCGGCCCCAGTGAGGATGACGACCCCGATCTTCGGGTCATCACGGGCAGCCTCGAAGGCGCGAGACATCTCAAAAACGGTGGTCGGCCTGAAGGCGTTGCGCACCTCGGGGCGGTTGATGGTGATCTTGGCGATGCCGTCCCAGGTCTGGTAGATGATGTCGGCGTACCGGCCCGATCGTCGCCACCCCAGGCGCTTGGGGCCTGCCTTGCGCGCCTTCAGATCCTTCAAGCTGGAACTCCTAGAGCGATCACTAGCACTGTTTCCCAATGCTAGCTATTCGGCTGACGCGCTGTGGTCGATTACGCCCTCTTTCGCGACTTTCGCCGGGGAAACAGAGTGAGGATCTTGGCGTAGTCCTCCGGCGTGTCGATGTCGTCGGGCCGGCCGGGCGCCGGCACGGTGTCGAGAAGCTCAGGGTGGCCGTCGAGGATCTGCCTGGCACCCGCATCGCCTTTGAGCGCGTTGAGGTCGTCCCACATCTCTCGTGCCAGCACGACCGGCGGCGTCCAGTGCACGGCGCGGCCACCTGGATTGCCTTCGTCGCTAACACGTTTCTTGGAGACGGCGACAGCGGGACGTGAGCCTTCGCGGCGCCACGCGCGGAGCAGTGCCGTAATCGTCCGCGAGCCGACGAGAGGCTGGTCCCCGAGCAGAACTGCCGCCGCCTCGATCTCCGGCCGGAGCGCTCGGAGCCCAACCTTCAGCGAAGACGCCATGCCCGTGTGTGCGTCGGGGTTGTGCACCAGCTCAGCAGAGTCACCGACGGCCTCCTTCACCTCACGCGCCGAGTAGACGACCACCACCTGCTGGCACCCGCCATCGGAGGCCGACTCGACCGCATGCCTCACCATCGGCATGCCTTCGACCTCGAGAAGGAGCTTTTGAGGGCCGCTCATTCGAGAGCTGGAGCCGGCCGCGAGGACGATCGCGCCGATAGGGAGCAGCGCTGCGGCAAGACGTTCGAACGGCGGCCGTGCCGCCCTTATCCACTCCACCTCGACATCCGCCCTGAGCGCGAGCTCGGCAAAGTCGCGGAGGCGGGCGCTATCACCATCGACCAGGAGGAGCCGGCGGCCTGCGAGCGCCGACAGGTCGGGGACGGAGGTCGGGAGGTTGATCACTGCGAGTGATCGGCAGTCTTCGCGCGAGGCCACATGCTGCAGGGCGGCCTCGATGTCTCGTCCGCGCACGACCACGCTGTGCGGCCCCTCCGGCTCCCGATAGGTGCGCCCACGAATTGGCAGCTCGAGGTCGCTCATGACGAAGACAGGCACCTGTCCAGCATGCCAGAGAGCGCCGGTTAGTCTTTGGGTGTGCCGCTTCTTGGTGCTCACGTCGATTCGTCAGGTGGCCTCCACCTTGCCTTCGAGCGCGCCGCCGCCATGAGCGCCGAGGCGATCCAGGTCCACCCGACACCGCCGGGCTTCTGGGGCTCGCCCAAGCTCGATGAGGCCCGAATATCAACGTTCAAGGAAGCCGCGGCGAAGCATGGGAATCCGCCGTTCTACTTTCACGCGGTCTACTTGATCAACCTCGCCGGCGACGATCCCGCGATGCGACAGCGATCCGAGAGCACGCTGGCCGGCTACCTGAAGGCGGCTGACGAGCTCGAGATCAGCGGGGTGATCTTCCACACCGGGTCGCACAAAGGCGCTGGGTTCGAGGCGCGCCTGCCAAACATCATCGGGCACCTGAAAAGCGTGCTGGAGAGGGCCGATCCGAAAAAGGCGCGCCTGATCATCGAGAACAATGCAGGCCTTGGCGGGTGCGTCGGAGCGCGGTTCGAAGAGATCGCCGAGATGCTCACTTCGCTCGGAGACCCGAGGGCATCTGTCTGCTTCGACACCTGCCACGCATTTGCCTCCGGCTACGACGAGCGCACTGGGGCGGACGTCGCGAAGACGCTGGATGAGCTCGATCGAGTCGTGGGGTTGAAACACGTCGAGGTCATTCATTGCAACGACTCGGTGACGGGGCTCGGCTCGAACCGAGACAGGCACGCCAACATCGGCGAGGGCGAGATCGGCGAGGAGGGCTTCCGCGCCCTGCTACGCGAGCCACGCCTCGCCAAGCTGCCGTTCATCCTGGAGGTGCCGGGCGCGGGCGAAGGCCCCGACGCCGCGCAGGTGGAGGTGCTGCGGCGCCTCGCTCGCGGCTAGGGGGTCACCCGAACAGGAGGCCTAAGGCATGTCCTGGACTCGCAGCCAGGCGAGATCTTCATTCATACGTGAGTCCATACCGCACCTCCGTAACTATCTAAACCTTTATACTGGTTAGTATAACTTATGTTTAGGGTATGACGGTTACACTCTAGAAAAATGGCTGATCGAGAGACCGCTACCGGCGCCCTGGGCTTGATCCAGGCGTTCGTCAACACGGCCGACCTCGGACCAGGCATCGAAGCGCTGGTTGACCCCGACGCGCTAAGCGCATGGCTGGTGGCACGAGGGTTGATGGCGCCCACCGCGCGGGCGAGTGAACAAGACCTCAAGCACGCCATCGCGGTGCGCGAAGCGATCCGTGGCGCCATCGGCGCCAATTCAGGTGGCTCTGTCTACCCCATCGCCATCGCAACGCTCAACCGCGCCGTCTCTGCGAGCCGGCTCCTGCCCCGATTCGGCCCAGAGGGCAAAGCGCGCCTCGAGCCCCATGCGGACGGCGTCGAAGGCGCGCTCGGCCGCATCGTGGCGGCGGTCTTCGCCGCGATGAACGAGGAGGACTGGACCCGGCTCAAGCTCTGCGATTCCTCGACCTGCCGTTGGGCTTTCTACGACCAGTCCCGTAACCATTCGAGCCGCTGGTGCAAGATGGCCTCTTGCGGAAACCGCCAGAAGGCGAAGCGGTTCCGAGAGCGCGCGAAAACATCCTGAATCGGATGCCAACGGGCTGCAGTCGATCACTCGCTAGAGGCGGGCCATTGCCGCATCCTCAGGAGAGGGTGGGCCGCTTGGCCTCACGCAAGGAAACGCCACTACCGCCAAAGCGCGTGGCGGTGATCTCAGCGAGGATCCCTAGAGCCGTCTCTTCAGCGCCACGACCTCCGAGGTCCAGGCCAATCGGACCGTGCACTCGCGCCAGCTGCTCCTCGGTGAACCCTTCTGCCCGAAGCGCATCGAAACGGTTCTGGTTTGTCTTTCGGCTCCCGATCGCTCCGATGTAGCCGACGTCTTTGCCAAGCACCGAGCGCAGGGCGGGCAGGTCGAACTTGGGGTCGTGCGTCAGGATCACCACATAGGTCGAGTTGTCGAAATTCAGCTTCGCCATCGCCTCGTCGGGCCAGGCCACGATCAGCTCATCCGCCTCGGGGAATCGCTCTTTGGTCGCGAACTTCGATCTCGCGTCGACCACGGTGACGCGATAACCCATGAGCTTCGCGAGCCGGTGAAGCGGAATCGCGATGTGAATGGCGCCGACGATGACCAGGTGGGCCGGCCGGCGCACAGGTTCGACCAGCCAGTCACCGTCGCGCCGGGCGAGCTCGGTGCCGGACGGCGCTCCAGCCACGAGGCTCACCTCGCCCGTGGTGAGGTTGGTCCGCAGCGTCGCCGCTTCATCCCTCTCGAGCATCGCCATGAGCTGCTTGTGCGCCGGCTGTAATCGTTCGACGAAAACCTCGATGTGTCCGCCACAGGCGAGGCCGACCTCGAACGCGACATCGTCGGCCACGCCGAAGGCAGCGACCTTGGGCTTGCCGGTCTTGAGCACCTTCTGCGCCTCCTCGAAGACGGCACCCTCGATGCAGCCGTTGGAAACGGAGCCGGCCATCTTGCCCGACC
>DATCAV010000036.1:0-5092 GCA_036512415.1 Candidatus Dormiibacterota bacterium | reverse complement strand
ACCAGTGTTGAAGAGGCTCAAGAGGATTCCAACCGTGAGCACCAGGAAGAACCCGGCACACCCGCAGCCGCAGCCGCGATTGCGATAGCGAGTTCGAAAGCGCGTCCGGCGGCTCGTCGTCTGGTCGTCCATTCATCCCTCCCGGCAGCCGTCGCCAGCCACCGAACTACTGCTCCGCCACCAGGTACGCCCGGACTGGAAATGTAGCGCCACCGACCCATGCGATGGGAACCGCGTGCAACCGCTAGCCGAAGGCGGTCAGTCAGCGCTCAGGGGCGCTGTAAAACCACGGCGGACGGCGCCTCGTCGAGGACGCCTGACTTGAGCTTCTCAACCGTTCCCGCTGCGTGCTGAGGCGGCGAATAGACGGTGAAGAGCTTCATCGGCTCATCGCCGGAGTTTCTGACGTTGTGTAGGCTCCCGGCTGGGACACAAAGCGCCTCGCCCTTCACGAAAGGCATGGCCACCCCGGCCATGACGGCCTCTCCCTCTCCCTTCACCGCGTAGATGAACTGGTCCACCTCGTGGACCTCCTCCCCGATTTCCTCGCCGGGACTCAGCGCCATCACGACGAGCTGGCTGTGCACACCGGTGAACAACACCTGTCGGAAATATTCGTTTTCCTTGGCGACATCTTTCAGCTCGATTCGTAGGGCTTCCATCACGACTCCTCCAGCACCAAATTGTTATTCACAACCGCCTGAATGACGTCTCGAACATGACTGCGGACGCGACCGTATCGTCCCAGACGTACTTGAGGCGGTCGACGACGTCGACTACACCGTCCAGCTCCCTGGTCGCGCCAATCAAGATCTCAACGTCACTCTTGCGATCCACCTCGCCTGACAGGGTGACGATGTTGGAACGAACGTCGACACTGACTCCTTCGGCCGAGGACGACACCAGGGCCGGTACGAGGGTGCCGGCGATCTCGTCGCGAAGCTCGTGGTCGGTCCGAAGGAACACCCGGAGCAGGTTGCTGCGGCTGACTATGCCGGCGATGTGGCCGCGCTTGTCGACCACCACGAGGCGCCTTACGTTCTTCGTCTGCATCATTCGAGCAGCCTCGCTAAGCGGGACGTCGGCCTGGACGGTGATCGCCGGAGAGGTCATCACCTGTGACGCGACGGTTCCCTCGGCCTTCGCCCTCTCGTGGCGCCGCTTCCGAAAGTGGAGTAGATCCTCTTCTGACTCCAGCTCGTGGCGGCGCTCCTTGAGCAGCAAATCTGCCTCCGAGACGATCCCGATCGGAATCCCCTCCTGGTCCACGATCGGTATCGCGCTGACCTTGTTCTCTTCAATGAGGCGGACCAGGACCTTGAAAGGCGCCTGCGGACTCGCGACGTGGACATGAGTTGTCATGACGTCAGAAACCGTCCGATGGCGCGGCATGGCCGACCTTGCCATGCTCAATTCTTCACTCGCTCCGCTACGAGCACCGGACGCGCGGCGGTGTGCAGGAGACCGTGAGACACCGAGCCCAAAAGCAGGCTCCCGAGGTCGCCCATCCGGCTGGAGCCGACCACGATGATGTCGGCCTTCCAGTTGGCCGCTATCTCCGCAACTGAATCCGCGACCGGGCTGGTGTGCGCAACTACGCCCTGAGCCTTGACGCCGGCATCTTTGAGAATCCCAAGGGCGCTTGCCATCGTGGCCTGGATCTCTTCAGAGGATTCGACGTATGTGAAGCCTTGGGCACCGAATATGGCCTGGGCTACGTGGACGACCATCACCTCTGAGTTAGGCGCCGGCGCCGCGGCGATGGCGGCACGCACGCAGGGGGCCACGTCGTCTCCGCCTGCAATTGCCACCAGCACCCTGCGCGGCTCACTCGCGTTGATGGTCTGCCGCTCTCGCACGACCAGCACGGGACAGTCGACCGCCGACAACACGTGGTGGCTGACGCTGTGCTGAAAAATCGATTGCCAGTCGGAGAGGCCGCGTGAACCCAATACGACCAGGTCCGCCTGGAACTCTCGCGCAACGAGCGCTATCGTCTCCGCGACCCGATCCACGGTCGCCTGGCAGATTCTGGCCTCGGCCGCCATACCGGCTTCCCGGAGGGTCGCCACTGTCTTGATGACCCGGCGCCCAGCTTCAGCTCGACCCTCGACATCCAACAGCCCGTTGTGCTTGTATATCTCCAGGTTCCAGACGTGCACCGCCAAAACCTCAGCCGATACAGGGCGGCCGAGGGCGATCGTCGCCTCGACAGCCGCCTCCGCCTGTTCGCTGCCATCGGTGGCCAAGAGGATCTTTTTGAAGCCCTTGCTCGTGTTCACGAATACAGCGTTCCATGCGTCCCACCGCGGCCATAGGGCCGATGGTCCCGTGATGCAAAGGTCACATGGCCGGCAGCGCAGGGAACCCCGGCTGGCGTAGATTCGCGAACGATGGCCGTGTTCCGCGATCCGAAGGACGCACTCCTGGAGGCGGGCCTCACCCTTGCATCCGAGCTGTCGCTGCCTATAGTGCTGCAGCGGATCGTCGACCTGGCCGTAGAAGTCACTGACGCCCGCTACGGAGCTCTCGGGGTGATCGGCGCCGGCGCCGAGCTGGTCGATTTCATCACCAGCGGTATCTCCGCCAAGCAGAGACGGGCCATCGGGGCCCTACCTCGGGGGCGGGGGGTCCTGGGGCTCCTGATCCGAGAACCAAAACTGGTCCGCGTGGGGGACATCGCAAGCCACGCGGCTTCTGTCGGGTTTCCACCCAACCACCCACCCATGCACTCGTTTCTCGGCGCGCCGGTGCAGGCGCTGGGCAAGGTCTACGGAAACATCTATCTGGCCGAAAAGCGTGGGGCCCGAGAGTTCGGCCCCGAAGACGAGCGGTCGCTGCAAGTCCTCGCGACCCAGGCCGGGGTGGCAATTGCAAACGCCTCTCTCTACCAGAAGACCCTCCAGCGAGAGCGATGGCTCGAGGCGCAGCACGAGATCACCACCGACATCCTCGAAGGGGCAGATGCCAGCGCGATTTTGACCTCCGTCGCCGAGCATGCTCGCGCCCTCGCAGGCGCCAATGCAGCGGCGATTTTGACAACCACCTCGACCCCAGGCCAGCTCGTCGTGGCGGCTGCGGTCGGAGCTTTTGCCCGGCAAGTCATAGGTCAGCCGGTCCCGGCAGCGAAGTCGATTTCCGGGACGGTCATGGAGACCGGCCAGCCCCTCCACACTGACGATGCGAGCACCCACAGCCGTGGTTACCAGCCGATCCTCCGGCTAGGACACGTAGGCCCGGCGATATTCGTTCCGCTGCGGGTCGGCGGCCGGGCCACCGGCACCCTGATGGTCGCGAACACCAAAGGCGGGAGCCGTTTCGACGCGAGCACGATCAGCCTGGTCGAGACCTTCGCAGACCAGGCGTCGGTGGCTATCGGTTATGGGCGGGCCCAGGCAGACGTGCGTCGCCTGGAGCTTATGGACGAGCGCGAACGCATAGCCAAGGAGCTCCACGACGGCATCATCCAGTCCCTCTTCGCCGTGGGCATGGGACTGCAGGGCACAGCGCTGATGGCAGGGTCACCGGAGACGGCGGCTCGAATCGAGGGTGCGGTCGGCGAGCTCGATCGGGTGATTCGAGACCTGCGGAATTACATTTTCGGGCTGCGGCCGGGCATCCTCGCAGACCGCCAGCTCGACCAGGCGCTTCGCGAGCTGGGTGAGGACATCCAGAAGCGATCCTCCTTCCGAGTCGAGGTCCAGGTCGACGGTGAGGTGGCCGCCCTCATTTCCTCTCGGTCACACCAGATCGTGCAGATGACTCGCGAGGCTCTATCCAACGTCGCCCGCCATGCGCAGGCTAAACACTCTGTAGTGCGCCTCGGACGTATCGGACAGACCGCGGTGCTGACGATCGAGGACGACGGGGTCGGGTTCGACGTGCGCATCGACTCGGCGGGCAATGGGCTGCGCAATATGCGCGAGCGCGCCACGGCGATGGGCGGCTCGCTGCGCGTTTCGAGCAAGGCGGGCAAAGGCACCAACCTGCGCTTTACCTTTCCGATCTGATTCTGCGTAGGGCCGATCGGCCCTCCTTCGTTAGGGCTGCCGGCTGTGCAGCACCCATGGGCCGGATGCGACCATTAAGGGGTGGCCAAGGACCAGCTCCGCATTCTGCTCGTTGACGACCACGAGGTTGTCCGAGACGGTGTCAAGGCCCTGATCAACGCCAGCGACGGCCTCCTCGTCGTGGCGGAGGCAGGCTCGGTGCAAGAGGCCATCGATCAGGCGATGAGGACCAAGCCGGACGTCGTCGTCATGGATGTACGCCTCGCCGACGGCAGTGGCATCGAAGCCACGCGCGAGATTCGGGCCCGCCTCGAGAAGACCCAGGTTCTGATGCTTACCTCTTTCGCCGACGACGAAGCGCTCTTTGCGTCGATCATGGCCGGCGCGGCCGGCTATGTTCTGAAGCAGATAAGGGGCGGCGAGCTGATCCGCGCCATCAGGGAGGTCGGGGCGGGCAACAGCCTCCTGGACCCCGAGGTCACCAGGTCCGTTCTGGAGCGCCTTCGCAAGGGCAAGACGATGCGCGATGAGAAGCTCGCACGCCTGACCGCGCAGGAGGAGCGCATCCTGACGCTGGTCGCACAAGGTTTGACCAACGGTCAGATCGGTAAGGAGCTGAAGCTGGCGGAGAAGACCGTCAAGAACTACGTGTCGACCATCCTCTCCAAGCTCGAGGTGGCACGCAGGGCCGAGGCAGCCGCCTATCTGGCCCGCCACACGAACACTCCTGGGTCTCTGTAGACAACAAGAAAGCGAGAAACCCGGGTCGGCTCAAGCCAGTTCATCCCATTCAGGTGTCGCCTTGCGGCCCTGGAGCTTCTCGCTAGGACCTAGCTTACGGAGCGCACGGTACAGATCGCAGGGCCAAAAGGCCCATGGTTTTCAGGTCCCGGTTTGCTTCTTGGCCTGTGCGGAGACGGCCGCGTCGAGCCGCTTGGCGATTGCCTCGGCCAGCTCCTTGACAGTCGTATCCGCAACCCCCTGCATCACCGTCTCGTTGAGGCCCTTGCCGAGCCTTCCGAGCGGTGGCTCGTACATGCCGCTGACGGTGAGCCGCGTCACCATATTGTCCACGGGGGCCA
>DATCAV010000035.1:0-3994 GCA_036512415.1 Candidatus Dormiibacterota bacterium | reverse complement strand
CGGCCAGGGCGGGCGCACCCAGGCCCACGGTGATGAACAGCGGTAGGACCGCGAACACCATCTCGTAGTTCGCGTCGGCTGCGAGGTCGGCGATGCCGATGCCGACAACGTTGCGGTTCAGCCACCTGACGCCCGAGCGTGGCCGAGGGTTGGTGGCCGCGGTCAGACGACCTCTACGACGATCGCGACGATTGGGCGAGCCACAACGTCAATTAGACGGGTTCGGAGCCACCGCAGCAGCAATTTTGCAAGCCCGGCGCCACCCCGGTCGAGACTCGCGGCTTGGCGCTCTCCCAAGCGTGTCGATCAAAATGGGACCCTAGCAATGGCAAACGTCACCAGGGGGCATGGCCTCCTCGAAGGCTTCCTCGCTCGGCAAAGGACCGGTCAAGCCCACAAGCTGATTGGTGCCGACCGGCATGAGGGGCGCGTCCTTGACATCGGCTGCGGCTCTTATCCGCTGTTCCTTGTCAGCACCAACTTTGCTGAGAAATATGGGCTCGATCGTGTTCAAGTCAACGCTTCCGAAGAAGTCCGCGCCCAGAACGTCACATTGATCGAGCATGACCTCACCTCAGGGCACGCTTTGCCCTTCTCCGGTGATTTCTTCGACGTTGTGACGATGCTCGCAGTGTTCGAGCACGTGGATGCAAACCTCATCCAAGACCTGGTCGCCGAGGTGCGGCGCGTGTTGCGACCGGGAGGGGTCTATGTGATGACGACCCCGTCTTCCTGGACCGAGGGGCTGCTGAAGCTGATGGCGAGACTGGGCATGGTCAGCCACGAAGAATTGGACGAGCACAAGCGCCAGTATCGGAAGTCCGATATTCGCTCGATTTTCGTAAAGGCCGGATTCGGCGGAGACCAGGTGCGGGTCGGTTACTTTGAGGCTGGTATGAACATCTGGGCCACAGCCGTCAAGTAATCCGTGTTCGTCGACTTGCGGCTACGAATACGGCCCGTGCCGCAGCACCAGGACCAGGGCGTTGACCACCGCGGCGAGAACGATCAGCCCCTCGAGCGCCGTGCCCAGATGGCGCCGCCGGTCCTTCACGGCCGCAACCAGCCCGACCAACATCACCAACAGGATCGGCACCAGCATGTAGCTGAGCCTGCTCTGGTAGTAGCCGAGCAGCTCGAGGAAGATCACCGACAGTCCGAGAACGAGTAATGACGCGATCATGGTGGCGACCTGCGCCGCCGCCACCCGGGTGCCGGTAACGATCGCCACCAGCCACGCCACCAGCGTCGCGATCGCGACCGCGCCCACCGTCGGCAGCGTCGCCCAAAGTGTGAGGACGGTCATCGACCACCAGTAGCTTGCGAATTGGCTCAGGCCTTGCGCGGCGGTCTTTACGACCCAGACGAACTCCCAGTACTTCGTCGTCTCCGAGCTGTAGAAGGAGCCGGCGACTGCGATGCACAGCCCTATCCAGAGCACGTTCGGAAGGGCGAACCCGACCGCGAGCGCGGCGGCGCCCGCCGCCGTTCGCGTGGCCGTCTGCTGGTGCCGCGCGGCGAGCAGGAGAGCGACGCCGGTGGCGGCCCCGGCCACGAGAAACGAGCCGTAGGCGAGCGAGAGCGTGCCCAGCCCGAGGCCGATGCCGCCGAGCGCGAGTGGGCGTCGGAGGCGCGGATCAACCAGCACAGCTCGGGCGACCGCGATGGCGACCAGGGGCACGAGCAGGTTGAAGATCTGCGAGTGCGGCGTCCAGACGAAAGCCTTCATCACGTCGTCGAACGCCATCCAAACGGCGGTCGCCACCGCCGCGACCGGCACCTGCCGGAACGGCACTATTCGGAGCAACAGTGCGATCGCAGCCGCTGCGATGGCCAGGTTGAGAAGCACATAAGCGACGTACTCGCGCGTCGCCATCTTGTAGAGGCTGGGCAGGGGCGTCGCGAACGCAACTCTGCCGACTGTGCGCGCGAGGCCGGCGGCGATGGCAATCTCCAGCGGGCGGGACTGCCGGATGTTGTGTGACGTCAGCAGCCGAGAAGGCTTTGCGGCGTCGCGGACGAACTCGGCCGAGTCGCAGTTGACGGAGTACCCGAGGCCGGCCCCCAGATGGACCGGGGTGGCACAGAGAAGTTTCGAGTCGAGCGGCGAGAGGAGGAAGGCGTGTGCCGCCACGAGAGCGATACCCACGCCGAGCCCGGCCGCAACCAGCACCGTCGCAGGCCGAGGCACCAGGAGGGCTCGACCCTCAGCCGCCGGGAAGCGCCGGGTCGCGAACGCCAGCGCCATCACCAGGACCCACAGCGCGCCCACCACGAGCGGGGGCGGCAGGCCGGACACGAAGCTTGCGGGCGGACAGCCCTCGCCGACCGGACATACCGGCGGGTGCGCGACCGAGGCCACGATCGAGGCGAGCGCCAGCGCCGTCACGACTGCGATGAACGCGACCCGCTGGCGGCTCAGAGGAGACGCATCAGTAAGCCGGCGGCGAATCAGGCAAGCCTCCGGTGCCGTCTGCACCAGCCGCCGATTTCTTGCATCCGCAAGAGCCTAACCGTTCGGCTGCACGGCTTGACCAGGGCAGACCATCGGTCGCCGATGCCGGCAGCGGCGCGGTCAGACGACGTCTAGCGGCTCTGGATGAAATGGTCCGCCGTCAGCCTCTGCGACAAAGGCGTTGGCATCGACCGGCTTGCCCTGGTGGATCGCAACGATCAAGTAGACGTAGCCCGCCCACGCGCGCTCGGTGTCGAATCGCGAGGCCTGCGCCGGGTGGTCGGGATGCGTGTGGTAGTAGCCCACGATGTCGAGCCCTGCGTCGTCCGCCTCGCGCTGGATGCGGATGTGGTCGTGCGGGTCGATCTCGTAACGATCCTTGGAGCGCTCGACGATGATGTTCCGAGCGCGCTTGGCCTCCGTCGCCCTCCCTTCCCCACTCGGCCCAACCAGGACCCCACAGATCTCGTTCGGGTAGCCCTCGGCGCCGTGCGCCTGGATCGCCTCGAACGCGGCGCGGTCGATCCTCACGGCTTGCCGCCGTAAAGGCCGGTCGAGATGTAGCGGTCGCCCGAGTCGGGGAACACGGTGACGATCACGCCCTTCCCAATCGTTTCGGCGAGACGCCTCGCGGCCCACAGCGCGGCGCCGCTCGAATGGCCGACCAGCAGCCCTTCGGTTCGTGCCACCGCTCGCGCCAGGTCGTACGCGGGCTCGGTGGGGCAGCCCCATATCTCGTCGGCCAGGCTCGGGTCCCAGATCTTGGGGACGATCGCGGTGGGTATGTGCTTCAAGCCCTCGAGGCCGTGGAAGGAATCCTCGGGCTGCACGGCGATGGTGCGGATCGACGGGTCGTGCTCCTTGAGGCGGCGCGACGTGCCGACAAAAGTGCCGGTGGTGCCGAGGCCGGCCACGAAATGTGTGATGCGTCCGCCCGTCTGCTGGAGGATCTCGACAGCGGTGCCCTCGTAATGGGCGCGCACGTTGGCGGGGTTCGAGTACTGATCGGGATAGAAGTAGCGGTCGGGGTGCTCGGCGACCATCTCGCGAACTTTGATGATCGCGCCATCCGATCCTTCTAGCGGATCGCTGTAAACGATCTCCGCGCCGTAGGCCACGACCAGGGCCTTGCGCTCGGCGCTCACGTTCGCGGGCATCACCAGCTTGACCTTGTACCCCTTCGCGGCGCCGACCAGCGAGTAGGCGATGCCGGTATTGCCCGACGTGGAATCGATGATCGTCCTGTCGTGCGTGAGCGCTCCGCTCCGTTCGCCGTCCTCGATCATCGATAGGGCCGCCCTATCCTTCACCGAACCCCCAGGGTTGAACCACTCGGCTTTGGCATAGAGCTCGACGTTGGGAAATTCACGCTCGAACATGCGGACGCGCAGCAACGGCGTGTTGCCGATCAACCTCGTGATCCCCGCCGTCACCAAACCCTGAGTCATGTCACCCAAGGATAGGAACCGGGGCGGTCCCGCCGTTACTCCGTCAGCTGGTGAAGTGGATCGCGATGATGCCGATGAGCACGAAGATGGC
>DATCAV010000034.1:0-2401 GCA_036512415.1 Candidatus Dormiibacterota bacterium | reverse complement strand
GCACGAGCCACCGCACGAACCGGCGGACCATCCGATAAAGGCGTGGCGGGTGCTGCGGGTCCGGATGGACGAGAGGGTCGAGCGGGGCGTCGACCAGCGCCCGGTATTCCGGCCCGGTGTACGACTTGTGCTGCGCCGGAGATCGGTCGAACATCCCGGGCTGGCCTCCGTTAGGAGGCGAGGAAATTTTCCAGGACGCGGTTGAACTCCTCAGGGCGCTCTGCCTGAGGAGTGTGGCCGGCGCCCTCCAGAACAGTCAGCCGCGAGTGCGGGATCAACCTGTGCGCATTGGCGGCATGAGCCAAAGGGAAAAGCGGGTCATTGTCACCCCAGATCAGCTGTACCGGCACCTTGATCTCTCCAAGCCTTTTCGACAGGTCGTACTCAGCGCCCAGCAAAGCCTTGGGCGTCATCAGCGAGCGGATGGTGGCCAGGTAGGCGTCGGGGTAACCCTCGGCGGCGTACAGCTCGCGCAGGTTGGCGAAGTAGTCGTCGTCCATCGTTCTGTTCAGGTCACCCCTGGCTCCAACGTATCTGGCCGCAACGCGGCGGATGACCCGCCGCGGCGCCAGTCGAACGGCGTCGCCGGCGACCTTCATGAACGCCTCGCCCAGCCGGGGCAGCGTCAGCAATCCATACGAGAGCTGCACCTTCGGGCGGCCGAGACCCAAGGCGTTCACCAGGACCAGCTTGCGAACCCGCTTTGGGTGCTCCAGCGCAAGCTCTAGGGCGACTCGGCCACCCAGCGACGCCCCGACGACCGCGGCCGATCGTAAGCCCCGATCGTCCATGTAGCGCTCGATGAACCTGGTGAAGTACGCGACGCCGTATCGAGCGCGGGGCTTCTCGGTCCGACCGAACCCGGGCAGGTCGGGCGCGTAGACGCGATGGCGAGCAGCGGCGGGCTCGAGGTTGAAACGCCACTCCATATAGCCGGAAGAGCCAAGACCGTGAATGAAGAGCACGGGAGTGCCGCGACCGCCGTGCATGTGGTGCACCATCAGCGAGCCCAGCTGGATGACCTCGGCCTGCAGCCTCTTGGGCGGGCGGTTGAGCACCGAGGCGATCACGCTTTCGGAAGCATACGTGCGGGCCGCCTAAGCCCCGGCACGCTCTGGCCGGACGTGAACCGAGCGACCTTGGCCCCGCTGATGACCGTCACGGCACCCGGTCCTGCGGCCAGCCAGGTGACGCCGTCCCACACCGCAGCGCTACGTTCATCGATGCCGAGAAGAGTCAGGTCCGGTGCGGCTGCCTGCGCCGACTCGATCCATTTGTGGCCGAACGTGTCGTAATGAGGCAGCACCGCCGTCTTCGCCACAAGGCCGAGCGCGCCGGCCGGCCGGCGATTGACGTGATTCGGCCATTTCGCGCGGACGAGCGTGTGGCTGCCTAGCACCATCGCCCCCGCCGACGAGCCGGCGAGCGCGGCCCCGTCGCGCCATGCCTCGAACATCGCAGCCCACACGGCCGAGCCCCGCAGGACCTCGGCGACCCAACCTGGATCGCCGCCGACCAGGTAGAAGAGGCCCCCCGCGCGAGCGAGCTCGGCCAGAGCGGGGGACTTCGCGTCAGCACGCTTCAGCACAGGCAGCTCCTCGAGCTCGATGCGGAAGTGGCGAAACCACGCCTTGGCGTGTGCGACCGACTGCTCAGGCTTCTGGCGCGCGGCCGCGGTGGGCAAGACAAAGGCCGTGCCAGGACCGGCTGCGCTCGCGAGCATGCGGTCCTGCTCCTCGTTGCCGGGGTTGAACTCATCGCCCCCGACAAGGGCGAGCAATCCTGGCACTGGGGTCACGCTCGTAGTGTCCCGCGCTGGGGGATCCGCCGTGTATCCGCGGCATCGGCGGCCGGAGCCAAAAGAAAGGGTGGCGCAGCTAGGAGCGCATCGTTAGATGCGTAATGACGCGGCGACGGGCCCCTTTCCGCAGGCTTCAGCGCCGCAGGCGCCCGGCCGACTAGGCCGCGCAGACGCGACGGAGCCACCGGCGCGGGACACTTAGCATATGGCGGTGTCTGAGAAGCCTTCCGTCCGGGTGCGTATCGCGCCGAGCCCCACCGGGTTCGCCCACCTAGGCACCGCCAGCAGCGCCCTTTACAACTTGATCTTCGCTCGTGCCAACGGCGGAACTTTCGTGCTGCGGATCGACGACACGGACGTCGAGCGAAACCGTCCCGAGTACGAGCAGGTCATCTACGCAGGGCTGCACTGGCTCGGCCTCGACTGGGATGAGGGCCCCGACAAAGGCGGGCCGGTGGGTCCATACCGCCAGTCGGAGCGGCTTGACATCTACAAGGAGCACGCGGCCAGGCTGATCGCCGAGGGCAAGGCCTACCGCTGTTACTGCACGGCCGAAGAGCTGGACGCAGAACGCAAGCAGGCGCAGGCGGAGAAGCGGCC
>DATCAV010000033.1:0-20583 GCA_036512415.1 Candidatus Dormiibacterota bacterium | reverse complement strand
GTGATCCTCCACGTAGACGTAGTCCCGCACCGCCGCGCCCTCACCGTAAAGGGGCAGTGCGAGGTCGTCGATGGCGTTGGTGACGAGTACCGGGATCAGCTTCTCGGGGTACTGATACGGCCCGTACGTGTTGGAGCCGCGGGTTACCAGCAACGGGAGGCCGAAGCTCGCCGCGTATGCGTGCGCGATGTGCTCGCCTCCCGCCTTCGAGGCCGAGTACGGGCTGCGCGGGCGAAATGGATCGCTCTCCTTTGAGCGCCCGTCCATGACCTCGCCATACACCTCGTCAGTGCTTACGAGCAGGAACACCTCGTGGCGAAACTCGCGTGCGGCCTCGCACAGCACCGCCGTCCCGCGGACGTCGGTCTCGATGAAGGTGAACGGGTCCATGAGAGATCGATCGACATGCGTCTCAGCGGCAAAGTTGACTATGCCGTCGACCTCTTTTGCCAGCTTCTTGACGACCTTGTCATCGCATATGTCGCCGTGCACGAAGCGATAGCCAGGCTGTCCCTCGAACTCCGCCAGGTTGGCGAGGTTGCCCGCGTACGTGAGCTTGTCCAGGACCGTTATCTCGACCTCCGGCCTGGTGGCGCGCAGGAGGCGCACGAAGTTGGAGCCGATGAAGCCGGCGGCCCCCGCGACGAGGAGGCGCCTCGGCGAGCGCAGGCTCATTTGATCGCGGGGCCCGTGGTCCAGTCGTAACCGATCGAGGGGTCGTCGTGCGGAATCCGGCCCTCGTCTGCGGGGTCGTAAACGCTGGAGGTGACGTACAGCATGTGGCTCAGCTCCAGCGCGCGGCACCCGTGGGCCACGCCAGGCGGGATCTTCAGGCAGGTCGCATGCAGGTCCCCCATCAGCAGCTCCATCAGCTGGCCTTTGGTCGGCGATCCCTCGCGCGTGTCGTAAAGCGCGACCTTGAGAGAACCGATCACATACCACCAGTCGGTCTGCTTTTGATGGATGTGCCACGCCTTGGTGGCGCCCGGGTACATCAGCGAATGGCTCCATTGACCGAAGTGGTCGAAGAACCCGTCCGACTCGCGAATCACCTCGCGAAAGAATCCCCGCTCGTCGGCGTGCGTGACGAGCTCCTTGATGACAACCCCGTCGATCACCGACCCCAAGTCATTTCTCCCGGTTCACCCCGTTGACCCGCACAAAATCCTGCACCTGGTAGTACGCCTGCATCGACTCGCCTGCGTCCCCCCAGAAGCCTTCGACTATGTCGTATTCGATCAGGTCGTGGTCGAGATACCAGTTGTTCACATCGGTGATCTCGAGCTCGCCGCGGCCCGATGGCTTCAGCTCGCCGAGCACGCGCCACACGGTCTCGTCATAGAAATAGACACCCGTGACCGCGAACTCGCTCGGCGGCGCGTCGGGCTTTTCGACTATGTGCTCGATGCGGCGCGCGCCGTTCAGGTGGGCGACTCCGAGGTGACGCAGGTGCTCCCTGTCGGTCTCGTGAGTGAGAACCACCCGAGCTCCGTGGGGCTGTTTCGCGAATGCGTCGACACAGGATTTCAGCGACCACTCGAAGATGTTGTCGCCGAGCATCACCATCACCCGGTCGCGATCGACGAACCTCTCGGCGAGGCTCAATGCCTCGGCTATGCCGCCCGGCTTTTCCTGGTACGCGTAGAACAGGCGGTCGATGCCGAACTCGTGGCCGTTGCCGAGCAGGCGCAGGAACTCGCCGGCATGCGTGCCACCGGTGACCAGCATCATCTCCGACACCCCTGCCCTGACCATGGCTTCGATCGCGTAGCTGATCATCGGCCGGTCGTAAAGGGGAAGCAGGTGCTTGTTGGTGATCAGCGTGAGGGGATGCAGCCGGCTGCCGGTTCCGCCCGCGAGAATCACACCCTTCACTGCGTTGCGGATTCTACTGGTGGTTCTGGATCGTGATTCGAAGGGGGACTCCCCCCTTGGGGTGGCGGGCCTGGCAGAGGCAGTGCCCGGCGCTCCCCCCTGACGGCGACTCTATGCTTGGCCGGATGGTTGGACCACAGGGCGGACCACCGCCGCCGGCGCCCCTGACACGGTTCTCGGCTAACACCCTGACGTCTCCTTAGGCGCCACAAGGAGCGCGCCAAACGTAAGTAAGCCACAAGTTGTTGTGGCAGACTGGCCGGGACACCCAGATGCCTCGACCCGAGAATTGGCCGCGCACCATCCTCCACGTTGACCTCGACGCCTTCTATACCTCCGTCCACCAGCGAGACGACATCAAGCTCCGCGGTATCCCGGTGGCTGTGGCTGGACGCTCGCGCCGGGCAGTCGTGATGGGCGCTTCGTACGAGGCCCGCGCCTTCGGCGTGCGTTCGGCGATGCCACTTCACGAGGCGCTGCAGCTGTGCCCCCAGCTGATGGTGGTCAACCCCGACGGCGCCCGTTACCGGGAGGCGAGCCGGCTCGTCCATCAGATATTTCGCCGGTTTACCTCGCCGGAGCTGGTCGAGGGCGTGGCGCTCGATGAGGCCTACCTCGACGTGACAGCACGGACCCGCCATGGCACCTCGACGCCAGACGAGGTCGCGCGGCGTATCAAGTTCCAGATCCACACCGAGGTCGGCCTGACCGCATCGGTGGGCGCCGCGACCTCAAAGCTGGTAGCCAAGGTCGCGAGTGGCACTCGAAAACCGGACGGGCTGGTTCTCGTGCTACCGGGCACCGAGGCCGATTTCCTCGCCGCCCTCCCTATCGGCGCCATCCCCGGCCTGGGCCCAAAGACCGAGGAGCGGCTCCATGCCATGGGCGTGCGCACGGTCGGCGAGCTTGCCACCTACGAGACGCAGCGCCTGGTCCAGGCGCTGGGGGTCGGCGGGGCGGTTCTGCAGAGGCTTGCCCAGGGTCGCGACCGGGCGCCGGTTGACGGCAGCAAGCCGGCGAAGACGATCTCGGCCGAGATCACATTCGAGCGGGACGTCAGCGATCGAGAGGAGCTGGACAAGGCGCTGCGCGAGCTCACCAATCGCGTGGTCGAGCGGCTGATTGCCGAGGGCGTGCGCGCCCGGACGATCTACGTGAAGCTCAAGTTGCCGGACTTCCGTCTGGTGAGCCGCCAGGTGAGCCGGACGAGCCCGACCGACGACGTCGAGACGATCTTTCGGGCCGCCCAGTCGGCGTTGGAGAAGTCCCACGTCGAGTCGCGGGCAGTGCGCCTGATTGGGGTTGGGCTGTCGGGCCTCGAGCACCCGGAGCCCGACCTGCAGATGACCCTGTTCGATTAGCCGCCGTCCGGTCGACCACTGGCCGCGGGAGCACCGCAAGGATCTCACCCACCGTCGTCCAGTCGAAGGTCTCGCGGGCTCGAGCGACCAGAGCGCGAAAAACCATGGCGGTTGCACGCGCGTCGTCCAGCGCGGCGTGGGCCGGGGTGACGTCGAGCTCGAGGACCTCCACCAGCCGAGCCAGGCCGGGCGTCTGTCCTTTGGGCAGTTCCAGCACCAGCCGTGCGAGAGCCGACGTGTCGATGATCGGGTGCTGCAGCGGGCTCTCCAGTCCCCGGCCCACCAGCCAGGTGTCGAAGGCATCGTGGCTGTGCTCCACCAGCACCGCACCCTGGGCGAAACGAAGGAACGCCCTGCGGGCGTCACGAAATTCTGGTGCCCCGATCAACATCGACCGATCGATGTGGTGGCGCTTCTTCGCGTAGGGATTGATCGGCGCGCGGCAGTCGACAAGCGTGTCGAAAAAAGAAAGTGGGCCCGACAGCTTGAATCGCTCGGCGCCAAGCTCGAGCACCAGAAAAGGCGCGTTGCCCGTCGTTTCGACGTCGATGGCGACGAACTGGGCCTCGTCCAGCACTGTCTGCGGACCGATCTCGGGAGCATCGACTGCGATCTCTTCCCACGGCACGGGCTCCGTGGCCCCGCGAGGCTTCAAGAAGACGGGCTTCACGTCGGCCGCCTCAGGAGCGCAGACCGCACAAAGTCGATTTCCTCGCGAGTCATGGCCCTCACCAGGATGACGGCCGCCGCATACACAGCAATCCCCAGCAACACCACCAGAAGGACGGCGGCGCCGTGCACGTCGCGAAAGGGATACAACACCACGCCCATCACAGCGCCCGCAAGAATGGGGCGCCATGAGGCCGCCGGCAGATGCAGGTTGCCAAGGTGTTTTGCAGTCAACCACCAACCTACGCCGACCAGGACGATCTCCGTCACGACCGTCGTCCAGGCCGCGGCGATGTAGCCAAATGGCGGGATGAGGATGAGGTTGAAGATGAGGTTGACGATCAGGCTGGCGCCGGCAGCCTTTGCGTAGGAAGCCTGGCGGTCGAGAACCGTCAGCGCCCCGATGAAGGCGTTGTTGACGAAGGCGAACCCATACGCGAGGGCCAGGATCTGCAGGGCTGGAATCGACTGCGGGTAAAAGTTGGGCAAGAGGCCCGCGAGCGGGCGGGCGAGGATCACCACCCCGATGGATAGAGGCCAGCCCAACATCAGGAGCGCTTTGAAGAACATGACCACTGCCGCCCTCAGGCGGTCAGGGGAGGCGCGCTGATACAAGGCCAGCGCGGGCAGCACAACGCCCAACATGGTGATCGGCACGAACAGAACAGCCTCGAAGGGCTTGTATGCCAGCGAGTACCAGCCGACCTCTGTGCTGCCCCTGAAGAACTGAAGGAGCGGCACGTCCAGCTTCCAATAGAGAGTCGTCAGGACAAAGGTGACCGCGAAGGGGAGGCCCATCCAGAACCACTGCTTGAGCAGTGGCGTTTCGAAGCGCCACCGGAAACGGGCGATTTTGAGTGAGTAGAGCAGCACCGAAAAGAAGACGCAATCGAATGCGTACATCGCGACATACGCCCACAGGAAATACGTAACTCCCATGTGGTTGAGCACACCGATCAGCGTCAGCCCGAGGAGCAGCAAGCTTTCGAGAACGATCGCAACGGCTTCGAAGCCGAGGCGCTGCAGCACATAGAGCGTGTAGCGCAGCAGATTGGCGTAGGAGGTCAACACCATAAGGACGTAGCCGGGGATCAGCAGGTTGCTGAGGCCCAGGAAATGCAGCGCTATCGCGAGCACCGGCAGCGAGATAACCGCGAGGACAAGGCGCGCACTCATCAGGTTCTGCAGGTAGCGCTCGATCTCGGACGGATGGCGTGCCCCTTCGCGCTGATACAGGACGTTGAAGCCGAGGTCGAGGAATACCGGCGCCACCAGCGCGGTCACCGTCACCACGGTGTTGAAGACCCCGAAGCGCGAGGCTTGCAGACTCGCGGCGGTGGCCAAAACTGTCACCAGGGCGATCAGTCGCGAAACGACTCGCGCGCCAAGGATCAGGACCGTGTTGCGGAGCGCCCGTGAACCAAGGCCGGCAGTGGTGGCTTGAGAGACGGGTGGTGAGGCGTCGTGCTCTGGCAACTGGCTGCATGGTACCGCTAGAGTTCGGGGTCACATGGCGGATCGGATGAGGATCTTGAGCGGCATGCGGCCCACCGGGAGGTTCCACCTGGGCAACTACCTGGGCGCCGCCAAGAACTGGGTCAACCTGCAAAACGAGTACGAGTGTTTCTACTTTGTGGCCGACTACCACGCGCTGACGACGGAGCCGGACGGTCACACGGTCGAAAGTAAGATTTACGACCTCACGGCCGACCTCATCGCGGTTGGGCTCGACCCAAAGCGGAGCGTCATCTACCAGCAGTCAAGAGTTCCAGAGGTGGCAGAGCTCGCTCTACTGCTGTCGATGGTCACTCCGCTCAGCTGGCTGTTGCGGACGCCGACCTTTAAAGAGATGGTCAAGAAGCATCCCGACAACGTGAACCTGGGCCTCCTCTCCTACCCGGTGCTCCAGGGCGCCGACATCGTCATCGTCAAAGGCGGCGGGGTTCCGGTTGGCAAGGACCAACTCCCTCACCTCGAGCTGATCCGCGAAGTGGTTCGCAAATTCAACCGCACGTATGCCCCGGTGTTTCCCGAGCCCAGGGCGCTGCTGACCGAGTCTCCGCTCATTCTCGGCACCGATGGCAAGCAGCGCATGTCGAAAACGGTGGGCAACATCATCGGGGTCACCGACGACCCCGCCGTGCTGCGCAAGCAGGTGCAGAGCATGGTCACCGATGTGAAGCGCATTTACATGACACAGCCCGGCCACCCGCGCACCTGCAACGTGTGCGCCTTCTACAAGTTGTTCTTCGACGATTGGCAGCACTACTGGGACCTGTGCCGCAAGGCTCAGATCGGCTGCGGTGAAAAGAAGAAGCTCCTGGCCGAGAGGATGATCGAGGTCTTCAAGCCATTTCGAGAGAAGCGAGCCACCCTGACGCCGGAGATCGTCGCGGCCATCCTCGATGAGGGAAGCGAGAAGGCACGTGAGGTTGCCCGGCAGACGATGGTGGAGGTGCGCCAGGCGATCGGCCTACCCCCCCTCGCAAGCTAGCGTCCCGGCCCGTTAGAATTCGGGCCGGATGGCAGATTCGCCGGCGCAGCCGCGATTCACCCGCCGAACATTCCTCGGCTGGTGGATGGCAAGCCTATTGACCGCAACCGTCGTCACCGGCCTGGCCCCCATCCTCGTCTTCCTCTGGCCGGCGCCCCCCAAGGGGCAGAAGAAGACGGCCTTGACGGTCTCGATCGGCAAGCCGTTGGACCAGCTCGCTGACGGAGACGCGATCAAGTTCGACGCCCCGACCAGCCCCAACTCGGCGTTTATCATGGCCGACGGCGGCGGCGACAACGGCCCCGGCGAGCTGGCTTTCAGCGGCTTCGTCGTCAAGAACCAGGGCAAGGTCGACGTGTTCGCGATCAACTGCTCGCACCTGGGCTGCTCGATCGCCCTCAACACGGACGCCAAGACGTTCGATTGTCCATGCCACGGGTCGCGGTTCCACCTCGACGGCACGGTGCTCCACGGGCCCGCGGCCTTCCCGCTCTCGCACCTCAAGTGGGAGCAGGCGACGGACCCGGGCACAATCAGCGTCGACGGAATAGTTCTCGGTTTTTAGATGGCGATCCCCCACCCGCGCGAGATTCAGCTGGCGGTGGTGAATTGGCTGGACGAGCGCTATCCATTCACAAAGTCGGTTGACGAGGCTCTCTACCAACGAGTCCCGAACTTCGCAAACGCTTTCTATTACTGCTTCGGCGGGATGGTCTTCATCCTCATCGTCCTGCAGCTGCTGACGGGCATCCTCCTGTCGCTCTACTACGTCCCCGATGCCGGAGTGATCGGAAATTCGCCCGCCTACGACAGCGTGAAGTACATCCAGAGCACCGCCTACCTCGGCTGGCTCATTCGCGGCATCCACTTCTGGGGCGCCAACATCCTGATCATCATGGTCCTGATCCACATGGCCAGGGTCTACTGGACCGGCTCATATCGGGCGCCGCGCGAGCTGAACTGGATGGTAGGCATCGTCATGCTGCTGATCATCCTGGTCTTCTCGCTCAGCGGCTACCTTCTGCCCTGGGATACCAAGGCCTACTTCGCCACCGAAGTCACCATCAAGATCGCCGGCTCGGCCCCACCCGCGCAGCTGGGCGCGTTCATCCGCGAGATCCTCCAGGGCGGAGCGGTCGTCGGGCCGGCCACGCTCCAGCGGTTCTTCACGGTTCACGTGTTCCTGCTGCCGGCCCTGATCACGCTCCTGATGTACGTCCACTTCCGCTTCATCCGCGCCCACGGTATTTCGGAGCCGATGTGATGAGCGACGAGTCAATACGCATGGAAGGACCGGGGGCGGCGACCGCCGCGACAGTGATCCCGATCATCGAGGTCGAGTCGCACGGGGGCCATGTCCTCGAGCCGGAGTGGAAGCGGCTGCCGATCGGGCATGACCACATCCTCTACCCGGTCGTGGTCGGACTTGCCCTCTTCCCCATCCTCATGGGCGCCGCGGGCCACCACCTCGCCGACGACATGCCCGACGAGGACACGCACCCGTTCTTCCCCGACCACTTCTGGCCGTATCCGATTATCGCCGTGGTGATGCTCGTGACGGTAGGCCTGCTTGCCTTTTACGTTCAGAAGAACCTGCAGCTCGAGTCGCCCGCCGACCCGCGCGCAGTCACCGTCCCGCGCCCCGACTGGTACTTCCTGTTCCTCTTCCAGTTCCTCAAGCTCGGACCCGAGCTGATCATGTCGCTCGTCATCCCGCCGCTGGTGGTCGGAGTGCTCCTCCTCTGGCCGTTCATCGACGCGATCGGCGGCCCCAGGGTCGCCAAGAGATTGGGCTGGAAGAGCTGGCCGGTCCCCGGCCGCAACATCTACACCGGCACGGGCTACGTGATCTTCCTGGCGATCGTTGCGCTGCTCACCCTGTGGGCGCTGGCCGGCCCGCAGTTCTGCTTACCGTGGATCATCAACAGCCCTGTTTGCGGGGCATAGGCGGGTCTTCGACCCTTATGAGAAAGGACCAGTCGGTCCTCTCTCATCGCCAGGCGCTTCGCGCGTGGCTGCTCTCTCTCCCGGGATTGGCTTAATTACGAATTAGTTTCTCGATGCCGCGATTGGAGACGCGGGAAACAAAGCAATGGCCGGGGGGACCCGGCCAACCCTGCCGCGCTAGCGATCAACCTCGGGCTCTACGCCTTCTCTGTCACCTTGTATTCGAGGTAGGCACCCAGCAACAGTCTCGTGTGCGCTTCCAGCGCCGGCACCACGCTCATCACGAGGCCGATCACCGGGTACGCGAGGTACTGCAGGTGGACGCCTACCTTCTTCCATAGCGGCCACTCCTTCGGCTTGGGCGGCAGGATCAGGTACTCGAAGTACATGAAGAAGATCACCATCGAGAGGGTGGTCGAGAGCAGGACGCTTGAGGCGGACCACAACGTCTGGCCCACGTCGGTCAGCGAGAAATCGGTGCTGACCCATAGAGGCACGGAGGCGCCGAACATCAGCAGCAGCGGCAGAAACACCCAGTTGAGGTGGTTGGCGAAGAGGTTGTAGAAGCGCCGGAAGCGCAGCCACCGTGAGATCTCGGTATGCCTGAAGAGCCGGATCAAGACATATGGGACGTCGGTGACTCCCCAAGCCCAACGCTTGATCTGGTTGTACTGGCTCATGTGGGTGGAGGCGTAATCACGTGAGTTGGGCGAGTCCCCGTAGATCGGCAGGTACACCGACTTGACATGGAAGCGCGCGCCAAACGCAAAGAATGCCTTCCAGTAGAACCGCGAGTCCTCAGGGATCACGTCCTTGTCCCAGTAGCCCACCCTGTGGACGAACTCGAGGCTGCACGTGTAGCTGCTGAATGCGACCAGGCGGTGAGGCCGCGAGTGCAAGAACATCTGCCACTGCGACGTGATCGCCGACATCACGCGCACCGCCATCGGCACCTCCCAGATGTTGTTGTGAAATAGAGGCACCGGCTGCCAGATCGCGTAGTCCCGCAACGGCTCGCGTGCATGGTGAAAGCTGATCCAGGCGAAATACTCGGGGTGAACGCGGTAGTCCGAATCGAGGTCAGTGATCAGCACCTTGCTGAGGTCGAGACCTTGCTCGGTCAGCACGCGCACCATCCAGCGACCACCCCAGTTCATCGCTGCGGACTTTCCGACCACGATTCCCGGTTCGAGCGGATCCTTGATGTGATAGAAGCCGCCCAACTGGCCGCCAAATTTCTCCTTCAGCCGGGCGACGTTCTCCCAGCCCGGAAGATCTGTCTCTCGCGTGATGATCCCGATCATCTTCAGGTGCGCGGGATAGTTGGCGTCCGCGATCGCCTGCACCGTGCGCTCGAGCACGTGGTACGGCTCGGTGTAGGTCGGGATCACGCACAGGTGCATGTACTGGAGGGGATCGTGTTCGCCGTTTTTACCCTCCTCGACACAGACAGCGAGCCAGTCCTTCTTCATGTCCAGCCGCATCCGGTGCATCGTGCTGTAGATCCCACCGACCACCGTGACTGCCCGGAACAACCAGTAGACGTCGTAAATAAGGACGACGCTGGCAACGATGAGCGCGCCAGTCGAGTGGAAGATGATCGAGATCCAGGCGGGCGCGAGAAGAAGGATCCAGGTCGTGAGGCCCGGCGCCGCCTCGAACAGCCGGTCGCCGAACTGCCTCAGCGCTACGGCAAAGGGCGAAGGTGGCTGGGCAGCCTGAGCCGTCGACACCGATCGATTATGCGGGGGGTTGAGACTCCGGCACATCAAGGGCTTCGACGGCAGCCGGCTCGTGGTCCGGCCCGCTCCCGGCCTCGAGCCGTTCTGCTTCCTGTAGACGTTCGAGGGCCGTCGCGACGCGCTGCTCATCGCCGGCTGCCCGCGCCGCTTCCAAGCTGGATTGCGCGTGCTGCAGCATGACCACGGCGTTGCCATCGAGCAGGGAGACGCACGCCAGGCCGATGAGCGCATCGGCCTCGAGCTGCAGGTTGCGATGCTCTCGGGCGATTGCCAGGCTCTCCGTGTGGAAACGCAGCGAGGGCTCCCGGTCGCCCTGGGTGAAAGCCAACGTGCCTGCTCCGTACAGCGCTTTCGCCCTGGCCTCCGTCCGCTCTCCCCACTCGGAAGCCTCGAGGAGGCGGCCCAGCCAGTCCCGTCCGGCCTTGACCTTGTCACGCGCCATCCAGTACGGCCAGACGGCGCCGGCGAGGCTCAAACCCTGCTCCTGGTCGTGCTCGAGCGCCGATCCCAGCGCCGCCTCCAGGCTCTCCGCCTCCCCGTCAAGGCGGTCGAACCAGGCGTCCGGAGAGGGTCCCCTCAGGACCGCTTCGGCGGCCACGATTTCGCCGGCTAGCGCTTCATCCACAGGCACACTGTGGCGGAATAGCGGCCGAGATGCATCGCTTGTAATTGGCGTGGACAACCTCAGGCACCTCGATGGACCGACTTTCGAGGCCGACGTCCTTTCGGCGGCATTGCCGGTGATCGTGGACTTCTACGCCGACTGGTGCCCTCCTTGCCGGATGATGACTCCCGCGCTCGAGCGCCTGGCGGTCGAGTTCGAGGGCAAGGTCACGATCGGCAAGATCGATGTGGACGTCAACCAGGACATCGCCATCCAGTACGGAGTGATGGCAATGCCGACCCTTGGCATGTTCAAGGACGGAAAGCTGGTCGACCGGATGGTCGGCTACCCGGGCAGCGCCAACCCGATCCGCGAGTGGATCGAGAAGCACGTCCCGACAGTCGCAGCCGACGTCAAAACAAGCGCCTAACTAACCACTAGCGCAGCAGGGTTGGCCGGGGTCCCCCCGGCCATGACTTTGTTCCCGCTACTCCCAATCGTGGCCAGGAGAAAATTGGTTCTTAATTAATCCAATCCCGGGAAGGAGAGCAGACCCGCCGGCGAAGCCGCCGGGTCGATGAGAGGGAACCGACTGGTTCCCTCTCATAAGCCCGCTAGGGCGCTAGCGCAGCAAGGTTGGCCGGGGTCCCCCCCGGCCATAACTTTGTTTACTCCACTCCCAATCGCAGCGTGGAGAAACTAGTTCGTAATAAATCCAATCCCGGGAGGGAGAGCAGCCGCGTCGGCAAAGCCGACCCGGCGATGGGAGGGAACCGACTGGTTCCCTCCCATAAGCCCGCTAGGGCGCTAGCGCAGCAAGGTTGGCCGGGGTCCCCCCCGGCCATAACTTTGTTTACTCCACTCCCAATCGCAGCGTGGAGAAACTAGTTCGTAATAAATCCAATCCCGGGAGGGAGAGCAGACCCGCCGGCGAAGCCGCCGGGTCGATGAGAGGGAACCGACTGGTTCCCTCTCATAAGCGGAGCGAGGCCGAAGGCCTTGCGGAGCGTTAGTGACCCCACATTGAGCGTTCCGCATGTTGGACTGTCTCCGCGCCGTGTTCGCCTGTCCGGATCCTGATGGCGTCCTCCACGTCGAGGACGAAGATCTTGCCGTCGCCCACCTCGCCGGTGCGCGCGGCCGCCGCCATCTTGTCAACCACCGTCTTGACGATCTCGGCGCGCATCACCGCCTCGATCTTCAGGCGAGGCCGCAGCGAGATGTGTACTGCGGTGCCTCGATATTTCTCGGTGTAGCCCCTCTGGGCGCCACACCCCTTGACCTCGGTCACGGTGACGCCCGACACACCACACTCGTCGAGCACGTCCTGCACCTCCTGCAGCCGCTCGTGCCGGATGACCGCCATAACCATCTTCATGCTCGCGCCACCTCCCCGTGAGTCGGAATCGACTCCGTCGAATGATGTGGCATAACAGTCGGTGTGTCAGCGGGACGGTAGATGCCGCCAGGCACCGGCATGAACGATTCGGGGTAGCCCCACATGCCGTGCTCGCTGATGTCGAGCCCGTCCATCTCTTCTCGAGCCGAGACGCGCAGGCCGACGGTCTTCTTGATGATCCAGAACAGCGCGTAGCTGAGGACGAACACCGTCACGAACGAAGCCGTGACTGCAATCGCCTGCGCGCCGAGCTGGTGGAAGCTGCCCGTGTAGAAGAGGCCGCCCTGACCGACGCCGTTGAACTTGGCGAGCGCGGGCACCGTGAACAAGCCGCAGCTGAGCGTGCCCCAGATGCCTGCCAGCCCGTGGGCGGGCAACGCCCCGACCGGATCGTCGAGATACTTGTCGAGGGCGAGGACTCCACCCACCACGATCACGCCGGCGACCGCCCCGATGACGACGGCGGCCCACGGCTCGACGTAACCGGACGGCGCGGTGATGGCGACAAGGGCCGCGATGGCGCCGTTGCCGATCATGCCGACGTCCATGGTCTTGGTGACCAGGTAGATCGTGGCCAGCGCAGCCATCGCACCCGCGGCCGCCGCCAGGTTGGTGACCACCACGACGTCAGCGAAGTGAAGGTTGGTGGCGTTGAGCGTCGAGCCCGGGTTGAAGCCGAACCACCCGAACCACAGGATCAGCACGCCCAGCTGAGCGAGCGGCATGTTGTGGCCTGGGATGGCGTTGGGCCTGCCCTTCTCGTACTTCCCGATGCGCGGTCCGAGAAGCAGCAGCCCGGCGAGGCCGGCCGTGGCCCCGGTGAGGTGCACCACCGTCGAGCCGGCGAAGTCCTGGCTGCCCAGCGTCGCCATCAGGAACCCACCACCAAACAGCTGGTGGCTGATGAGCGGATAGATGAAGGCGGCGAAGGGGATGCCGAACAGGATGTAGACGATGAACTTGGTCCGCTCGATCATCGTGCCCCAGACGATGGCGAGGGACACCGCGCAGAAGACAAACTCGAAGAAGAACTTGCCCGAGGCGGGGACCGTGCTGAACGACAGGGCCGGCAGGTTCAAGGCCGAGCCGGGGCTGAAGGTCGGGAAGAAGCCGCTGCCGCCGATGAAGGCGAAGAGGCCCCCTGCGCCGAATGCGAATCCAAACCCGACCGCCCAGTAGCTGATCGAGCTGACGCTGAGGTTCGTCACCACCTTGGCAACGACAGTGCCGACGTTCTTCATGCGGCTGAAGCCCACCTCGAGCATCGCGAAGCCGGCCTGCATGAACATGACAAGGCAGGCCGCAGTGATCACCCAGACGGTGTCGGCAGCGACTCCGGCCGCCTGGGTGGCCGTCGGATCGTCGGCCAGAACGGCGATTGGGAGCAGCGCGCCGACTCCGGCAACGCCCGCCGCGATCCCGAGCATCCACTTGCGCTTCATGAGCGCGCGTCCTAACAACCGGGCGACTCCAGCGTCGCGTTGGATGGTCAGCTGAATGTTCGAACCTGACAAAACGACCTCACCTCCTGGGCAAACCCCACGAATGACTGCGTGGACCAAAGCTAGGGCACGCTCAAGCTGCCTCGAAACGTGTGGTTGTGCCGAAGGAGCCGCACGCCTCTCGTGCAGCCCACACGACATGCGGTGGCCTGTGGATATCTTTTCTCGTGTCATCCACACGTAAAAAGGCTCCGCAGATTCGTGGGGGTGGACCGTGATCGCCGGCCCCAGGGATTCCTACGATGAACCTCGAGCTCGTCAAATCAAATGAGGTTCAGGAGGGTGTGATGGCAGTAGCGACAAAGGCCGGAAGCAAGACCAGCCCGCGCGAGGTAATCGAACGCGCGAAGGCTGAGGGCGTCGAGGTGGTCGACGTCCGCTTCATCGATCTCCCCGGTACGTGGCAGCATTTCAGCCTGCCGCTCAGCGAGCTCGACGTCGACAGCTTCGAGGAAGGCCTCGGATTCGACGGCTCGAGCATCCGCGGCTTCCAGGCGATCGATGAAAGCGACATGCTGCTCATCCCGGACCCCGACTCAGCGACCATCGACCCCTGTCTTTCGCACAAGACGCTGTTCCTGATCTGCGACGTCATCGATCCGATCACCCGCGAGCCGTATAGCCGCGACGGTCGGTTCATCGCCAGGAAGGCCGAGGAATACCTTCGCCGCTCTGGCATCGCCGATATCAGCTACTGGGGACCGGAGGCGGAGTTCTACCTGTTCAACTCACTGCGGTTCGACCAGAACGCGCACAGTGGCTACTACTACATCGACTCCGAGGAAGGCATCTGGAACTCGGGCAAGAACTCCGAGCCGAACATGGCCTTCAGGCCGCGCCACAAGGAAGGCTACTTTCCGGTCCCGCCGACAGACAAGCAGCAGGACCTGCGGTCGGAGATCATGTTGAAGCTGATCGAAGCCGGCGTCCAGGTCGAGGTCCAGCACCACGAGGTGGGCACCGCCGGCCAGGCCGAGATCGACATGCGGTTCGACACGCTGACCAAGATGGGCGACAAGATGATGGTGTTCAAGTACGTCATCAAGAACGTCGCCGCGCAGCACGGCTATGTCGCGACCTTCATGCCCAAGCCGCTCTTCCAGGACAACGGCTCCGGGATGCACATACACCAGAGTCTGTGGAAGGACGGCCAGAACCTCTTTGCGGACACCAAGGGCTATGCCGGGCTGAGCGAGATGGCCATTCACTACATCGGCGGCCTCCTCAAGCACGCGCCGGCGCTGCTCGCGATCTGCGCGCCGACGACCAACTCCTACCGGCGCCTGGTGCCCGGTTATGAGGCGCCGATCAACCTCGTCTACTCCAAGCGCAACCGCTCGGCTTGCGTTCGCATCCCGATGTACTCGACCAATCCGAAGACCAAGCGGGTCGAGTTCCGCTCGCCGGACCCGGCCGCCAACCCCTACCTGGCGTTCTCGGCTTGCTTGATGGCCGGCCTCGACGGGATCAAGAACAAGATCATGCCGCCCGAGCCGGTGGACAAGGACATCTACGAGCTCGAGGGCGCTGAGAAGGCCAAGATCAAGTCAGTTCCCGGCTCGCTCGCCGAAGCGCTCAACGCGCTGGAGAAGGACCACGCCTTCATGCTCGAGGGAGACGTGTTCACCAAGGATGTCATCGAGACCTGGATCGACTACAAGCGCAAGCGCGAGGTCGAAGCGGTGGCGCTCAGGCCGCACCCGTGGGAATTCATGCTCTACGCGGATGTCTAACTAACCGGACTTTCTGAGAAGGGCCCTGGCAACGAGCCGGGGCTCTTTTCAATCTAGTTCAGAGCCAGCGCTGCAGGGGTGACCGGGGTCCTCCCGGCCATGACTTTGTCTCAGCTACCCCTCAATCGTGGCTTGGAGAAACCAATTCGTAGGTAAATCCAATCCCGAGAGGGAGAGCAGAGCCGGCGGCGACAGCCGCACGCTCGATGAGGGGAACCGACTGGTTCCCTCTCATAAGGCGGCTCGCCGCCTAGAGCGGAATGTTCCCGTGCTTTCTCGGTGGCCGTTCCACCGTCTTTCGCAGGCACAGCTCCAGGCCCCGCAACAGCTCACGCCGCGTCTCGCGCGGCTCGATCACGTCGTCGATGTATCCGCGCTCGGCTGCCACGTAAGGGTTGGCGAATCGCGCGGTGTACTCGGCGACGAGCTCCTTGCGCCGGCCGCCAGGGTCCGGAGCCGCCGCGAGATCTCGCTTGTAGATGATGTTGACCGCCGCCTCGGGGCCCATCACCGCAATCTCCGCGGTGGGCCACGCCAGATTCAAATCGGCCCCCATCTGCTTGGGCGACATCACGCAGTAAGCCCCGCCGTAGTCCTTGCGCGTGATGACGGTCAGCTTGGGAACAGTCGCCTCCGCGTACGCGTAAAGGAGCTTGGCGCCGTGGCGGATGATCCCGCCGTGCTCCTGGTCGCGTCCGGGCAGATAGCCCGGCACGTCAACGAAGGAGATGATCGGAATGCCGAAGGCGTCGCAGAAACGGATGAAGCGGGCAGCCTTGACCGAGGCGTTGATGTCGATGGCTCCGGCCAGCACCTTGGGCTGGTTGCCCACGATGCCCACGACGTGGCCACCCAGCCGGCCGAGCCCGACCACGATGTTCGGTGCGAAGAAGGGCTGGACCTCGAAGAATTCGCGGTCGTCGAGCACGCGGGAGACGACATGGCGCATGTCGTACGGCTTGTTCGGCGCCTCCGGCACAATCGTCTGCAGCTCGGGGTCGGCCCGCTCCGGGTCGTCGGTCGTCGGCACGAACGGCGGTCGCTCGCCGTTGCTCGATGGCAGGTAAGAGAGCAGCTTGCGGACGCCGGCTGCGCACGCCAGCTCGGTCTTCGGCAGAAAGTGCGCCACGCCGGAGGTCGCGTTGTGGACGTCGCCGCCGCCCAGCTCGTCGAACGAGACTTTCTCACCGGTGACGACGCGGATCACCTCTGGTCCAGTGATGAACATGTACCCCTGGCCGGCGACGATGAAGATGAAATCCGTGATGGCCGGCGAGTAGACCGCGCCACCTGTGCAGGGACCGGCGATGACGCTGATCTGCGGGATCACACCTGAAGAGCGCACGTTGCGATAAAAGATGTCGGCGTAACCGGCAAGGGCCACCACGCCCTCCTGGATCCGTGCGCCGCCCGAGTCGTTGATCCCGATGATGGGCACCCGGTTGCGCAGCGCGAGCTCCTGCACCTTGACGATCTTCTCGGCCGTCACCTCGCCCAGCGAGCCGCCGTAGACGGTGGCGTCGTACGCGTAGACGGCCACCGGACGGCGGTCGATCTCGCCGAACCCGGCCACCACACCATCCCCGGCGATTCGCCGGTCCTCCATCCCAAAGCCTTGCGCGCGGTGCGTCGCGAAGACGTCGAGCTCCACGAATGAGCCTTCGTCCAGCAGCATCTCGATGCGCTCGCGAGCGGTCGCCTTGCCGGTGGCGCGCCGCTTATTTGCCGCCGCCGTGTCCGCATGCAACGCCTGATATCGGCGCTTGCGGTACTGGTTGATCTTCTGCTCAGAAACGGTGGTCGCGATGCGCTCCGGCGCCTCGACTCCCTCTATCGCGGGCGCTGTGCGCCGCACTGGCGTGAGGCTTTTCGGTCTGCGGGCGGCCATACGGCATATGGTAGGCGCCGTGCTGAGCCGCCTCAGACAGGCAGCCGCCGAGATCCTGTCGCGGCCGGCGCTGTACTGGGCGCTCGCCGGAGTGTTCTGGCTTCGCGTGCTCGTGCTCTCCGCACTCGTGCCGCGGCGCCCCGACGCAGAGGGCATGTGGGAGGGCGCTCGCGCCTATCTCACCGACCCTTCACATCTTTATGACGCGGCCGCCGCTTATATAGCCCAGACCCACGTCATCGCCCCGCCGGGCACCCTTGCCGCGTTCGTGAGCCCGCCTCCGGTCGCGCTCCTCGCGGTGCCCCTCGCGCTGTTGCCACAGAGCGTGGGCGTCGAGGTGTGGACAGCGATCGATGCGCTGGCGGTACTGGGCGCCCTGCTGCTCCTTTACCGCAGGCTCGGGATCACCAACCGGTTGGCGCAGCCGGCGTTCTGGCTGATCGCCGCGTACTTCCCACCTCTGTTCGCCGACATAAGCGCGGGCCAGCGTGGCGGCGTGATCCTGCTCGGGGCGATGGCCTCGATCTGGTTCGAGTCAAGCCGGCCCTTTCTGGCGGGCGCGGTCGGCGGCCTTGTCGCAGCCCTGAAGTATTACCCCGCCGCGATGGTGATTGGTACACGACCTGCCCACCGCATCCGCTACGCACTGGCTCTTGGCGTGGTGGTGGTGGCCGTCAGCGGGCTGAGCTTCGTCCCCCTGGGCCTCGGCGGCGCCGCCTTCTATTTCCAGCACGTGCTTTTGCCATCGCTCGCCTCGCACAACTCCGACTGCGCTTACGACTCGGTGCGCACGTTGTTCGCCCGCACGATTGGCGGCGAGCCTTACCTGGTGCCGAGCGGCAGTGGCTACGTCCTGGTGACGTCCCCCCTGCACCTGTCTTCGCTCGCCCTCATCCTGTCTTATGCGAGCGCGGTGCTGTTTGCGGCGGGGGCGGCCTGGGCCTCATGGCGCAGCGGTTGGAACCCCGCATACGGCATGGCCCTCGGTTTCGCGCTTGGGGCGTTGATCCCGAACGAGGTTTGGCCCTACCAGTGGCTGCCGCTCCTGCCGGTCGTCTTGCTGGTCGCGGTGCGTGCGATCGAGAGGCGGCGTTGGCTGACCCTCGGCCTCCTGGGTCTGTGCTTGCTCGGGTTCTACCGCCAGCCTTGCGACCTGATCTTTCCGAACCTGTGGACTGTCGCCGCAATTGGGGTCTTCGTGTTGGCGCTATGGGAGAATCGCCTTTTCCGTTTAGAGGTCTCATCGACCTCGCGTTCTGAGTGAGGGAGGAAACGTATGCCGCTGAACGCCGAGGTCAGCTTCACGTGGGTGGGCCACGGGACCTGGAAAGTCCGAAGCGCCAAGTGGAAGGAAATCATCATCGACCCCTGGGTCATGAACAATCCGGTCGCTCCCGAGAAATTGAAGAAGGTCGACAAGTGCGACCTCATGTTCATCACCCACGGCCATTTCGATCACGTCCATGACGCGCTCGAGATCGCCAAGGCACACAAGCCTAAGATCGTCAGCAACTTCGAGATCACGAGCTGGCTGGGCTCGAAAGGCGTTGACGCGTCGACCCTGATCGGAGGCAACACCGGCGGCACCATCGAGGTCGACGGCATCAAGGTGACGCTGGTTCACGCGGAGCACTCGTGTGGCATCACCGACGGCGACCACATCGTCTATGGCGGGAATGCGCACGGCCTGGTGATCGAGTTCGAGAATGGATTCACGGTCTACTTCGCCGGCGACACGGACGTCTTCGGGGACATGGCTCTCATCGCGGAGCTGGGCAAGTTCGATGTGGCGTTTTTGCCCATCGGCGACTTTTATACGATGGGTCCCGAGCGGGCGGCTAAGGCGGTGGCTCTGCTCGGCGTGAAGACAGTCGTGCCGATGCACTTCGGCACCTTTCCGGCATTGGCCGGCCGGCCGAGCACCCTGCAGGAGCTCGTGGGCTCAGGGGTGCAAGTCCTCGACATCAAGCCCGGCGACGTCGTCTGAAGTGGCGAAGAGGCGCCGCCGCCGGAGAAACGTAATCGGGGCCTCCGCCACGTGGATGGCGAAGGCCATCAGGTCGGGGCGGATCTCGTCGGAGGAGATTGTCAGCGCGCACATAGAGCAGATCGGTGCGATCAACCCGCATCTGAACGCCGTTGTGCGCACTGAAGGGCACAAAGCGCTGATCCAGGCCCGAGCCGCCGACCGCCACATTTCGCGCGGCGCGAAGCTCGGCCCCCTCCACGGCGTGCCATTTACGGTGAAGGACATCTTCGACACCGCCGGCGTGGTCACGACGGCTGGGTTGCGCAAGCTCGCGGAAAACGTCCCGACGCGGGATGCCACGGTGGTGGCGCGGATGCGAGCCGCTGGCGCGATCATGATCGGCAAGACGAATTGCCCGCCCGGCGGCATCGGCGACGACAGCGCCAACTCGATGCACGGCGGCACGCGAAACCCCTACAACCTCCAGCGGTCGCCCGGGGGCAGCAGCAGCGGTGAGGCCGCGATCATCGCTGCCGGGGGATCGCCGATGGGAATCGGCAGCGACTCCGGGGGCAGCATCCGGCTGCCGGCGCATTTCTGTGGGATTGCCGCGCTCAAGCCAACCGCCGGTCGCGTTCCGAGCACGGGTGGTTATGAGCTGGTCGGCGGGCTCACCGACCCCCGCAGCCAGGTTGGGCCGATGGCGCGCTTTGTCGACGACCTGTGGCTCTTGCTGCCAATCCTGGCCGGCCCTGACGGTATCGACTCAGGCGTGATTCCGATGCCCATGGCCAGGCGCATGGGCGCCCTCAAAGGACTGAAGGTTGCCTGGTACGCCGACGATGGCATCACCAGGCCCACGAAGGCGACCACGGCCGCCGTCAGGGCTGCGTCAAACGCTCTGCAGAAGGCCGGCTGCAAGGTTACGCAGGCGCGGCCGCCGGGCCTCGACGAAGCGCGAGAGGTGACGCTGGGCTACTGGGGGCGCAAGCGCATCGCCACAGAGCCTCTGTTCCTTCGCTGGGACGGTTTCCGGACCAGCCTTCTCGGCTTCATGGCGGAATACGACCTCATCCTCAGCCCCGTCGCCGCCGGCCCGGCGCCTGCATACGGGTCCAAAACAAGGCTCGAGAACCAGTTCAGCTACACGATCCCGTACAGCCTTGGAGGCAACCCGTGCGCTGTGGTCCGGGCGGGCACGTCGCCAGAGGGCCTGCCCATCGGGGTGCAGGTGGTGGCGCGCAACTGGTGCGACGACGTTGCCCTGAGCGCTGCGAAGGCCATCGAGAAGGCGCTTGGCGGATGGAGGCCTGCTAGCGTGATCCCGTGAAGTTCCGGTACTCGCGTTGGGACGGGACCCAACGGCTGGAAGACCTCGACGCCGGAGACGTGCTCGATGC
>DATCAV010000032.1:0-6051 GCA_036512415.1 Candidatus Dormiibacterota bacterium | reverse complement strand
CGAAGCGCTCGGGTGACGTCCAACCCATCCAGCCCTGGTAGGCCAAGGTCAAGCACGACGAGGTCAGGCCGGCCCGTGCGCGCCGTGCGAAGGGCAGTCTGCCCGTCAGACGCCACGAGCACGTTGAAACCACCGTGCTCGAGATAGTCGCGAACGAGCTGGACGATTCGAGGCTCGTCATCCACGACCAGGATGGTTGTCAAGGTGCCCATCCTAAGGTTGGGGGTCTCTGCAGGCACCCTCTCCCCCACGGGGGAGAGGGTTGGGGAGAGGGGCGTCCACCGGCACGACTGCCGGGCACTACGCCTGTCGCTGGTCGGGCGGCGGAGTCGACGCCGGCGGCTCGCCGTGCGCTCGCTTGTGCCACTCCTGCATGCGCTCCTCGATCGCGGGCGGTACGCCGCCACTGCCATAGCCGTGGCGCTTCCAGCCGCCATGACCCCCGCCCCAGCGTCCGAAGCTGAAGATGCGGAGCAGCAGGAAGAAGATGAACACGAAGAACAGCAACCCGAACAGCCCAAAGCCGTAGAAGTGCGGCTCGTAGTAGTAGGGGGGAAGCGCTGCGCCGGCAGGCAGCTGGGTCGAGACCCCTGCCTGGTACGACAGCACACCGACGGCGGCGGCGATGACCAGTGTCAGCACCACCCACAACAGACTCAACCCGCGTCTCATGTTGATCACTCCTTGAACTCCAGAGGTTGACTGCGCGTCCCGCGCGCGCGGCGCGCAGGTCTTTACTGATGAGTGTTCCGGGAGGTTGTGAGCGCGGTGTGAAGAAACGAGGAGCGTGGTGTGGACTTTCACGCCGCTACGATTGGGGCGAATGACACAGCAGCTCCGCATGTACACGATCAAGCCAGGCGAGTTGGAGACCTTCTCCCGAGAATGGGGAGAGCAAATTCTTCCGCTGCGACTCCAGGGTGGATTTCGCGTGATGGGGCCGTGGGTGATCGATGAGACCAACCAGTTCGTCTGGATCATCGAGCACGACGGCAACTTCGAGCTCGCCGACTCGCGCTACTACGAGCTACCTGAGCGAAAGGCCATGGACCCCGACCCCGCTCGCCACATCCAGAAGAACGAGCACTGGATGATCCGCGAGCCGTAGGCTCCCACTCCGGGAGGCTTAAGCGGGTTCTTCTAAAAGCCGGCCTTCTCCAGCTCCACCAATTCGGCGGTCCTCTGCCACAAGCGGGCCTGGGCCTGCTGGTCCAGCGTCGACTTTGGCGGCTCGATCCTCTTGATTCCCTTGAAGAACCAGCCAGTCGTGCCCTCGTGCGCCGGAGAGATCGCCAGGTCGGCAAGGTCTTCGGCCGCTCGATCCGGAGGCTTGGACACCATTCTCGTGATGAGTCGGATAGGCCTCCACGCCTCGCGCATGAGCTCCGAACGAACCAGGCCGGGATGACATGCATTGACGCGCACCTCCCACCGTTGGGCCCGGCGCGCCAGCTCGAACGTGAACAGCAGGTTTGCGGCCTTGGTGGCGCCAAAAGTGTCGAGCGGCCGAAACCTCGTCTTGTCCGTCAGCTGGTCGATGTCGACGCGTGTCGACGATGGCGCTGTCACGGTGATCACGCGGCCTCTACCGGCGAGCTGGTCCCGCAGCAGATTGGTGAGCAGGAAGGGACCGAGGTGGTTGGTCACGAGCATCACCTCGAAGCCCTCCTTGGTCTTCCGGTACTCGCTCGAGAAGATGGCGGCGAGGTTCAAGAGTGCGTCGACGTGCCCGACGGTACGGCCGATTTCCTTGGCCGCGGAGCGCACTGACGCCAGAGAAGAAAGGTCGACCCCGACGCCGCTAACGCGTTTTTCCTCGCCGCCCAACTTCTTGACTGCCGCCGTCAGGCGGTCAGTGGGCCGGGCGAGAAGCAGCACCCGCGCGCCACGCCGGACCAGCACTGACGCCGTCGCTGCCCCGATGGCTCCGGTAGCACCGGTGACGACGACAACCGGATGCAAGCCAGACATGACCTCAGTGTGCCGCATAGGCGCTCAGCAACTACTGTGGCGCGGTGAGCCCATTGATCAGCGCTCACCGCGGTTCCTGCGGCGTCCCCGGGCTGCCTGCGGCCGAGCGTTACGACCGCGCGATCGCGCTCGGCGTCGACTACGTCGAGCTGGACGTGCGGCGCACCACCGACGGCATTTTCGTCAATTACCACGACGACATGACACCGTCTCGGCGCGCGCCGAACAGCCTTACCTACGCGGACCTGAAGGTTGAGCTCGGCGACGAGCTGCTCACGATCGCCGAACTGCTCGACGTCGTCGCAGGCCGCGCCGGCCTGCACATCGACTTGAAGGAACCGGGTGACGAGGGCGACATAGTGCGCATGTTGCTTGCTCACAAGGGCGGCGCGCGTCTCGCCGTCACCACCGGCGAGGTCGAGTCGATCCGAGCCGTCAAGGAGCTTTTTCCCGACGTCCAGGCCGGACTGACCATGGGCACCGACATGAACAATGCCCAAGCCTGGGCGACGATGACCGCCAGGCTGGCCGAGCTCTTTCCCGGCCCCCGGCTGAAGCGCTCTCACGCAGACTTCGTCGCTGCGCACCAGCAGCTCGCGCGCATCCGCCTGCTTCGCTATTGCGAACGCAAGCGGTTGCCTGTGTGGGTCTGGACGGTGGACGAGACCGATGAGATAGCGCGGTTCATGGCTGACCCCAGGGTCACGACCCTGATCACAAATCGTCCAGACATAGCGCTTCGCATGCGCGCGGCTAAGACAACTTGATGTCCGATTGGCAGCAGAAGAGCCCGAGGTCAGGCGACCAGCGCAAGACGAGCGGCGGGTCCGCCGTGGTTACTCGGAAGCACACGTTCGTCGGCCCGAAGCTTTCGCCGTTGCTGAATTCGTGCCGAGTCCATGTCTGGCATCCGGGAGCGTCGGTGGTCAGGCCGGAGCTGTGCAGCTTCGAGTCGATCAGCCGCAGGTCTTCGGGAGACGCGTGCGTGGCGCTGCTCGAGTTCTTGAACGTGACCTGCATGCTCACGAGGTTGCCGTCGACCTTCAGGTTCGTGACCCAGAGCGTGTAGTCCTGGACGTCGGCGCAGGGGGCGGGGGAGCAGTTCGCCGCGGGAACGGCGCCGCTCGGAGTCGGGTTGCGAAACGTGACCTGCATGGCCAGGAAGGCCGCAATCGCAATCAACAAGACAAGAAGGAGAGCTGCGGCTGCAGCGCCGTAACCGAACAGCCTCCGCCGCGTGACGCGGTTCAAGAGACGGCGGTCCAGAGCCATGGCGACCGAAGCGAAAGCATCATCGGTCTCGACTTTACAGACGCGAGGCCGGTTGGCCCGCCGACCGTCCCGGAATTACAATGCCGCCGATGAGCGACCGCGGTGTCCAGCCTGCTGATCCGGGGATTCGTCCTTGGCTTTGTCGTGGCGGCGTCACCGGGTCCCATCTTCTTTCTTTGCCTTAGGCGCACTCTCGCCCGCGGCTGGCTGACCGGCCTCCTCTCAGGTCTTGGCGTGGCCACCGCCGATGGTCTCTACGCCGGCTTTGCCGCCTTCGGGATCGGCGCCGTCACCTCGGTGCTGGTAGGCGAACGGTTGTGGCTCACGCTGATCGGGGGCGTCGCCCTTGTGTTGCTTGGCATCCGCACCGTGGCGAGCCGGCCCAAGAACGACGATCCGGCGGCCGCCCTCGATAGCGCAGGGCTGGCCGTGGCTTATGTCTCGACCCTGGGCCTCACGATCACCAACCCCGCCACGATCATCTCGTTTGCCGCACTCGTTGCCTCGCTCGGGATCGGCATCGGCGACGGCTATCTGCCTCCTGCGCTGGTCGTCGTCGGTGTCTTTGCGGGCTCCGCGACCTGGTGGAGCATCGTGGCGGGCTTCGGCGCGGCCTTGCGGGGGCGCGTGACGCCGAGGGTCCTGCGCGGCATCAGCGCCTTCAGCGGTGTGGCCATCGCTGCGTTGGGCGTGGTGGCAATCCTGACGACGCTCGAAGTTGAGGGAAGCCTTGGCGGCTGAGCGCGGTTCTGAGTCATGACATGACCGACTCGAACATGCGCACGAGAACGGTGACCTGGACGGACCCCCTGGCCGCGCTGCCTGCCGCGGCGGGCATGTCAGGCCTCGAGTTCATGAAGGCGGTGGTGTCGGGAAAGCTGCCACCGCCCCCGATCATGTCGACGATGGGCATCACCGGAGCCGAGGTCGAAGAGGGCAAGGCGGTCTTTCGAGGCGAGGCGGGCGAGTACCTGTACAACCCGATCGGCGTGGTGCATGGAGGCTTCGCGATGACCATTCTTGATTCCGCATTGGGGTGCGCCGTCCATACAACCCTCGCGGTCGGCGAGCGATACACGAGCCTCGAGACCAAGGTCAACTTCGTCCGACCGATAACTGCCGAAACCGGACCGGTGCGGTGCGAGGCGGTCGTCGTCTATCGAGGCGGCAGGGTCGCCACCTCCGAGGGCAAGCTCTTCGCCGAGAAGGGCGGCAAGCTCCTTGCCCACGGCACCAGCACTTGCATAATCATCCCGAGATGAGCGCGAGACACGCCTCCGGCAGGCGGTACGCGATCCACGATGTGGACGTCTTCACGGACAAGCCCCTGGCAGGCAACCAGCTGGCCGTGCCCACGCTGTCGGGCGAGCTCGCCGGCGGCTGGTAGGAACGATACGGTGAAGGTCGACAGCTACCGGTTTCTCCCGCGGAGCTTTCGCTCCTTTTACGAAGGGCGGGGGCCGTTTGCAGGCGAGGAGGAACCGGTGTGGGCGCCTTTCGAGAAGCGCCTGCAGGAATCACGCATCGCCCTGCTCACGTCGGCCGGCCTCTACGTAAAGAAGACGCAACCTTCTTTTGACCTCGAGCGCGAGCGCGCCCATCCCGAGTGGGGCGATCCCAGCTGGCGGCCGATCCCGGCCGTAGTGGATGCAGCCGACCTCGGAGTCGCCCACCTGCATATCAATGACGACGACCTGATCGCCGAGCCCGAGATCGCCCTGCCGGCCCGCCTTCTCGACCAGCTGGCGGCCGATCATGTCATCGGCAGCGCCGCGACCGAGCACATCTCGGTGATGGGCTACCAGGAGCGAAGCCTTCAAGGGTGGCGAGACAAGACGTCCGGTGAGGTGATCGCGCACCTGAGGAGCCAGGGCGTTGACGGGCTCATCCTCGCCCCGGCTTGACCCGATTGCTGCTCGAACGTGCCCGTGCTGGCACGATGGATCGAAAGAGCCGGAATTCCGACAGTGGTCGTGACGATGATGCCGGCCGTGGCCGAGGAGAGGGTGGCGCCACGCGTGGTTGGGGTGGAGTTTCCTTACGGCCATCCATTTGGCATGCCAGGCGATAAGTCGATGCAGCGTCAGGTCCTCGAGCTGGCGCTGCGCGTGCTGGCCGGAGCGCGAGGGCCCGGCACGAGGGTCGACCTGGACGTCGAGTGGCCGGTCCCGCTGCGTGAGGCTTACCGGGCGTGGCAGCCGAAAGAGGCAAGCCCCATCGTCAAGGTCCTGCTGGAAACGGGCCGGCGCCCGGGTTAGTAAGTCCAGCGTTGCAGGGTTGGCCGGGGTTTCCCCGGCCATGACTTTGTCCCTCACGCAACGACGCATCGCGAGGAGAAGCCGTCTAAGACAAAGCCCTTCCTTATACCGGAGGGAGAGCGCCGGCCCTATTCGAGGTTCTGCGCTTTTGTGTTTAGCAATACAGGGCCGGGTGCGCCTGGCGCCGATGAGGGGAACCACCGGGGGTTCCCTCTCATAGTTTTTCCAACTTTATGGACACCGAGTTGATGCAGTAGCGCAGGCCCGTCGGCTCGGGACCGTCGTCGAACACGTGGCCGAGATGCCCTCCGCAGTTGGCGCAGGTGACCTCGGTCCGCTCCATGAACAGGCCGCGGTCGACGTGCTCCGCGAGCGGCGCGTCCCCGGCGGGGGCAAAGAAGCTGGGCCAGCCGCAGTGGGCGTCGAACTTGGTCTGCGATTCGAACAGCTTGGCGCCGCAGCCGGCGCACAGGTAGACGCCAGGGGTGGTCGTGTCCCAGTACTCACCAGTGAAGGGCCGTTCGGTGCCCTTCTCCCTCAGCACGTGGTA
>DATCAV010000031.1:0-3943 GCA_036512415.1 Candidatus Dormiibacterota bacterium | reverse complement strand
AGCGTGGTGGTCAGGACGTTCTGTCCCATCGGGTCGAGCATTTCCTCTAGTCCCAATCAAGCCCTCCCTTGCGCCAGATGTGAGCCAGCGCGATGAGCAGGATGCCCATGAAGACGAACATCTCGATGAGGCCGAACCATTTGAGCTGCCGCATGATCACCGCCCACGGGTAGAAGAACACTGACTCGACGTCGAAGATGATGAAGAGCATCGCCGTGAGGTAGAAGCGAACCGAAAGCCGTTTGTGCGCGGGTGTGTCGGTGACGATGCCGGACTCGTACGGGGCGAGCTTCGATTTGTGCGGCTTGTTGGGCCCCAGCACAAAGCTGAGGGTGACCAATGCGCCAATCAAACCGAGAACTATCAGTACGAAGATCAGGAGCGGGACGTAGCTCTCGAGCAAATTTCCGTAGCGGCCTCAGTCAACGGGGACTTTATGGAACGAGGATTAATTCTATTCGGGTGTTGAGAAACGCCGTTGACTCAGGCCGGCAAGCCTCCGAGCTCCGACCAGGTCACTCCGTTCCAGCCCCATGTGTTCGTCGGATCGGCGCTGCCGAACGGAAAGCCACCGGCGAACACCACCAATGAGTGACCGGCGTCGTACGTCAACCCGTATCCATCACGAGGTGGGGGTGATGCCACCGGCGCGAGGCGCGTCCATCTGCTCCCGTTCCACGTCCACGTGTCCATCGTGTCGTCGGCCGGCGCCGCCGAATGCTGCACAGGCATGACGAAGACGATCACCTTGCGCGCGGGGTCGTAGACCATGGGCTCGGGGAAGGGCGTCGCCTCGTCGAGCACCGGTGGAGTCGTGGCGGGATGGCGCTGCGTCCAGCTGGACCCGGCCCATGTCCAGGTGTCACTGAAGCCGCCGAACCCTCCGTAAAGGACAGCGTTTCCCCGCGCGACGTCGAACGCAAGTCGTGCGTATTGGCGCGGCGGCGGCGAGATCTTCGGTGAAAGTTGAGTCCAATCCGTGCCGTTCCACACCCACGTGTCATTCAGCTCGCCGCCGTCAAAGCCGCCGAACAGCAATATCAAATGACGGACCGGGTCGTAGGTCATCGCGGCGCCGGTGCGTGGTGAGGGGCTGTGAGCCGGGCACACCGCGTGCCAGACGCCGTTCCACAGCCAAGTGTCGCCGCGATACACGCCGGTCTTGTCGCCGCCGAACAGCACGACGACGTGGTGCTGGGCATCGTCGGCGAGCGCGGCGCCCGCTCGGGTTGCGGGCATGGAGTTCGACTGTTTTCGGGTCCACTGAGCGCCGTCCCAGACCCACGTGTCGTTGCTGATCGTGGCCCCCAGGCCGCCGAACAGAAGGACCTGGGACCGGGTCGAGTCGTACGCGATGTTCGTCGCGCGCGGCCACAGCGGCGCGCTCACCAGGCTCGAAGAGGAGGGGCATGGGATCGCGGTGGGGGAGGCCTCAGCGGATGGGGTGGGGGTGGGTGAGGCGACTGGGCTGGCGATGGGCGATGGAGTCGGCGTCCGAGTGGGTATCGTCGCCAACGGTTGGTTGTTGCTGCAAGCCGCGCAGAACACTACGACGCAGAGGAGCGCGAAGCGCTTCAGGTGTTCTTTCGCTTGTGCTCAATTGGGACCCCGTGGCTCAGGGTCGCGTGGATCGGGCAGTAGCGGTTGCAGGCAAGCTCGATCGCCTCGTCCACCATCTTCTTGTCGAAGTCTCCCGACCACCCGGTGACGAATGTGATGTCGATCTTGGTGAAGCGGCGCGGCCACTCCTTCTCCTGCTCGCCCTCCACCTGGACCTCCAGGGACGCGAGCGGCTGCTTGAACTTCTTGAGGAGAAGGACGACGTTGAGCCCTGTGCAGCTGCCGAGGGCGCCCAACAACATCTCGGTGGGTCGCATCGCGGCGTCATCGCCGAAGACCGGGGGCTCGTCGATGCTGGCTGTGTGGCCGGAGGCCGATTCGATGTCGAACTTGACCTTGTGACCGGTCCAGCGCGCGATTGCCTTGGCCATTGGTCCGAACGATAGCTCGTATCTTGGCCCGCGGATGAGCAAGGCAACAGAGCCGGAGAGCGTGTTCGGCCGATCGACGCGGTGGCGAGTCGTCGGCGGGGTCGGCCTGCTGATCGTCGTGATCGTGGTGATGTGGCTGCTGATCGAGCACGATGCCTCCGGCGAGCTGCCGGGCACGGACCGATCGATTGGAGAGATCCTGCGTAACGAAGGCTATCTCGTCGGGTTCGTCCTGATCTATATCGAAGAGTCAGGCGTCCCGCTCTTCATCCCGGGCGACGCCTTCCTTCTTTATGTGGGGCATCGGCTGCCGCACAACTTTCCCATCCTTTTCGCCGCCTGGCTCGGCTTCACGCTCGCGGTCACACTCGGTGCCACGAACCTCTATCTGCTGTCGCGCCGGTACGGCCGCCGCCTGCTGCAGCACCGCTTCGCCCGATTCCTGGAGCTGACACCGGACCGCCTAGACCGCGCCGAAGGATGGTTTGCGAGGTTTGGGCCGTGGACTTTGATCTTCGGCCGTCACATCCCGGGATTTCGAGTTCCGCTCACCGTGGCCGCCGGCATCCTCAAGCTTCGCTACCGCATCTTCGCGATCAGCGTTGCGATATCGAGCGCGGCGTGGGCCGCAGTGTTTCTGCTGCTCGGGGTGCTGTTCGGCGACAGCCTCGAACGCTCCATCCGGTCGAGCCCGCTGGTCTATGGGGGCAGCGCCGCGATGATCGTGTTGGTGGTCGTCGGTGTCGCCTTCCTTCGCTCGCGGCGCCCGAAGTCAGAAGTGGACCAGCCCTAAACTCGCTTGGTGCCTGAAGACGTACGCGCGCGGTTCGCTCCGGTGGCGGCGAACTACGCGAAGGCTGCGTTTCACACCTCGACCGAGCGGCTGCGCGAGGTGCTCGACCTGGCGCAGCCGAAGCCGACCGACCTGGCGCTCGACGTCGCCACCGGCACCGGCAACACGGCGCTCGCGCTGGCGCCGTTCGTGCGCCGTGTCGTGGGGCTGGACCTGACGCGGGAGATGTTGGCACACGCTTGCCGGCTGACGGCTGAGCGGAGCGTCGCCAATGCGGAGTGGGTGCTGGGGGACGCGTCGCGTCTTCCTTTCGCTGACGATTCCTTCGATCTGTACACGGTCAGGGCGGCGCCACATCACTTCACCGATTTCGATGGGTTCCTGAGCGAGGCGATGCGCGTGCTCAAGCCGGGGGCCGGCGCAGCTTTCGTCGATTGCGCTGCGCCGCCTGCCGCTCGCGAGGTTTTGCACGAGGTCGAGCTGCGCCGCGACCCGTCGCACGTTCGCTCCCTGACGGTGATGGAGTGGACCGAACGGCTCGAGCGAGCGGGCTTCGTGGTCGAGGTTGCCACCAGCCGCGAGATGGATTGGGACTTCGAGGATTGGATGGGAAACATGGCAGTTGCGCCAGACCTCGCCGCAGACCTGGCGAGCGTGATCGAGGCCGCTGAGGGAGAGGCCCGAAAGGAGCTTCACCCCGTGCGCCGCGAGGGCAAGCTGTGGCACGCGTACTGGCACTGCCTGATCCGCGCGAGAAAACCCGAATGACGGAGTTCGCGGACGGTGAGCTGGTCCTTTTAGTCGACAAGGTCGGCAGGAAGCATCGCGTGCGGCTCAAGGCGGGGGCGCGCCACTCGCTCCATTCCGGCGCCATCGAGCACGACGCCCTGATCGGGCGCCAGGAGGGAGTGGTCGTCACCACCCAGATGGGGGCGCGCCTGCTGGCGGTCCGCCCGACATTCGCCGAGCAGGTGACGGGGCGGGTGCGGCAGGCGCAGCCGATCTATCCCAAAGACCTCGGAGCAATCCTCATCAGCGCCGACCTCCATCCGGGCGCCAGGGTCCTGGAGGCGGGGACAGGGACCGGGGCGCTGACGCTCGCGGCCTGGCGCGCGGTGGGTCCGAGCGGCCTGGTCGTCTCCTACGAGCAGCGCGAGGA
>DATCAV010000030.1:0-2877 GCA_036512415.1 Candidatus Dormiibacterota bacterium | reverse complement strand
GCGAGCGGGTCGAACTCCGGCGGGCCCTGGATGTCGGTTGCCCGCGGCTCGTCGGCCTGGTTGAAGTACGCGTCGCCACGCTTGCGCACCTGAACGACAAGGGCGTTCAGGTTGCCGCGGTGCGCGTCGGCCACCAGCTTCTCCACCTGCCAGGGCGACTTCATCCCGTCGTGAAACGCATCCACCCAAAGCGCGCGGTACTGCGGCGGTCCGAGGGCGATCGGGCTGGCGATCGGGCTTGAGACAGGAGATTCGCTGGGTGAGACCGTCACCGTTGCGGCAGGTGACTGAGATGTGCAACCGAGCAATAGGGCGGCCAGCAGGGCCGCGCTCGGCGTGGACCACCGCGCGGGCCTTTCCCTACGAATGGGCCCTTTCAATTGCTTCAGGCACTGGCAAGCAGCACATGGTTCCTTCCTTTGGTCACGATCCTGCCGGGATGGTCTTGGCGCAATGTCACGACGGCGTCATCCATCATGGCTTGACGGCGAATCTCGTCCATTCCTTCTATACGGGACGCGCAATCCACCCAGCTCATGAAGCTGGTCACGATCTGCTCGGCCGACTCCCAATGCACGTCATCCTCGATCAGCTCGACCGTCGCGGATCTGAACCCAGCTTTGAGTGCTGCCTGTCGGAAAACCGCTGCGTCCTGGACCGTCGCACGCGTGGGCGCCTGGTCGACCGCCTCAGGCGCGGGCGGCAGCCATCGCTCGATCACGGAGTCGAGCTGGGCCCAGACTGCTTCGCCGCGGCTGCCAAGCGGCACGCTGGCCGTGAGCCTGCCCTGTGGCCGCAAAACACGCCGGGCTTCACTCAAGGCTTGCGGGAGATCAGATGCGTACTGAAACCCATGACCGCAAATGACAGCGTCGAAAGAACCGTCATCGAACGCAAGCTGCTCGAAGTCCATCAGCTCGAAGCACGCCGATGGAAGGTGCATGGCTCGCGCGAGCTCGATCATTCCGGGCGCGAGGTCGACGCCGGTCAGCTGTCCATCCGGCGCCACTGCCTCCGCCAGTCGCCGGCTCAGTGTGCCGGGCCCGCATGCGAGATCCAGGATCCGCATCCCGGGACGCGCATCGACGGCCTCCAGGGCGCGCATCCTTCCAGCCGATTCGCCTCGCGACATGATGTCCTCCAGACGGCTTTGATAGGCGAGCGCGTGCCGGCTGAACACGGGCGGAAAGAGCTCTTTCGACTTCACCCGCGCAGCTCTTTCCACTGTTGCTCCAGCCACGCCGCGGCCCCGATCGCGCCGCTGTTCGTGCGGCCGACCACCTGGATTCCAACCGGCATGCCGCGCGCCGGCGCCGGCAGCGTGACGACAGGCTGGCCCGTGGCGTTGAACGGACGCGTGTAGCGCGTGATCGGCTCGCGCACCTCGGTCGAGGCGCTGATCGGAGGCGCGACGATGGCCGTTGCCGGCAGGACCAGGGCGTCGATCCCATCGAGTGCCCGCATTGCTTCTGCCCGCAGCTCGTGCAATGCCGCCAGCGCCTCGGCGTAGTCCACGGCCAGGATCTCCAGCCCGCGCCGGATGTGGCCGAGCACGTCGGCGCCGTACTTCTCCGGGCATTCGGCGGCCCACCGGCGGTGATACGTGCTCGCTTCGACCAGGAGCACGGTCAGGCTGACTTCATACAGCCGCTCCCGCTTGATGAACTCCACCTCGGGCAGCCCGGCCGAAACCAGGCGCCACGCTCGCGCGGTCTCCTCATCGAGGTCGGCGACCCAGCCGGCGGGAACCGCCAGCCGCGGCTGCCGCATCGGCTCATGCGGCATGGCTTCGCCGGACATCATCGAGTAGGCGCGCGCCGCGGCCATCACATCGGAGGCAAGAGGGCCGAGGGTGTCGAGCGACGGGCTGAGAGGGATGACACCTGTCACATCGATGCTGCCCAGCGCCGGCTTGAAACCGACGACTCCGCAGAACGATGCCGGGATCCTGATGGAACCGCCGGTGTCGGTGCCGACCGCCCAGTCGCACATGCCTGCAGCCACCGCCACCGCCGACCCGCCCGATGAGCCACCGGCCACGCGCTCGATGTCGTGTGGATTGCGCACCGCGCCGTAGTGCGGATTGACGCTGGTCACGCCGTAGGCGAACTCGTGAAGGTTCGCCTTGCCGACGACGACGCACCCTTCTTGTCGCAGGCGGCGAATCACCGGTGCATCCTGTGCGGCCGGTTCGCGCGGGAGGATCACCGCGCCCGCCGTCGTCACCATACCGGCGACGTCGACGAGGTCCTTGACGGCGACCACTGTGCCGCTGCCCTCCTCCGATGACACCGAGATGAAGGCGTTCAGGTCCGCCCGCTCGAGGATGCGGCGGCGGGCCTTTTCGAGTTCCATCGCGCCAATTCTGGCAGTCGGGGAGTTATCCTCCCTCGCGATGCCTCAGACCAGCGGCGCGCTCAACCAAACCGTAGCCTGGACCAGGGTGGAGATCCTGACCGCGTACCAGCGGCTCACCGGCGACATCCAGATGCGGGTGCGCCTCCGCGAGACGATCAACGACCCGGAGCCGTACTTTCATCTCAGGAATGTCAGCGCCGAACCGCTGCTTCCGGGGGCCGTGGCTCTTAATGGAGTGCCGGAAGGTTTGTTCAGCAAGGCACTGATCGGTGGTATCCGGACCATCGAGGCGGAGCCGCCGCCACCTGACCAGATGGAGGTGACTCGGCGCTACGCGATGGTCCAGGCCAGCAGCTTCATGGTGGCGGGCGCGGCGGAGTTTGCCAAAGCGCTGGAACCCAGGATGCACGCCGAGGTGCTGCTGAAGAACCCGTTCTTCTCGCTGGTGGACGTGACGGTCACGATCATCGGAGTCGCCGGCAAGAGCTGGTCGCAGCCGATCATGTGGGTCAACCGCTC
>DATCAV010000029.1:0-19666 GCA_036512415.1 Candidatus Dormiibacterota bacterium | reverse complement strand
CGAGAAGGACGCCGCGCTCGAGCGCCGCTTCCAGCCGGTGTTCGTCGACCAGCCAAGCCTGGCCGAGACTATCGACATCCTCAACGGTGTGAAGTCGCTTTACGAGAAGCACCACAGGGTCACGATCACCGACTCGGCGGTACACGCCGCAGCGGTGTTGAGCGACCGCTACGTCAGCGACCGCGCCCTTCCCGATAAGGCGATCGACCTCATCGACGAAGCCTCAGCGCGTGTCCGCATGAAGCTCACGACCATTCCGGATGACCTGAAAGAGCTGCAGAAGGAGATCAAGAAGCACCGCACGGACCAGGATGAGTCGGTCAACAAGCAGGACTTCGAGGCCGCGGCCAGCGTCCGCGACAAGGTCAAGAAGCTGCAGGACAAGCTTGCGGTCAAGGAAGCGGCATGGCGCGACAAACTGGGAGAGACCGTCCCGGACGTCAACGAAGAGCACATCGCTCAGATCGTCGCTGCGTGGACCGGCGTGCCGGTTGCTCGCCTCGTCGAGGAAGAGACGTCGCGCCTACTGCGCATGGAAGAAGAGATTCACAAGCGGATGGTCGGTCAGGACGAGGCGATCAAGATCGTGTCGCAAGCAGTGCGGCGCGCGCGCGCCGGACTGAAGGACCCGCGCCGCCCGATCGGCTCGTTCATCTTCTTGGGCCCGACTGGAATCGGAAAGACCGAGCTGGCACGAGCGCTTGCCGAGTACCTGTTCGACTCGGAGGACTCGCTGATCAAGCTCGACATGTCGGAGTTCATGGAGCGCCACACCACTGCTCGCCTGGTCGGCTCGCCTCCGGGCTACGTCGGTTACGACGAGGGCGGTCAGCTCACCGAAGCGGTGAGGCGCAGGCCTTACTCAGTGATCCTGTTCGATGAGATCGAGAAAGCGCATCCCGAGGTGTTCAACATGCTGTTGCAGATCCTCGAGGATGGGCGACTCAGCGATGCGAAGGGCAAGGTGGTCAACTTCGCGAACACCGTGATCATCATGACCTCCAACCTGGGCATTCGCGATGTGAACCAGGCGGGTACGTCGCTCGGTTTCCAGCCGGCAGTGGTTGATGAGGCCGGCGAGGTCGAACGCCGTCACAAGAACACGAAAGAGAAGATCGACGAGGAGCTGAAGCGGATGTTCCGCCCAGAGTTCCTGAACCGTGTCGACGCTGTGGTCGTCTTCAAGAGCCTGACCACTGCCCAGATCCGGCAGATCGTCGACCTCCAGCTGAACAAGCTCAGCAAGCACCTGGTCGAGCAGCAGATCATCATCGAGGTCACTGACGCGGCCAAGGACCTGCTTGCCAAGGAGGGCTACGACCGCGTCTACGGGGCGCGACCTTTGCGGCGCGTCATCACGAGCAGGATCGAGGACCAGCTGTCCGAGCACCTGCTGCGTGGAAAGATCGCGCGTGGCGACACGGTGCAGATCGACGTCGATGGCGAGGACGCGCTGAAGTTCACGCCGGTCAAGCACAAACACAAGGAGCCCGCCGCGGCGGCCGCCAAGCCCTAGCTCGGAAGTCTTTTCGAGATCGTCCTTAACAACCTGGGTTGTCGGGCACGCACGCCGTGACTACGCTCGCCCGCAGGAGTGCTGGCGATGGGGGAGGGTCGCCGCAGCGGAGGCGGGGAGGGCCCGAGTTGGGCCGGGGCCTACGCGCTTTAGGACAAGTTCAGTCGCCCGCAGCGGTAGCGGGCTGAGCCTCACATCGGAATAACCAATGGGCGACGAAACTCGGCCCGCGGCGCGACAATGGCTCGCACATTGAGCGCGCCAGCTCCGCTTCGCCTGCGTCCACTCGAGATCGGTGACCTGCTGGATGAAACATTCCGGATGTACAGGCGCCACTTCTTTCTGTTCGCCGGCATCTCAGTCATCCTGTCCATCCCGCTCGCGGCAAGCGCCGGCTTCAGCTTCTTCGCCCTGTTCAACAACCTGGCCCAGCAAACTGCCTCAACTCAGGCCCCGGACCTGGGTCCGACCCTTGCTTCGCTGGCAGTCGTCCTCGTGCTCACCATCGCGCTGTACCCGTTGCTGTACGGCTCGATCACGTACGCCGCGTGCGAATCCGCGCTCGGCCGCCCGGTGACCTTCTGGGGAGCGATGCGCGCTGCGTTCCGCCGCTACTTTCACATCCTCGGCTTTTTCTTGCTACTCGTCCCCATGGTCGTGCTGTTCTGCCTGTTTCCGTTGTGGATCTGGATCGGCGTGAGGTGGATCGTGTGGATGCCCGTGATGTTCGTGGAGAACGTCGGACTCGGCGCCGCCCTAGGTCGCAGCTGGCGGCTGATCGAGGGCCGCTGGTGGCGCACCTTCTTGGTTCTTTTCCTGATGTACATCCTCATCCAGGTGGTGGCCACAGCGCTGCAAGCGTTTCTCTTCCTGGGGCAGATTCTCTTGTCGGCAGTCGTCTCCTCTTATGTGAGCCTGGCGATTTCGGAAGCGACAGGTATCCTCGTCAGCTCCCTGGTCAACCCGATCCTCCAGATCGCGGTCGTGCTCATCTACTTCGATCTGCGTGTGCGGCGCGAAGGCCTCGATCTGTTTCAACTCGCCCAGCGCTTGGGAGCTCCACCCCCGGCGGCGTGAGGGCTCTCATCAGTCGGACGGTCGCCCGGGTCCTCGCGATCGGATTGCTGGCCTTCACCTTGGCGAGTATCTCTCCGGTGCGGGCTGCCGCTGACACCACAAGCCCGTCTGACTTTAGGCAGGCGGTGCAGGACACATTGACGCTGGTAGGTGGCGCTCTGCCGAACGACACCGCCACCGCCCAGCGAGCTGTGACCGTGCTCGAGGCAGGCACCGGGCTCACGCAACGCGAGATCATCGCCGACCTGCAAGCCAGCCCGCCCGATTTCGCCGATGCGTCCGACCGCCTGCAGGCATTGCTGAATGCGCTTGCCCACTATGCGGACACCTCAGATCCAGCCCAGGCGCAGCAGCGGCTCCGCGACGTCATGGCTATGCACAGGTACGACGCGCTGCACCAACCGCAAACCTGGCTCGATCGCCTGCGCCAGTGGTTCAGCGACAGGATCAACGACCTCTTGAACGTCTTCCGGCGCGAATCGGGTTCCTTGCCTCTACCCAGATGGGTCTATTACCTGCTCGGCGCGATCCTCGTGGCGATCGTGGCGGTGCTGATATTCAGCTCGACGCGCGGTCGCTTCGCAGAGGGCTCAGCAGTAAAAGGACCGACTGGGCCAAGAGCGCCGGCGGACTACTTCAAGGAAGCGGACCGGCTTGCGGCTGCCGGCGATCGAGTTGGAGCCATCCGCGCGTTGTGTGCGGGCGTCGCCGCGACCCTCACGGGCGAGCGAACGTGGGAGGGAAGCCCGCTCACTGTGCGCGAGATCTTCCAGCACGCCCCCGACCCAGCGAGCCTTCGCCCGCTGTTGGCGCCGTTCGAGGCGGCGGTGTACGGCGGCCGCGACGTCGATCGCAGCACCTACGAGCGCGCGCTGCAGGTGGCGGCGCCCTTCCGGCAGCCAAAGGACCTCGCCGCGTGAGGGGAGCGCGCGGGTGGGTGATAGCGGTGGCCGTCTCGCTGGCGATCGCGGGATTGGCATATCTCGCCCAGCCGCCGCAGGGCTCGCCAGAGCACAGCTCCACGAGCGACGCTGCGGACGGCGCGTCGGCAGCGGTCCTGTTCGCTCAGGCCATGGGGCATCCCACCCTCGAGGTGGCCGGCTCCTTCACGCCGCCATCCGCAGACAGCCTCATGTTCGTGTTCACGCCCACGAGCCCATTTACGGCGGAGGAGGCCGATCGGACCGCCGCATGGGTACGCTCCGGCGGCGTCCTTATCTACGCATCCGAGCAGGGCGATCCGGAGCTGGATCGGGTTTTGGATGTCAGCCGCATCAACGGAATGTTCGACAGCGGCACGGCGATCGCCAACCCGATTCTTGCGGGCGTCAACCAGGTTGCCGGTGGCGACGGTGCCATTCCGCTTGACCCGGCGAGCAACCAGGTGCCGATCTTGCGTACCCCCGGAGGTTATGTCCTGGGTTACGTGAGCAACCTCGGCAGCGGGCGAATCGTCGTGCTGGCTGACCCGCTTGTACTTTGCAACGGCTACCTGGAGAAGCAGGACAACGGGCGGTTGCTCGCCGATCTTCTAGGCACTGATCGGAGCACCGTGGCCTTCGACGAGTATCACCATGGGCTTACTTTCAGCGACTTCTCGCCGCAAGCCTGGCTGTTGACTGCATGGGGAGCCGGGATCATGTGGCTGCTCGTGGCGGTGTTTGTGGGCCTGCTCCTGCGCGGCCGGGGCTTCGGGGCCCTGATCCCGCGGCAGGTGGAAGCCGCCCGTGCCGACACTGAGTGGGCGGTGGCGGTGGGCGAGCTGCTGCGAAGATCCGGTGCTCGCGCAGTCACTCTCGGCGTGCTTGCAACCGCCAGCGAGCGAGCGGTCGCAGCTCGCACCGGCCTACCGTTGAAACCACGTGAACGCTTTTGGAATGCTCTGTGGATCCGTGCGCCGGAGCTCGCCGGGGCCTTGGCCGAGGCCGAAACCGCCCTGCACAACTCAGTCGGCGGGGATGCCGACCTGCTGAAAGCGGCCCAGCGGTTGCACGACGTCGCCTATCCGATTTCCCCGGAGCGCAGCCGGCTCCGTCCCACCGCGTCCAAGGAGGTCAAATGACCGAAAACTCCGGCGCCGTCGCCGCTCCCGATTTCTACACTCGGCTTCGCGACCAGCTGATCAAAGCAGTGGTCGGCCAGGAGGATGCCATCCGCCTGTGCGCAATCGCCTTGGTGGCTGAGGGCCATGTCCTGCTCGAAGGCGTCCCGGGCACCGGGAAGACTCTGCTTGCCAAGTCGATGGCGCGGGCGCTTTCCCTCCAGTACAGCCGCGTGCAGTTCACGCCTGACCTGATGCCCGCTGACATCGTCGGCACATCGGTATACGACCTTGCGAATCGCACCTTCGCGCTGCGCCGCGGCCCGATCTTCACCAACGTATTGCTCGCCGACGAGATCAACCGAGCACCGGCCAAGGTCCAGTCGGCGCTGCTCGAGGCGATGGAGGAAAGGGGCGTGACCCTCGAAGGTGAACAGCTCGCGCTGCCCGCTCCTTTTCTCGTCCTGGCAACGCAGAATCCTGTCGAGTACGAGGGCACCTATCCACTGCCTGAAGCGCAACAGGACCGCTTCCTGTTCAAAATTCGGCTCGACTATCCGAACTCCTCGGACGAGATGGAGATCCTGCGGCGGTGGGAGTCAGGCATCGAGTTGCGCGATCCGTCAAAGGCCGGGGTCGAGCCTGTGCTCAGCGCCCGCGACATCGATGCGTGCCGCGAGCAGGTGGCCAAGGTAGTCATCGACGAGAAGATCCGCAAGTACGTCGTGGACCTCGCCTCTGCCACTCGAACCGCTCCCGAGATTGCGCTGGGGGCAAGCACCCGTGCGGAGGTCCTGCTCATGCTGGCGGCGCGGGCACTGGCGGCTTTCGACGGATCGGACTTTGTCACCCCCGACCATGTGAAAGCGCTGCTCGCACCGGCCTTCCGCCACCGGCTGATCCTGAGGCCCGAGGCCGAGGTCGGCGGCCAGACGCCCGACAGCGTGCTGGAGGCGGTGGCGGCCAGGGTGGTCCCCCCACGCTGACGAATTGATCGGCGGGCTCGCGCCACAACCCCGGCTGCTGTGGGCCATTGCGATCGGAGCCGGGCTGATCGCGCTGTCTGTCGGTTCTCCGTTGCTCGGCGTTGTCGCCGTCGCCTACCACGTCGGTCTTGTCCTGATCCTCGCTCGCGACGTCGCATTGCTGCCAGGCAGATCGGGGTACCGCGTCCGGCGTGATGTGCCTGAGCCGTTCTCGCTCGGCGAGCTCGAAGAGGTGAGGGTGATGGTTGAGAATCCGGCCGCCGCCGGTCTCAACGCGCGGGTTGCCGATCACGCACCCGCAGACCTGAAGCCACATCCGCGCGAGCTCGCAGGGCGATTCGACGAGAAAGGCCGCCTCACAGTGAGCTACTTCACCTCCTCACCACGACGCGGCGAATTCCGATTCGGCTCGGTCGACCTTCAGGTCTCGAGGAAGGATGGTTGGTGGCGTCGCCAGGTCCGGCTGCCCCAGCCGGACGAGGTGGCCGTCTTTCCCAACGTGGTGGCCATCAAGAGAGTGCAGCTCACCCTGCGCCGTGGCCTTCGCGCGATGGCCGGCCTCAGACGTGCACGGCCGCCCGGCGCCTCGACCGCCTTCGCGGGGCTGCGGGACTATGTGCGTGGCGACGACATTCGGCGCGTGAGCTGGACGGCCACGGCCAGGCGTGACCGTCCGGTCGTGGTTGAGGTCGAGGCCGAGCGCGGCCAGCAGGTGATGATCGCCCTCGATTGCGGCCGCCTCATGACGGCGCCCGCGGGCGAGCTAGACAAGCTCGACCATGCAGTCAACGCAGCTCTCATGCTCGCGTGGGTCGCGCATGCGTATGGCGACCGCGTCGGCTTGATGACCTTCGACGATCGAGTCACCGGCTTCATCAAACCCGAACGGGGCAGCTCACAGATTCGGCGTCTCACTGAGGCTCTGTATGCGATCAAGTCCGATTACGTCGAGCCCGATTTCGGCCACGCGTTCACGCACCTTGCGCTGAGGCTGGGGCGCCGCTCGATGGTGGTGGTGCTCACGGACGTTCAGGACCCCGAGGCCTCGAAGGAGCTGGTCGCTCACTGCTTGCGCCTTGCCGCCCGACACCTGGTGCTGGTGGTCGCGATGTCTGATCCCGCAGTCCTCAACGCCCGCGATCAACCCATCACCAGCTCCTCGCGCGCGTACGAGTGGGCAGCGGCTGAGGAGTTCGTGGCGAGCCGTCGCGAGAGCTTCGAGCTATTGCGGCGCGGTGGAGTGCTTGGGCTGGACGTCGTCGCGGGCAGACTGAGCCCTGCCCTGGTCGAGCGCTATCTCGAGCTCAAGGAGAGGGCGCTTCTCTGACTTTCCGCCCGCGTCCGGCAAGCAGCAGGTACGAGTAGTACAGAAGTCCCGTCGTCAGCCCGATCGTGAGCTTGACCGCGAACGGCGTATCGGACGGAGAGATGTTCCCTTCGATGGTGCCCGCGGCCACGAGCAGCGGGGCCAGGCCGATCACGAGAATGAATGCGCGCCGCGTGGCGTCGACCAGTGCGTCGACACGCCTTCGGTTGCCGGGCGACACCAGCGCCCAGCCCATCATCAAACCCGCGGCTCCCTCGGCCACGATTACCGACAGCTCCAGGACCCCGTGCGCGATCACGAATTCGAACAGCCCGCCGGCCAGACCATATGCCGCTGTGAGGCCGAAGAGGCCGCCAAGGCTGATGCCATTGGTGATGAGGACATAGATCACCGGCAGCCCGAAGACCACACCAAAGCCAAACGCCAGCATCACGACCCCGATGTTGTTGGCCATGATCACGCCGCCGTAGATCGCGCGGACTGCAGGCGGGATGTCAGTCCACAGCTGGTGGTGGTGCACACGATCGATGAGCTCGGGAGAGGCGATGGCGCTGGCTGAATCCGGTCTGGCCAGGACCACGAAGAAGCTGACTATGGCCGGCACGAACAGGAGGGCAGCCGAAGCCAGCAGGAATGGCCACGCCTCGCGATAGGTGCGTGGAAGCTGCTCAGCATAGAAGTCGCGGATCCTTCGCAAGACCCGCCCTCCGCGCCTGTACACGGTGCCATGCCCTCGGCCGACCAGGCCATTGAGGTAGCTGTGGACTGGCTCTTCGGGCCAGTCTCGCTGGGCCCGGGCAAGGTCGGCGGTCGCACGGCGGTACAACGCCGTAAGGGTCAACACCTGGGCGGGCGCAAGCGCGTTTAAGTTGCCCGCGCCGGCCCGCGCCAGCAGGTCTTCGAGGCGGTTCCAGTCCTCACGCCGCAACGCGACGAACTCCTCTGAGCGCATGCCAAGCAAAATACTCGACATGGAGCGCCCGCTCTCCGATACCGACCTCGTCGTCGCCACGCCTGAACGCGTTTCGTTCGATTTCCAGATCGCCGGCCTTGGCACGAGAGCAATCGCTCAGATCATCGACCTGCTGATCGTCGCCCTGGTCGAGGTCGCGGTGATTTTCTTCGGCGTCGCCGCGGGCACAGTGACCAACTCGGCGACCGTGATGTGGTTGGTCATCATCGTGCTCAGTTTTATCAACGTCTTCGGCTATTTCTGGGTCAGCGAGGCGCTGTGGTCGGGCCAGACGATCGGCAAGAAGGCCTTCCGCCTTCGGGCGGTTGGAGACCGTGGCGAGCCGCTCACCTTCATGCAGGCGGGGATCCGCAACATAGTTAGGATCGTCGATTTCCTTCCGTACAGCTACGGCGTGGGAATGATCGTCCTGTTCGCCAACGGGAAGGGCAAGCGCCTGGGTGACATCGCCGCCGGGACGATAGTCGTCAAGGACTCAGACAACATAAGGCTGTGGCAGCTTGCCGGCGGAGCCGCCCCGCGCACCACGAGCGCGGGGACCCCAAAGGAATACGCGCCGCCGCCTCCTCCCAGTGGTCCTCCGGAAGGCGCCATCCTCAACCCGGCGAGTCCGCCACCTCTGCCTGGTGCGCGTGTCAACCTGCCGCCAAGCCCTTTCACGCCCGCGTCCGCAGCGGAGCTGACGCTTCGCCGCCTGGACCCGGAGCTGCGCCGTTTCGTCACCTCATACGCGCGACGGCGTCCTCAACTCTCTCTCGACCTTCGGGTGCAGCTCGCCGGGACCGTTCAGACCAGCTTGCGTGCGGCGATGCCGGATGTCTTTACGCATCAGGGACCGCTCGCCACTCTCGACTACCTGGCCGACCTCGAGAGGCAGTAAGAACGGTCTTACCTGGCTAACGTCCCGCTCCGCGACCCTCTCCCCTGAAGGGGAGAGGGAGTCACATGAGCCAGCGGCGGATCTGGTCTTCCGTCAGGTTTCCGCCGCAGAGCGGCGTTGCCACGCGCTGTCCCTCGAGCTCCTTACGGCGCGCCACCACCGCTGCCAGGCCGGCGGCGCCGGCCGGTTCGACCACCAGGCCGGTTTCGAGGAAGAGCATTCGCATCGCGTCGAGGATCTCCTCGTCGCTGACGAGCATCACCTCGTCGACCGCGGCGCGCATCGCGACCAGCGCTTCGGGGACCGGGACTCGAACGCCGATCCCATCGGCGATGGTCGCCATGGACTCAGTGGTCACCGGCTTCCCGGCTCGCCACGACAGCTCCATCGACGGCGCTCCCTGGGCGCACACGCCGATGACACTCGTAGCCGGCGAAAAGTGCTTGAACCAGGTGCCGATCCCATTGATCAAAGAGCCATTGCCGAGCGGAACGAACACAACGTCAAGCCGTTCTTGCATGCGCCCGAGTTCGAGTGCGATGGTGCCGGCCCCCTCTGCGATCTCCGGCACCAGGCCATCCTCCACGTACTGAGCGCCGGCCCCGCGCGCGTGCTCTTTGGCGGCGGCCTTGGCCGCGTCGAAGTCGGCGCCCGCCAGCACCACCTCGGCGCCGAGCGCGCGCATGCGGCTGACCTTCAACGGGTTGGCAGTCACCGCTGCAAAAACAATCAGGCGTTGGCCGCGTTTACGCGCGGCGTACGCCATGCCCTGACCGAAGTTGCCGGCTGAGGCGCAGACGAAAACCTGCGGCTGATTTCCGATTCGATGCATCAGATAGTCGGTGCCGCGGCCTTTGAAGGAGCGGATGGGATTGACGCACTCCACCTTGAGGACGAGGCTCAGTCCCAGCCGCTCGCTGATGGACTCGACGAGGAATTGGGGGGAGTCTTTGAAGGCGGGGTCGATCACTTCGGCCGCCTCACGAATTCGGTCGATCGAGATCGCCATTCCGGTCCCGACGATAGAGCTTCTCGACTTGGTGGTGCCGGCTTGGAGTACCCACGCCGCCAGCTCAGGTGCCCGGCATAAGTGACGCCGCCCCGGGGGTAGTCAGGGCGGCGCCTTACGTTCAAGGAGCCGGGAGGCACTCCGGCGGTTCCTCTGCCTGAATAAACGGGCGACCCTGTAAAAAGGCTACGGCCCAGCTTGTAAAAACGTGATGATGGTCGAGGTCAGCCATGCCGAAAGCCACGATCACGTTCGTCTGCACCGACTGCGGGGGGGAGTCGCCCCGCTGGGCCGGCCAATGTCCGCATTGCCAGGCCTGGAACACGCTGCAGGAGTTCCAGGTCCGGAAGGCTCCGGGCGGCCGCTCTCGGCCATCCGTTCCCTCAGCCGGGGCGCGGCCGATCCCCTTGACCGAGCTGGCCTCCGAGGCGGCTCCGCGCTTGACCCTGGCCTGGGGCGAGCTCAACCGGGTCCTTGGCGGCGGCATCGTTCCAGGCAGCCTCGTGCTCGTCGGGGGTGAACCCGGCGTCGGCAAGTCGACGCTGCTGATGCATGCAGCTCAGCAGGTGGCGGCGGGCGGCGGGCAGGTCCTGTACGCCTCTGGAGAGGAATCCCCACAGCAGATTCGAATGCGAGCTCACCGGCTCGATGCTATGGATCCCGGAATCCTGCTCTTCGCCGAGAACGACCTCGACGCGATCTGCGATGCCATCCGGTCGGCGACGCCGCAGCTGGCAATCGTCGATTCGATCCAAACGGTCACCGACGCCGGCTTCGAGGGCAGCGCCGGTAGCGTCACCCAGGTGCGAGAGTCCGCCGCTCGGCTGATGCGCCTGGCGAAGGAGATCGGAGTCCCGATCTTCCTGGTCGGGCATGTCACCAAAGAGGGGGCGATCGCCGGGCCCCGGGTACTTGAGCATATCGTTGACACCGTGCTGTACCTCGAGGGCGACCGGCGGCAGGAGCTGCGCGTTCTCCGCGCCATGAAAAACCGTTTCGGCTCAGCCGAGGAGATCGGCGTCTTCGCCATGGGCGAGGCCGGCCTGGAAGAGGTGCCGGACCCCTCGTCCGCCCTTCTCAGCCAGGCCACCACGTCGTCGCCCGGGACTGCCATCGTGGTTGCGCTCGAGGGCACGCGGCCCTTGCTGATCGAGATTCAGAGCCTTGTCAACGTCAGAGGCGATAACACGATCGTTCGCCGCATCGCCAACGGAGTCGACATCAACCGCCTGCACATGCTCATCGCCGTGATCGAGAAGCGGGCAGGCCTCAAGCTCGGATCGTCGGATGTCTTCGTCAACGTCGCGGGCGGCATGCGAATCACTGAGCCTGCCGCCGATCTCGGTCTTGCCCTGTCAATCATCAGCAACGATCTCAACAGGCCCCTGCCGGACAGCCTGGTTGTCATCGGGGAACTGGGATTGGCGGGCGAGGTGCGCCGCGTGGGCCAGCTGGAGCGCCGCCTATCCGAGGCGGCCCGGCACGGCTTTACGCGCGCTTTGATTCCGGCCGGCGTCAAAGCCGTCCGGCCGTCCGGCCTCGAGGTGATCGAGGTTCGGACCTTGGCGGAGGCTAAAGCCGCCGCATTTTCTTCACCCATTACGTCCGGCAGATTCATAGAGGAGGCCGGAATCTCGGTCTCCTAGGAGGTTTCCCGTGAAGCGTTCTGAGAAGCTGGCCCGCTGGCTAGGGGCGGCGCTCGGCTTGATTGGCGGTTTTTTGCTCGGTTATTTCCTGGTACGTGGTGGAACTCACTCGTATCCCGGTTACGTGATCATCGGGCTGACCAGCCTGGAAGGCTTGATATTCGCGTACCTCGGCACCCCGTACGTGCTCGGTGGCTGGCGGACTTTCAACTTTCGCTTGACCAGCACCCCGCTGCCCGATCTCTTGAGCGGGCTGCTTGGAGTGGTGATCGGGTTGGTGATCGCATCCCTCATCGGCGTGTTCGTTCGTGACCTTCCCAACGGTGTGCTCCTCTCTGCCATCCTGGCCCTGCTGCTGGCGGCTCAGGGTGCCTCGATTGGACTCACGCGCCGGTCCGAGCTAGCGGCGCTCTTCTTCGGTGGCGCGACCCAGCAGAAGAGCCACCGCCTCAGTGGCGTCCTACTTGACACGTCGGTGATCATCGACGGCCGAATTCTCGACATCGCAAAAACCGGCTTTATCGACATGCCATTGATCATCCTCAGCTCAGTGCTGCGCGAACTGCAGCAGGTCGCGGATTCCGCAGACGCCACGCGGCGGCGCCGCGGGCGCCGGGGGCTCGAGGTTCTTACCGAGATGCAGAAGGATTCGACCATTCCACTCGAGGTGGTCGACGACGACGTGCCCCCCAGCGTCGAGATCGACGCGCACCTCGTACGTACGGCCAAGCGGAAGGCCTGGGGAATCATGACCAACGACTTCAACCTCAACCGGATCGCGCGCCTCGAGGGCGTCACCGTCTTGAACCTCAACGAGCTGGCTCATGCGATGCGTCCGGTCGCGATCCCCGGTGAGGAGATAGTGGTCACGGTGGCGCGCGAGGGCAAGGAGCCCGGGCAGGGTGTCGGCAGCCTGGACGACGGCACGATGGTGGTCATCCAGAACGGACGGCGCTTGCTCAACCAGACCATCACCGCAGTCGTCACATCCGTGATCCAGACCTCTGCGGGCCGCATGATCTTCGCCGAGCCTGCTCCCCTGGACAGCCGTCGCACCAATCCGCGCCCAAAGGCGGAAAGTGGCTAGGTCGATGACTGTCGGAGCCATCGTGGCCGCCGCCGGCTCGGGCACGCGCCTCGGCCGCGGCAGCAAGGCGCTCGTGCGCTTGAACGGTAAGACCACGCTGGCGCGCGTGCTCGAGCTCTTTCTCGCGCTGGACGAGATCGATCGGATAGTCGTCGTCGGCCCACCCAGCCGGCTCGAAAATGCAGAGCGAGAGGTTGCCGGTTTGCACCCACGTAAGCCGGTGACGGTGAAGGCCGGCGGCGAAAGCCGGCAAGAGTCGGTGCGCGCCGGGCTGGCGGCGCTCGGCGAGTGCGATTTCGTCCTCGTGCACGATGCTGCCCGGCCGCTCGCGACTGCGACCTTGGTGCGCCGAGTGCTCGCCGCCGCGGTGGAGTCAGGCGCGGCCTTTCCAGCGATCTCGCCTCGCGACGCAGTCAAGCGCGTGGAGGGCAACCGGCTAGTGGAGAGCCTGGACCGATCGCGCATCGTCCTCGCCCAGACCCCGCAAGCTTTCGCCTATGAGCTCCTCGCGCGGGCACACCGGGAAGCGGCGGACGCCGGCCTCGTCGGAGACGATGACGCCCAGCTCGTCGCCGCGACGGGCCATGCGGTCACAGCCGTCGAAGGCGAGCCCGCCAACATTAAGCTGACGACCCCCGAGGACTTCGAGGTGGTCGAGGCGCTCATCAAAGAACACGAAGCCGCGACCACGTGAGGGTCGGCATCGGCTACGACGTTCATCCGTTGCGTCCCGGTCGTGACCTGGTGATCGGCGGCGTCCACATCGACCATCCGCTGGGCCTTGACGGACACTCGGACGCCGACGTGCTGACGCACGCGGTGATCGACTCGCTCCTCGGGGCAGCGGCGCTTGGCGACATCGGACAGCACTTTCCTGCCAGCGACCCGGGTTACCAGGGTGCGTCGAGCCAGGACCTGTTGACCATGGTCGTTCGCACCGTGCGACAGGCCGGCTACCGCGTGGTCAACGTCGACAGCACGGTGGTTGCGGAGCAGCCGAGGCTGCAGCCACACATCGACGCCATCCGCAAACAGCTGGCAAAGACGCTCGGCATCGACTCCGCGGCGGTCAGCGTGAAGGCCACCTCGCCGGAGGGGCTCGGCGCGCTGGGACGCGAAGAGGGAATCGCGGCCCATGCCGTAGCCCTCATCGAGGCAACCGGCTAAAGCTACCCTACGTCGGTGGCTCTAAAGCTTCACAACACTCTCACCGGCACGAAAGACCTGTTCGAGCCGCTCGAGCCGGGACACGCCGGCATGTACACATGCGGACCGACGGTGTGGAACTTCGCGCATGTCGGCAACCTGCGGGCGTTCCTCTTCTACGACCTTCTGCGCCGCCACCTGCGGGTCGCCGGCTACCGCCTGAACCATGTGATGAACGTCACCGACATCGACGACAGAATTCTCGACCAGGCCATGCACGCGGGCACGACGATTGGCGAGTACGTCAAGCCCTACCTGACAGCGTTCTTCGAGGACATGGCAGCCCTCCGCATGCAACCCGCCGAGCACTATCCGAGGGCGACCGAGCACATCGGCGATATGGTCGCGATGATCAGCGCGCTACTGGAGCACGGGCACGCGTACATCGCGGAGGGCGATGTGTACTTCAGGATCGCCAGCTTTCCTTCTTATGGCGCGCTGTCGCGCCTGGATCGGACCGGCCTTCGGGCAGGGACACGAGTTGCAGCGGACAAGTACGACAAGGAGTCGGTCAGCGACTTTGCGTTGTGGAAGAAGGCGCAGCCGGGAGACGACGAGCTTGGAGCTGCATGGGACGCGCCTTTCGGGCGCGGCCGGCCCGGCTGGCACATCGAGTGCTCGGCCATGAGCAGGCGCTACCTGGGTGACACTTTCGACATCCACTGTGGCGGGATCGACCTGATGTTTCCGCACCACGAGAACGAGATTGCGCAATCGGAGGCGGCGAACCACAAGCCCTTCGCTCGGGTCTGGCTGCACTCGGAACATCTCGCCGAGGCCAGCGGGGAGAAGATGTCGAAGAGCGCAGGCGGTTTCACTACGCTGCGCGACCTCATCGCTGCCGGGCACGACCCGCTGGCGGTTCGCTTTTTTCTGATCGCCAACGCGCACTATCGAGCGCGCATCCGCTTGAGCAACGAGGCGCTGCATGCCGCTGCGGAACAGGTGCGACGGCTGCGGGACTTCGCCGGCAGGGTCCGGCGATCGGCTCCGGGGCCGCAGGGGGGTGTGACGGGAGCTGGCTCTGCCAGGCCCGGCACCCTGAGGGGGGACGTCCCCCCTCAAATAGACGACAAGGCTCTCCTCCAGAGAATCGCCGGCGTTCGTGCCGGCTACAAAGAGGCGTTGGACGACGACCTCAACCTGCCGCTGGGCATTGGCCTGGTGTTCGAGCTGATTCGCGAGGCAAACGCAGCCCTTGACGACGGCAGGGTAGGTAAGCGTGGACACGCGGAGCTGCAAGCGTTGATGGACGAGGTCGATGCACACCTCGACGTGATTGGTGCAGACGAACCGGGTCTGGCGGACGAGGTCGAGCGTCTCATCGCCGAACGAGAGGCGGCGCGCGCGACGCGGGATTTCGCGAGGGCCGACCGGCTCCGTGATGAGCTTCGTGACCGTGGTATCGCCCTTGAAGATTCAAAGGAGGGAGTGCGTTGGAAGCGCGTTCGCGTCGGGACAGAGTAAGAAGGCCTGGCGATAAGCCAGACCGCAAGCCCCGTCCGGTCCGCCCCACCACTGGGGACGTGGCACCCGCTCGCGACAAGGGCGCGGGCCGGAGGGGGTCTGGCGGAGGTCGCGAGCGTGGCCCGGCGGCGGCCGGCCCGAAGCGTGGCCAGCCGGCGCCGTACAGGCGGCCGCCGGCAGTCGAACGGGAGGTGTCGAAAGCGCCGCTGATCTATGGGCGCAATGCAGTGCTCGAGGCGGCGCGGGCTGGCAGGGTGCTCAAGGTCTTCCAGGCATCCGGTCTGGGCCACGACCCTCGACTGGAGGAGCTGGGCAAGCTGGCGCGCATCGAGGTGGTCGGTCCCGAGCGCCTCGACATCATGGCGCCGGGCGTGCATCAGGGGGTCGCGGCCGAGCTCAAGCCGCGCCGCCAGTGGACGCTGAAGGAGCTCCTGGCGACCGGCCCGAACCTTCTCATCGCCCTCGATTCGATCATGGACCCGCAAAACCTCGGAGCCATTCTGCGCAGCGCCGAGGTCGCGGGCGCCGATGGCGCAATCATTCCCGAGCACCGCAGCGCGCCACTATCGCCGGCCGCGGTCAAAGCCAGCTCCGGCGCGAGCGAGTTGCTTCGCATCGCGCACGTCTCGGGGATGCCGTCGGCGATCGCCGAGGTCAAGCGGTCGAACATCTGGTGTGTCGCTCTCGACCCTCGTGGCGAGGCGCTGGCATGGGAGTTCGACATGACCCAACCCGTTTGCCTCGTCGTTGGCAGCGAGGGCGAGGGCGTTCACCGGCTGGTCAAGGAGCGATGCGACGTGCGCGTGCGTTTGCCGGTGAAGGGCCACATCGCGAGCCTCAACGCATCGGCCGCCGCCGCCGCGCTTCTTTACGAAGTGATGCGCCAGAGACACGAGCGAAAGTGAAAAAGAGTCGTCTGTATTCAGTGCGTTGGCTAGCGCGGCAGGGTTGGCCGGGGTTTCCTCGGCCATGACTTTGTCCCTAATTACGCCAAGCATCGCGAGAAGCAATCTCGTCTAAAACAAGGCCCATCCCTATGCCGGAGGGAGAGTGCCGGCCCTTCCGAGGCTCACCGCTTCCCTGTTGTGTTAGTCAGGGCCGGGTGCGCCTGGCGCCGATGAGTGGAACCACCGGGGGTTCCCTCTCATACTTTCGCTATGGCTGATGCCACGGCCGAGCTCGCAAAGGCCACCGCCGACATACAGCTCACGAATTCGGGGCGCGAGGTGCTCGACCGCGCCGCGGCGATTGCCACTGCGCGTGGCGCTGCTCAGACCGATCCTGTCGACGTGCTCAAGGCGATTCTCGAGAGTCGCGGAACTCTCGCAGCACAATCGCTTCGCGAGCTCGGCGGGGACCCGGCGAGCATCAACGCCCAGCTGGCGCCGCCCGAAGGCGCCGTCGGGTTGCCGATCCGCCAGCTGCTGGTCAACGCCAACCGCGAGGCTGGAGTCCTCGGCCACTATCAGGTCGATTCGATCCACCTTCTCCTGGCGATGCTCTACACCGATACGCCGGTGACCTCGGCCGCGCTCCAGAAGGCAGGCCTGACCCTTTACGACCTGCGGCGTCACATCCAGACAGCGGCCAAGCCCTCGTTCGCCGGCGACCCGCGCTCGGCTCGGCCACCTGACGCGGCGCTGCGTCGCAAACCGCTTCCACCGCTCCGCGGCGTGGTCACGGTCAGTCCGGTGTTTCTTGGGTTGCTGGCCCTCACGGTCGGCAGCGGCGCCTTGATTTGGTTCGATGTTGTGCCGGCGGGCGTTCCGATCCTCACGGTGGTGTTCATCACCGCCGGTTGGATCACGTCGGTGTGCGTGCACGAGTTCGGCCATGCGCTGGTTGCCTACCTAGGAGGCGACAGGAGTGTCGTGGGTCACGGTTACCTGACGCTGAATCCGCTGCTGTACACGAGCATGTTCCTCAGCGTCGTAATGCCCATAGCATTTCTGCTCCTGGGCGGCATCGCGTTACCTGGAGCCGCCGTCTATATCAATCGCTCAGCGCTTCGAAACCGGCTGTGGGATTCGGCGGTGTCGATTGCCGGGCCCGCCGGCACCGCCCTGTGCGGCCTGCTGATCGCGATTCCATTTCTTGTTCCGGGCCATCTCGCGTGGATGAGTTCGCATTTGAGCTTCTTCGGAGCGCTTGCATTCCTTGGTTTCATCGAGGCGTTCGCATTGGTGTTGAACATGCTGCCGATCCCCGGCCTCGACGGTTTCGGCATCATCAGGCCATGGCTTCCATACGCGGCGCAGGATCTCGCCACCACGTTTGGACAGTCCGCAATTTTCATCGTGTTCATAGTCCTGTGGTTCGTTCCCTCGGTCTCGCAGGCGTTCTTTGACGTGGTGCGGCAGGTCACCGGCGCTGCCGGCATCGACCTCGGGTTGATCTCGATCGGCGCAGCACAGATGCCTCGCCTGCGCTAATGGAACGGGTGATCGTCGACGGCTACAACGTCATCCACGCCTGGGTGCCGCTCAAGCGTCTGCTCGACGTTTCACTCGAGGTGGCTCGCGACAAGCTCGTCGAGCGGCTGGCCGTCTACGCGATGGTCACCGGGGCGGACGTGACTGTCGTTTTCGACGCCCACCATTCCGCTGCGCGAATGAACTCCGAGGAGATGGTTGAAGGTGTGAAGGTCCTGTTCACCCGCAAGGGCCATTCGGCCGACCACGTGATCGAGAGAATCGCGTACGCCGCCACGGAGTCGGGCGACCTGATCACGGTGGCGACCTCGGATCGCACCCAGCGCGATCTCGTGCGGGGCATGGGTGGCGCGGTGATCGACGCCCGCGAGCTCGAGCGCAGGGTCGTCGACGCCGAGCAGGAGATGGGCCGTCGGGTGGACAGATACGCAAGGTGAACCGCAGCGACCAGCCAGGCCGCATCTCGGGGCTCAGGACGCCGATACGCGCGTCAGGGGGCCCGGCCCGTCGTCGCTGCCCCCGCGACCACGACGCGGGGACCCCAAAAGGAATTGCGCTCCTCCTACTTCCACCCACTGCTGGGGCCCCCGCGACGAAGTCGCGGGAGTCGGCCCCGGACCGGCGCCCTAGCGGTCGCCTGCCCCGAGCTGCGACCCGTCCGGCCACTACGGTTCACCGATGATCCGAAGGACGCGGATCGTCTGCACGATCGGGCCGTCGAGCGCTTCGCAGCCCGTCCTGCGCAAGCTCTTGAAAGCCGGCATGGATGTCGCTCGCTTCAACTTCTCGCATGGCGACGAGGCGACCCACCGCCAGGCGGCCATCGACGTGCGTGCCGCCGCCGATGACGCCGATTGTCCAGTCGCCCTTCTCGGCGACCTTCAGGGCCCGAAAATCCGAACCGGCGCACTGGAGAGCGCGTTTCAGCGTTTGGTGAGAGGCCGGCGCGTCTTCTTGACGGGCGGCAGGCGAGAGGGCCAGAACGAGATCGAGGTCAGCCACCCGGAGCTCGTCGACGCGCTGCGAGTTGGCGATCGCGTGCTCCTGGACGACGGCCGTATCGAGCTCGTGGTCCGCGGTCGCGAGTCAAGGCGCGTCGAGTGCTCGGTGGTCCGCGGCGGCCTGCTCGGCGAGCGGAAGGGGGTAAGCGTGCCGGGCCGGCCGATCGCGATGCCCGCGCTCACCGAAAAGGACCTGCAGGACCTGAAGCTCGCGGTCGAGCTCGGCGTGGATTACGTAGCCCTTTCGTTCGTTCGCCACCCCGAGGACGTCCTCGCTTGCCGGCAACATCTCGAAGCTTTGAACTGCAAAGCACAGGTGGTCGCCAAGCTCGAAAAGCTGGAGGCGATCCGGAACCTCGACAAGATCCTCGAGGTCGCTGATGCGGTGATGGTCGCGCGCGGGGACCTCGGCGTGGAGCTGAAGCTGGGTGAGCTGCCCGCCGTGCAGAAGGAGGTGATCGACAGGGCGAATCGCGCCGGCGTGCCTGTCATCACGGCAACCGAGATGCTCGAATCGATGGTCACCTCGACCCGCCCAACCCGGGCGGAGGCTTCCGACGTTGCCAACGCGATCTGGGACGGTACTGACGCCGTGATGCTCTCCCAGGAGACGTCGATCGGGGCCCACCCCGTCGAAGCTGTGCGGGCGATGGCCCGGATCTGCATGTCCGCTCAGCGACACCCAGCATTTCAGCGCCAGCGCCAGATCTGGCGCGAGCCTGGCGAGATCGGGAGCGCCATCGCCCACGCTGCGGCGACGAGCGCCGACGAGCTGGGCGCGCGGGCGATCATCGCTTTCACCGAGTCCGGCACCACTGCGCTCCGCTGCAGCAAAGCCCGGCCGCGAGTCCCGGTGATCGCCGCCAGTCCCCATCCAGACGTGCTTCGCAGGACCGCCCTGTACTCCGGAGTGATCCCGCTGCTCGTGAGCCCAGGGAAAGACACCGACCAGATGGTCGCCAACGCGACTGAGGCGGCGGTGCGAAGCGGGCTGGTTCGCCACGGCGACAGGGTGGTG
>DATCAV010000028.1:0-4864 GCA_036512415.1 Candidatus Dormiibacterota bacterium | reverse complement strand
CATGGCTGTGGGCCTCGGTGGCGGTGATCGTTGTGGTCGTGGCGATTCTTTGGCTGGGGCTGAAGCCCGCCTACCTCTATCCGCGCTTCTTCATCTTCCTGGTGCCGGGCTGCGCCTTACTGATGGCGGCCGCGATCGCCCGATGGAAGGTGCTTGCCCCTGTCGTCCTGGAGCGATGAGCCGCCTGCGCGGTTAGTAGCGCTGGCGGCTGAGGTTTAGCTGTAGGACCTTGACTGCGCGGCCGCGCATGCGATCGCAGCGCCGGCAGAAGACCAGGGCATCGATACCCCAGGGGAGGATCCCTTGGACCAGTATCTCGCGCTCACGACGGTGCAAAAGCAAGCAAACGATGAAACCCATGAGCCTGAAGAAAACTACCACGCCTGCGGCGACAATCCAACGTGGAGTTTGTTAATACTTCGTCAGATGTCCGGCGATCGCCCAGGGTCGGGCCATAAACCTGCCGATTTCGCGGCTTTACAACCGGTCGATCTTCGCGGCCAGGATGAAATCGTTCTGGGTGATACCGCCCGCGGCGTGAGTCGAGAGCCAGACCGTCACCGAGCCGTAGCTGACGAGCAGGTCGGGGTGGTGCTTCTCGGCCTCGGCGACCGGGGCGATCCGGTTCACCAGCTCGACCCCCGGCATGAACCCCTTGAACTTGAAGACCTTCGCCAGGCGGAGGTGACCGCCGGCTTCCTCGACCGCCCATCCCTCGACCTGGCGCAGCAGGTCGTCAATCTCCTCGCGGCTCAGGTGAGGGCTGCCGGGCTTGCAGGCGACGCAATGCTGCTCGTGCAGTGGCGCAAGGTCGGAAGCGGCCATACAGGAGAGATCGTAAGCCGCGAAGGTAAAATGGTCCCCCCCGAGGGCGGCTAGCTCAGTGGAAGAGCGCTCGCCTCACACGCGAGAGGTCGTTGGTTCGACCCCAACGCCGCCCACCAAAGCTCCCTCCCACCTTCACGGCGGAGGGTCGGGGAGAGGGGCTGGAGCTGGCACGGCTCGGCTGTATGGAACCGAAGCGGGAATAATGCCCATCGTGAAGAGGCGATCTGGAAAATCGGTGCCGCCCGTGCTCGCTCGCAGCCTGGTGACCGGCGCCGATGGCTTCATCGGCGGTGTCCTCTCGAGCCGGCTCGAGGCGATGGGGTCCGACGTCTACCGCCTCTCGCGCAAAGGCAGCGGACCGAAGACGATCACCAACGACATCGGCAAAGACCCGATCTTGGGCTTGAACGAAATCAGGCCACAGGCCGTGTTCCACCTCGCTGGACGCGTGCACAGGATGGACGAGGGTGGAGATGCCGAGGCCGAGCACCTGCGGGTGACCGTCGACGGCACGACGTACCTGCTCCGGGCGGCGGCGGAGGCGGGGGTGCAGACCTTTGTCTTCTTCAGCAGTGTCGCGGTGATGCCCGAGGGCCTGGCGGCGGAGCTGGATGAGACGGTGGCGCCGGCGCCGACCACGCCATACGGGCGCGCGAAGCTCCGCGCCGAGGACCTGGTCCTGGATATGAACGGAAAATCAGGGATGAGGACGGTGGTCCTCCGGCTGCCTATGGTGTACGGCCCGGGGCACAAGGGTCACCTGCCGCGCATGATCACGGCCATCGACAGGGGCATGTTCCCACCGCTGCCTCAGTACCCTGGCAAGCGCAGCCTGCTCCATGTCGAGGACGCCGCTGACGCCGCCATCCTCGTCGCGCAACGACCCGAAGCGGCCGGAAAGGTTTACATCGTTTCCGAGCCGCGCCCTTACTCGTCGCGCGAGATCTACGAGATAGTTCTGCAAGCGCTCGGGCGCCAGGCGCCCGGATGGCATGTGCCGCGCGCGGTGCTGGCGTCGACGGCGCTGGTGGGCGACCTTGGCGAGCGCATCGCGCGGCGAAGGCTGCCCTTCGATTCAGCGGCCCTCTCCAAGCTCTCAACGCCCGCGATCTACAGCGCGCGGAAGATCGAACGGGAGCTGGGATTCAGGACGAAGAAAACCTTCGCGACCGCGGCGCGTGAATTGGTTGCCCAGCGCAACGCTTCGTGATCACCGCCTTCGCGGTCGCGGCGGTGCTCGGCTTCGGGGTCGCGGCTGGAACTGCGTGGCTGGTCGCGCGCAACGCGACGCGACTCGGCCTGCTCGATGTCCCCAACGAGCGCAGCTCTCATATCTCCACGACACCCCGCGGTGGCGGGATCGGGATCGTCGCCGGGGTGGCCGCCGGCGTCATCTACCTGACCGCTGTGGGCATACCGCTGGATCGGAACCTGGGCATCCTGCTGGCGGGTGCGGGCGTGCTTGCCGCGCTCGGCGTGGTCGACGACCGCCGCTCGGTCCCTGCGCTCTATCGCCTTGCGGTGCAGCTCGCGGTGGCGGTGGCCGTTGTCGCTGTGATCGGTGGCGTTGACAGGTTGCCGTTGCCGCCGCCGCTTGACCTGCCGATCGGCTGGGTCGGGGTGCCGCTGGCGGTGGTGTGGCTGGTGACCGTCACCAACTTCTACAACTTCATGGATGGGATCGACGGGCTGGCGGGCGGCCAGGGTTTCGCGAGCTGCGCCGGGGTCATCATCGGCATCTGGTCGGCGGGGGCGGTGGAGCTGGCGGTCGTGCTGGCCGCGGCCTGCCTGGGGTTCTTGCTCCTCAACAGCCCGCCGGCTCGGATCTTTCTGGGTGATTCGGGCAGCTATTCGCTCGGCTTCGCCATCGCCGGCCTACCGCTACTGGCGCCCCAATTCGGACGTCCGATGGCCATGTTCGCGGTCGGGGTCGGCCTCACCCTGTTCTTGCTCGACCCATTGGAGGCGCTTGTGCGCCTGGCGCGGGCCGGGCGGAGGATCGGGGTGGCGCATCGCGCGCACTCCTATCAGGCCCTCGCGCCAACGAGGGATCGGCACCGCCGCGTCGTCGTGGCGCTCGTGCTGACCGGCCTGGCGCTATCGCTGGGCGGCGGGCTGTCGTACCACCTGCAGTGGCTGGCCTGGCCCGTCCTGGTGGTGGCGCTGGGAGCTTTTGCGCTCGAACGCTTCCTCGCCGGACGAGCTGGGGTCGGGGCCGCCGTTGGGAGACAATGATCTTGGTAGCATGTTGCGTCCGTCCGGACGCAATTTCACGACGCGGCCCCGTCGTCTAGTGGCCTAGGACGCAGCCCTCTCAAGGCTGAGATCGCGGGTTCGAATCCCGCCGGGGCTACTTATACACACCGCCGTTGCGTATGGTGTGTATGATCGGGCCGCCATGAGGCGGATTCAGATCCACATCGACGACGACCTTGACGATGCCGCTCAGCGAGAAGCAGCCCGCCGGGGCCTTTCCAAGGCCGCGCTGATAAGGGCGTCGCTCGCTCGTGAGCTCGCTGTCGACACGCAGCCCGCGCAGGATCCATGGGAGGCCATGGCAGGTTGGCTGGACAACGGTCCTGTTGACGACCTGGATGCCGTCATCTACGAACGCGATCGATGAGGTTCGCAGACACCAGTTTCTGGTTCGGCCTTCAGGAGCGGCGCGACCGGCGCCATCAAGAGGCCCGGGCGCTGGTGGGCCGAGGGATAGGCAGGGTCGTCACGACTAATCATGTGGTCGGGGAGACCTGGACGCTGCTCCGCCGGCGCGCGGGTCACGCAGCCGCGGTGGGGTTTCTCGATCGCCTACAAGCCTTGCCCAACTTAGAGGTGATACAAGTCGATGAGGCGACTGAGGCGGAAGCGTGGCGCTGGCTGCGGTCGCGGCCTGAGCGCGAGTACTCGTTTGTCGACGCGACCAGCTTCGCCGTCATGCGGCGGCGACGGATCCGCGAAGCGCTTGCCTTCGACGGCGATTACAACGCGGCGGGGTTCGTCGAGATGCGACCCTCCTAGGCGTGAAACTGTTCAGGCTGGACACGGGCCGGACCGAAGTCGTCTCGATGGGTGGTGCGACCGGAGTGAGTGTTGGAGGGCTCATCGAGCTACCCGGCGATATTGCCGTCAACCTACTCCGGTTCTCGACGCACTCGCGCCTGCCGGGTCACACGGCTGGGCGGCCACAACTGTTCGTGGTGATCGACGGCGACGGGTGGGTTAGCGGCGATGACGGGGCCCGCGCTGCGATCCGAACCGGGGAGGCCGCGTTCTGGGGCCCTGGCGAGCTGCACGAGTCAGGGAGCGATGAAGGGATGACTTGCATAGTGGTGCAGGCGCCACAACTTGACCTTCCCTCAGGGCTCGAGACTTTGGAGCATCCGGCAATCCTGCAACTCCTCGCGTGATAGACGCCGCAGGCGGCTGAGCTGGTTCGAATAGCGTCCCGCCTGGGCTACCAGTCTCACGCCCTAGAACACGCGATAGCGCACGTGTGACGCCTAACGCTCGCACGCAGATCGCCCAACGGCCGTCTGTCGCTGGCCGTGCGTAACCGAGTCCATCAGACTGGCCCGCTAAGACTCCGACAAAAGAAGTCGGCGGATCGAGTCGGAGAGCCATTCCTCGAACTGGGTTGACAGCCAGCCGCGCTCGAGAACGAGCTGACGGTACGTTTCCGAGCCGGCCAAGGTGTACAGGACATCGGCCGCGCGAGCTTGATCAAGATCGCGGCGCAGCAGGCCCGCGGCCGCCAGGTGACGCGCCACCTGGCTGACGGCGGCGAGGTGGCGGGCTTGCCATTGGTCCCACAATGCCTCCAACTTAGGGTCGTTTCCCTGACCAGATCGGAGAATCCCGCTAATAACCGTGGTGCGCTCGTGGAGTTGTCGGATGAGGTGCGCTCCAATGGCGAGCTGCGCCTCGGGGTCGGTCTCCGCCAACACCTGACGGACGTCGAGTGTGGGGTCCTCAGCTGCATCGGCGATCAGCGCGGACAGCAGCCCGAGCTTCGAGCGGAACAAGAGATAGACCGTCG
>DATCAV010000027.1:0-5964 GCA_036512415.1 Candidatus Dormiibacterota bacterium | reverse complement strand
TTGTCGATGAACGGTGAGCGGATGACTGTGAGCTTGGAGATCTCGGTCGGAAGAGGGATGGGACCCGCTGTGCGCGCGTTCGTACGGCGTGCGGTGTCCACGATCTTGTCCGCAGCCTGATCCAGCACTCGATGGTCGTAGGCCTTGAGCCGGATCCGAATTTTTTGCGCCACTTGCTGAGCCCCTGTCCCCTTCTACTTACTTGATGACTTCCGTGGCGACGCCGGCGCCCACGGTCTTGCCGCCTTCGCGAATGGCGAAGCGGAGTCCCTGCTCGATGGCGATCGGCTCACCGAGAGTGATCTCCATGACGACGTTGTCGCCCGGCATGCACATCTCGACGCCGTCGGGGAGCTTGACCTCGCCCGTAACGTCGGTCGTCCGCATGTAGAACTGCGGGCGGTAGCCGGTGAGGAATGGGGTGTGACGGCCACCCTCTTCCTTGGTGAGGACGTAAACCTGCGCCAGGAACTGGGTATGCGGCTTGATCGAGCCGGGCTTGCAGAGCACCTGTCCACGCACCACGTCTTCGCGCTTGACGCCACGCAGCAGCGCACCTACGTTGTCGCCGGCCTGGCACTCGTCCATGTCCTTGTGGAACATCTCGATGGCGGTCACGACCGTCTTCGTGCTGTTCGGGTGGATACCGACGATCTCGATTTCCTCGTTCCTCTTGAGCCGACCGCGCTCAACCCGGCCAGTGGTCACAGTGCCACGACCCTCGATGGTGAACACGTCTTCGATCGGCATCAGGAACGGCCTGTCGACAGGGCGCTCCGGCTCGGGGATGTAGGTGTCGACGGCGTCCATGAGATCCATGATCTTTGGGCTCCACTCGGGGTCACCCTCGAGGGCCTTGAGCGCGGAGATACGAACGATCGGGATGTCGTCACCGGGGTACTCGTACTTGGTGAGCAGCTCGCGCAGGTCGAGCTCGACCAGCTCGATGAACTCCTTGTCGTCGACCATGTCGCACTTGTTGAGCGCGACCACCAGGAAAGGAACACCGACCTGGCGGGCCAGGATGATGTGCTCCCGGGTCTGCGGCATGGCGCCGTCGTTGGCAGCCACGACCAGGATCGCACCGTCCATCTGGGCGGCGCCGGTGATCATGTTCTTGATGTAGTCCTGGTGTCCCGGGCAGTCCACATGCGCGTAGTGGCGCTTCACGGTCTCGTACTCGACGTGAGTGATCGAGATTGTGATGCCACGAGCCTTCTCTTCAGGCGCCTTGTCGATCTGGTCGAATGCCTGGAACTCGGCCAAACCCTTTTCTGACAGAACCCTTGTGATGGCAGCCGTCAGCGTCGTCTTGCCATGGTCGATATGACCGATGGTCCCAACGTTCAGGTGAGGCTTGGTCCTCTCGAACTTCTTCTTCGCCACTGTTTCCTCCTAACTAACTTCGCGACGTGGTGCGGCGGCCGACAGCTTCGGCCAGGTTTCCGGGCATTTCTGCGTAGTGACTGAACTCCATCGAATAGGTCGCCCGCCCCGAGGTCATAGACCGAAGTTCGGTAGCGTAACCGAACATCTCGGCAAGGGGTACGCTCGCTTTGACGTTCTGCGATGTCCCGCGTCCCTCCATGCCGAGGATGTGACCGCGACGCGAGGAAAGATCGCCCATCACGTCGCCGAGGTGCTCCTCGGGCATGACAACGTCGACCTTCATGATCGGCTCGAGCAGGTAAGGCTGAGCCTTGTGCATCGCGTCCTTGACGGCCATCGAGCCGGCGATATGGAACGACATTTCGCTCGAGTCGACGGCGTGGTAGGAGCCATCGACCAGCGTGACGATGATGTCAACCACCGGGTAGCCTCCGACCACCCCTGACTGGAGTGCCTCCCTGATTCCCTTCTCGACGGCGGGGATGTACTCGCGCGGGATGCGGCCCTGGGTAATCTTGTCCTCGAAGACGAAGCCGGTCCCGGTCTCGCCGGGACGAACGTCCACCTCGGCATGGCCGAACTGGCCCTTGCCACCCGACTGGCGGATGAAGCGCCCAACTCCATGTGCCGGTCGCTTGATCGCCTCCTTGTAGGCGACCTGGGGCTTGCCCTGGTTGGCGTCCACCTTGAACTCGCGCATCAGGCGGTCGATGATGATCTCGAGGTGCAGCTCGCCCATGCCGGCGATGATGGTCTGGCCCGTCTCGTCGTCGGTGTGGACCTTGAAGGTCGGGTCCTCTTCGGTGAGGCGCTGCAGCCCGATGCCGAGCTTGTCCTGGTCGACCTTGGTCTTGGGCTCAATCGCCACCGAGATGACCGGCTCGGGGAAGGTGATCGACTCCAGCAGGATCGGGTGGCTCTCGTCGGACAGCGTGTCGCCGGTCGTCGTGTACTTGAGGCCGACCGCGGCCGCGATGTCGCCCGTGAACACCTCATCGACGTCCTCGCGGCGGATGGCGTGCATCCTCAGGATGCGGCCGATCCGCTCCTTGCGTCCGTTGGAGGCGTTCAGCACGCCAGATCCGGCCTTCAGACGGCCGGAGTAGACGCGGAAGAACGTGAGCTTGCCGACCCCCTGGGGGTCCATCTGGATCTTGAAGGCAAGAGCCGAGAACGGCTCGTTATCGTCGTGCTCGCGCACCACCAGCGTGCCGGACTTGGGGTCGGTCCCCTCGACCGCCGGAACGTCCGCCGGCGACGGCAGGTAGTCGATGACCGCATCCAGGATCGGCTGCACGCCGCGGTTGCGCAGCGCGGCGCCGCACAGCACAGGCACGAGATGCCCGGCGACCGTACCTTTCCGAAGCGCTGCCATGATCTGCTCCTCGGTCGGCTCCTTCTCGTCGAGGTACAGGTGCATGATCGCGTCGTCGAAGTCGGCGACTGCCTCGATCAGGTCGTGGCGGTGCTGCTTGATGAGCTCCTCCATGCCGGCCGGGATGTCAAGCGACTCCGTGTTGGTGGTGCCCAGGTCGTCCGTGTAGACGATCGCCTGCTTCGTGATCAGGTCCACGTAGCCAACGAAGGCATCCTCGGAGCCGATCGGCAGCTGGATAGGAACGGCCCTGGCCCCCAGCCGTGTGCGGATGGAGTTCAACGAGCCGTAAAAGTCGGCTCCGATGCGGTCCATCTTGTTGATGAAGGCGATGCGAGGCACGCCGTAGCGATCGGCCTGGCGCCAGACAGTCTCGGACTGCGGCTCCACGCCGGCGACGGCATCGAAAACGGCGACCGCGCCGTCCAGCACACGCAGGCTGCGCTCGACCTCGACCGTGAAGTCCACGTGCCCGGGTGTGTCTATGATGTTGATCGTGTGGTCGCGCCACATCGCGGTGGTAGCAGCCGAGGTGATCGTGATCCCCCGCTCCTTCTCCTGGACCATCCAGTCCATGGTCGAAGCACCCTCGTGCACCTCTCCCATCTTGTGGATCCGGCCGGCATAGAAAAGGATGCGTTCGGTCGTGGTCGTTTTGCCCGCGTCGATGTGGGCCATGATCCCGATGTTCCGGGTCCTCTCGATCGACACCGGCCGCTCCGCCATCTTCAATGCCAAGCTCATCTCTCTTAACTAGTACCGGAAATGGGAGAAAGCCTTGTTGCTTTCAGCCATCCGGTGGGTTTCTTCTTTGCGCTTGACCGCCCCGCCCGTGTTCTGGGAGGCGTCAAGGATCTCGAACGCAAGCTTCTCAGACATACTTTTCCCGCCTCGGAGGCGCGCAAAACGCACGATCCAACGGCGGGCCAGCGCCAGCCTGCGCTCCGGCCGGATCTCGACGGGCACCTGGTAGGTGGCGCCGCCGACACGCCGGGGCTTGACCTCGAGCAGCGGGGTGGCATTTCGAAGCGCCGACTCGAAGACCTCGAGCGCCTCCTTCTTGGCCTGCTTGCTGGCCCGTGAGAGCGCCTCATATACAACCTTTTCGGCAGTCGAGCGCTTGCCTTTGCTCATGACCACGTTCACGAACTTGGCAATCGCCTCCGACTGATAGACAGGGTCGGGCGCGATGACACGCTTGACGGGACTGCTTCGGCGCGGCATCTAGGCTGCCTTGCTCTTTTCGCGCTTGGCGCCGTACTTCGAGCGCGCCTTCTTGCGGTTCTTCGTGCCGGCCGTGTCGAGGGTGCCGCGGATGATGTGATAGCGCACGCCTGGCAGGTCTTTGACCTTTCCACCCCGGATCAGCACGACCGAGTGCTCCTGGAGGTTGTGTCCGATGCCGGGAATGTATGCAGTCACCTCGATCCCTGTGGTCAGCCTCACGCGGGCGACCTTCCGGAGGGCGGAGTTCGGCTTCTTTGGCGTCTGGGTGTAGACGCGCACACAGACTCCCCGCCGCTGCGGCGAGCCCTTTAGCGCCGGCGCCTTAGACTTCGTTCTGGCCGCCTTACGTCCGGTGCGGACCAGCTGTTGGGTTGTGGGCAAATGTATCTCCGAAAAACGGTCCAAAACCCCATGCGGCAGTAGCCGATTGGGCGACAAACGATGAGTATACCCAAAAGCCGAGACGCCCTATCCAGCCCGAAGCGCGGTCACTACTTCGACCCGGTGCCCGAAATCGCATCGAAGCCGCGTACCTTGCGCCTGCGAGCGGGCGACCTCGAGGTTGAGCTTCAGGCCGATCGGGGGGTCTTCGCCTCGAGGGCGATCGACCTCGGGACGCTCACGCTGCTCAAAGAGGCCCCCCTCCCCCCGCCCGGCGGTGACCTGCTGGACCTTGGGAGCGGCTACGGCCCAATTGCCATCGCCCTAGCGCGCCGCTCGCCGGCCGCGAAGGTTTGGGCGGTTGACGTGAACGAAAGAGCGCTCCAGCTGACCCGGGACAACGCTCTTGCCGCCAAGACGCCCAACGTCGTCGCCTGCCTCCCTGACGAGGTTCCCGCCGAGGTCAGCTTTGCGGCGATCTACTCGAACCCGCCGGTGAGGGTGGGCAAGGCGCCGCTCCACGAGCTGCTGCTGCGCTGGCTGCCACGGCTGGCGCCGGGGGCAAGCGCCTACCTCGTCGTCCAGCGGCACCTGGGAGCGGATTCGCTGGCGACTTGGTTGGCGGCCGAGGGTTGGCGGGTGCAGCGGATCAAGTCCAAGAAGGGCTACCGGATCCTGGAGGTCAAGCGGCCCCAGCCGTCTTAACAACCAGGGTTGGCGGCCCCCAGGTGCTCACATACAGTGGCCGGCGGTGCGTCGGTTGGGGGCATTCAGTAAGTCCCAACCTCGGTCGCCGCTTTGCGCGCAGGGAGCCGAAGGGCCGGCGGCGGAGGAGGGAGGGCCCCGGCGGGCTATGCCTGGCCGGCGAAGTGGCAGGCGGCGATCTGGTCGCGGTGGCCATGCGGCTCGAGCTCGGGTTCGTGCTCGGAGCAGACACCCGGCACGCGCGCGATGGGACAGCGGGTGTGGAACCTGCAGCCTGACGGCGGGTTGACAGGGGACGGGATCTCGCCCTCTAGCAGGATCGGCACCCTGTCCCGCTCGATGAGTGGATCGGGGACCGGGATCGAGCTCAAGAGCGCCTTGGTGTAGGGGTGCTGGGAGTTCTCGTAGATGTCGACCCGGTCGGCGACCTCGACCACCTTGCCGAGGTACATGACAGCGATCCGGTCGGAAAGGTGCCTCACCACAGCGAGGTCGTGGGCGATGAAGAGATAGGTGAGCTTGAACTCCTGCTGGAGGTCTTGCAGCAGGTTGATGATCTGGGCCTGGATTGACACGTCGAGCGCCGAAACCGGCTCATCGCAAACGATGAACGAAGGGCTTACCGACAGCGCTCGGGCGATCCCGATGCGCTGGCGCTGGCCACCCGAGAACTCGTGCGGGTACCGATTCGTGAAGTTGGGGTTGAGCCCGACCAGCCGCAACAGCTCCTGCACGCGCGTCCGTCGCTCCTTGCCCCGGGCAAGGTGGAAGGCGTCAAGCGGCTCGGCGATGATGTCGCCGACCGTCATGCGGGGGTCGAGCGAGGCAAAGGGGTCCTGGAAGATGATCTGCATCTGCCTCCGGACCTTTCGGAGGCGGCCGGCCCC
>DATCAV010000026.1:0-2392 GCA_036512415.1 Candidatus Dormiibacterota bacterium | reverse complement strand
CAGGTGCGCGAGGTCTACCTCACGGGAACCCGGCTGCACCGTGCCGCCCAGAGCGGGAAGCCACTCGAGCACCCAGCGTGGGTTCAATGCAGCCGAGGCGGCAAGCAAGACCACGCCGGCTACCGCCCAGCCGGCGAGAACGCGCCACTGGCGAGTCACCAGCATCGCCGCGCCGAGCGGCAATAGGAGCTGGGGCTTGAGCAAGGTCAGGCCGAGGCACAGTCCGGCAAGGAAAGGCTGGGTCCAAAGGGCCAGCGCGGCCCCGATTCCGAGTGCGACGAAGCCGTCTAGCTGTGCGTTGAGCAGGAGGAGCGCCGTTGGCACCGATGCGAAAGCCGGCAGGATGCTCGTTGGCGGCCGGGGGCGCACCGCCAGGTACAGGCCGATCGCCAGGCAGGCTAGGCCGGCGAGGATCCACAGCCTGCCGCCCAGGTTGGTGCCCAGCAGGCCGAACGGCACCGCAAGGAAAGCCACCCACGCGGGCGCCAGGAACGGGAGGATGCCGTTGATGCCGAGCGTGACCAGTGTCCGGCCGCCTGTGACCTCGCGCTGGACGCGGCGCTGCGTGTCCATGTCGTACAGGTGGCCCGGGTCTTCGACGATCAGCCTGCCCCCGGTTGCGAACGCGGGCCAGTCGGAGTTGATCACGTCGTTGCTGCCTTCGGTCAGCGGGTAGATGACGAAGCCGAGCGCGACGGCGCCGAGGGCGACGGTGCCCCGCCACCGCCACCGCTCCGCTCCGTGCCGACCGCTCAAGCGGCTTTCTCAATTCGCAGCGCGCGGGTGATCGGCACCACCAGCCCGCCCTGGACGAGGAGCGAAAGCAGGACCACCCCGTAGGCGATCAGCGCCACGCGGCTGTCCACGCCTGAGACGTTTGCCACCGATAGAGCCAAAGCCACTGACAGGGCGCCTCGAAGGCCTGCCCAAAAGGTCAGGTGGCGCCAGGCCCATGGAATCGCGGGAGGCCGAATCGCGGACACCGCGAGCAATCCGTAGACGGGGATCGCGCGGGTCACCAGCATCATCAGAAACACAACCACCACGAACCCAAGAACTGGCACGAGCTGCCAGGCCGGCAAAGCCGCCCCGACGAGGATGAACAGCATCGCGTTGAGGACGAATGCAAGCAGGCTCCAGAAGCCGAGCAGCTGCGGCCCGTGCAGTCTCCCGATTGCCGATCCATATCGGGCGACGATGATGCCCGCGACGACAACGGCGACGATGCCGGAGGCGTGCACCACGTCGGCGGCGAGGTAGCTGCCGTACGCGATGACGAGTGTCGCAAGTATCTCCAGGGGCGCGTCGGCGGCAAATCGGAGAAGGAGAAGGCCGACGAAGCCGACCGCCAGGCCGATGGCCGTGCCGCCCGCGGTTATCTCGAGGAATCGGACCGTGGCGTCGCCGATCGATGGAGCGCCGCTGAGGATCGTGGCCAGCACGGCGGTGAACACAGCGACGCCGGTCCCGTCGTTGAAGAGGCTCTCGCCTTCTAAGATCGCCGACAGGCCGGACGGCGCCTTCATCTGGCGCATGAGAGTGACGACCGCGATGGGATCGGTCGCCGCGAGAATCGCGCCAAGAAGCATGCCGCTGGCCCAGCTCAATCCGAGGATGAGGTGGGTCAAGGTCCCGATCAGGACGACGGTCAGCGCGACGCCCACGGTCGCGAGTAGACCGACCGGAAGCAGGCGCCGCCTGAGCTCAGGCAGGTCGAGGGTGAGCGCAGCCTCGAAGACCAACCCGGGCACGAAGGCGAGGAGGATCACGTCCGCGCCGACATGTCCAAGCTGCCCGCCTGGCAGCAGACCGACGACCACGCCGGCCGCGGCCAGCACGACGGGGTAGGGCACCATGCGGGCGCGCTTTGACACGAGGCCGAGCACCGTTGCGAGGGCGCCGACCAGGATCAGGAGGAGCAGGAATCGCTGCTGCGGGCTCATGGGGTCCCCGCGAACTCGCGGCGCAGCCTCCGAGTTCGTGGGGTGTTCACACTTCGACGCTCATTCCGTCGCGCGCGGCTTTCACCTCGATGCCGAGTCGCTGGGTCAGGCCGGCGGCCAGCTCCCATGGATGAGCGCGCCACACGGTCATCCCATAGTGGGTGAGGATCGCGAGCCGCGGCTTAGCCTCGCGGATGATGCGCTCGGCATCGTCGAGGCAGAGGTGCGGCAGCTCTGCGCGGCATTGCATGAGCACCGTGTGGATCACCATGACGTCGGCCTTGTGCTGCTCCGCGATGCCGTCGTAATAGGCAGAGTCGGTGACCCAGCCGAGCCGGTCGCCGAACCGGAAACCGTACGTCTCGACCTGGTGCCGATGCAGCGGAGTCGTTGTGAACTCCATGCCATTGACGTTGTAGGTGGTCTCGGGTTGGAGCCTCACGACCTCT
>DATCAV010000025.1:0-7151 GCA_036512415.1 Candidatus Dormiibacterota bacterium | reverse complement strand
CAGTCGGCTACGTCCTCTCGCTCTCGAGCCGGTCTGACTGGCCCGAGGCGTCGAAGCTGGCGGCGTCAGGGTTTCGCGATATGAGCCGCCTCGCGGCCGGCGATCCGCAGCTCTACGCGGGGATCTCGCGGACCAATCGCGACAACCTCGTCGAGCAGCTCGACGCGATCAGCGCCACGCTGGCGAAATTGCGCCGCCACCTCCAGGACGACGATCCGCGCCTGGTCGAGCTGTTTGAGGAAGCGCGTTCGGTTCGGGAACGCTGGGCTCACGACGCGATTTGATAGCGACTGTTCGCAAGGCTGAGCGGCTCGAGGGCGAGATTCATTTGCCCGGCGACAAATCGATATCGCATCGAGCGCTGATCCTCGGCTCGCTTGCCGACGGCTGGAGCCGCGTGCACGGGCTGTCCACCGGCGCCGATGTGCAGTCGACGGCAAACTGCCTGCGCGCGCTGGGGGCGGTGATCGAAGAATCCGCGGTCCGGGGGTTTGGACTGGACGGCGTGCGCAAGGCCGCCGCGCCGCTTGACTGCGGCAACTCGGGCACGACCATGCGACTGCTCGCGGGCATCCTCGCGGCCCAGGATTTCGTCAGCGAGCTCATCGGCGACGAGTCGTTGACGCGAAGGCCGATGGACCGCGTGGTCAAGCCCCTGCTCGAGATGGGTGCGCACGCGCAGTGGCCGCCCCTCCGCGTCGGCGGGCGGTTGCCCCTCCACGGCATCGAGTACGAGATGCCGGTGGCGAGCGCGCAGGTCAAGTCGGCGGTGCTGCTCGCCGGCCTCTTCGCCGAAGGCACAACCGTCGTCATCGAACCCGTGCGCACCCGCGACCACACCGAGCTGATGCTCCGGTCGATGGGCGCCGACATCAAATCGGAGGGTGATCGCGTCGAGGTCCGCCGGGCGACCATGCTCAAGCCCTTCGATATCGAGATCCCGGGGGACCTGAGCGCCGCGAGCTTCTGGCTGGTGGCGGCTGGTCTCGTGCCCGGGTCGACAGTGGTGCTCCCCGGCGTCGGGGTCAACCCCACGCGGACCGCGTTCCTCGAGCTCCTGCGGCACCACGGCTTCGACATCCACAAGTCGCGGAAGCACGTCAGCGCAGGCGAACCGGTCGCCGACCTCGAGGTTCACACGTCCTTTGGTGACGACCCGCTCGAGGTGGCCGGCGACACGGCCGCTGAGATGATCGACGAGCTGCCGATCCTCGCCGTGGCCGCCACCCAGATGCCTGGGCGGAGCCACATCTCTGGGGCGGCCGAGCTCCGCGTGAAGGAGTCCGACCGCATCGCCGCGATGGCCGAGGGCCTCGCCGCGATGGGCGCAAACATCACCGCCAACGCGGATGGCTGGACCATCGAGGGCCCATCCGCCCTGCATGGCGCGCAGGTTCGTTCGCTGGGAGATCACCGGATCGCGATGGCGCTGGCCGTGGCAGGCCTGCTCGCCGAGGGTGAGACCGAGATCGAGGACGCCGAGTGTGTGGAGATCTCCTATCCGGGGTTTTTCGACCAGCTGGAAGACCTGTGCTGACCGTCCGGTCCGAGCTCGACATCGAGACCGTCACCCTCGAGCTGCGCGAGCTCGAGGTGACCGAGCCACGAGACGACTTCGAGCTGGAGGTGAAGCGAACGACCCAGGCGGCCAGAACCGGCAAGGTTGGTGACCCCGCGCCTGCGCGCGCTCTCTACAGGCGGTTCGGCATCGACCCGACGCGCGTGAGGCCGTCATCCGAGGCGCTGCTGCGCCGGCTGAAGAAAGGCGAATTGCTCCCTCGCATCAACTCCCTGGTCGATGTTGCGAATGCGTTGTCGGTCCAGCTGCAGGTGCCCGTCGGGCTGTACGACCTGGGGAAGGTGCGTGGCGATGAGCTGGTGGTCAGGTTGGGCGCCGAGGGCGAGAGCTATACGGGCATCGGCAAGGAGCGAGTCAACGTCGCCAACCGGATCTGTGTCGCGGACGCGGAAGGGCCATGCGGCAACCCCAGCTCCGATTCCGCTCGCACGATGATCACGACCGACACCGAGCGCGCGGCGTGGATCTACTTCCTGCCGGTGAGCGACGAGATGATCGACCGCACGGCCGAGCTGATCGCGGTGTTCGGCCGCGGGCTGGTGCGCGTTCTTTAGTGGTCACCATCCTCGGAGCCGGCATCGCCGGCGCTTCACTGGCGTGGGCGCTCGCGCGGCGCGGGCGGAGGGACGTGGTGGTCTTCGACCCGTCGCCAGAGCCGGCGGGCTCGAGCTCAAAAGCCCTTGGCGGATTTCGCACGCAGCACGGCAGCGAGCTGAACATCGCCCTGTCGCTCGCATCGCGGGACTTTTTCGTCGAGCGCGCCGAGCACGTGCACTTTCAGCCCAACGGATACCTGTACCTGGCGGAGACGCCCGAGATTGCAGTCGAGCTACGTCGCAGGGCCGACTTCCAGCGGTCATGCGGCTTGCCCATCGAGCATCCCGATCCGCAAGCCGTCGTGCCTTGGCTCGACACGAGCGGAATCCACGGCGCCAACTACTGCTCGCTCGATGGGCAGTACATACCTCTCGACATCCTCGGTTGCTACATAGAGGAGGCCCGAGAGCTTGGTGTCGATTTCCGGCTGGGGCGGGAGGCGGGCTCTCGAGATCTGGCCGCCGGTATTGTCGTGATCGCATGCGGTACGTGGTCTACGGAGGTGGGGGTCAAGCTCGGGGTCACGCTGGCGGTCGAAGCAGTGGAGCGCGGGATCTTCATCACCGGCCCATACGATTGGCTGGATGACAACGTGCCGGTAACGCTGGAGGCGGGGTCCGGGTTCCACTTTCGCGAGCGCGACCGCCGGCTGTGGGTGATGGGACCAGGCGACCAGCACGACTGGAATCGCATCCGCGAGTGGCTCGCGATGCGGGCGCCGCGCGCGGAGGTGCGGGAACCTGATGGCTTTCTCGCCGGCAACTACGAGATGACTTTTGATCACCATCCATTGGTCGGCGAGACGGAGCGGCCTGGCGTCTGGGCGTCGTGCGGCTTCAGCGGGCACGGGGTCATGCACTCGCCTGCCGTGGCGGACAACCTTGCCGCCATGATCAACGGCGACTCGCCACCGCTCGACATCCGCCCGTTGAGCCCGCAGCGCGCGGAGCCTCTCATCGATTTGACGCAGCTGTGAGCGCCGCCTCGGAGCAGGTGCTGTGCGTCAAGCGCGAGGACATCTTTCCCGACGGCGCCTGGCACGGCTTCGTCAGCGATCGGCTGGAGGAGCGCCAGGCGGTGATTCGCGAACACCACTTCTTCATGGCGCGCGCCAAGGTCGAGGACGATCCCAACTACCAGCAGATCATCCCGTACGTCGTGTTTCGCCACGGCGATCAGTATTTCCTGACGCACCGCTTGCGCGCCTCATCCGAGAAGCGGCTGCGCAAGCAGTACTCGTTGGGACTTGGCGGCCACATCAATCCCGGGGATCTCGAGGCAGGCGATCCCATCCAGGACGGCCTGAAACGCGAGTGGGAGGAGGAGGTGATCTACGACGGCAGCTTCGAGACCAAGCTGATCGGCCTCCTCAACGACGAGTCCTCGCCCGTCTCGAAGGTGCACCTTGGAGTGGTGTTTCTCGTCGATGGCGACACGCCGAACATCGCGATACGCGAAACGGACAAGCTGGCCGGCGAGCTGCTCACACTGGACGAGATGCGCATCTACTACCTGGGGATGGAGTCGTGGTCGCAGATGGTGTACGACCGCCTCGCGCGTGGTGAGCTGCCGCGATGAAATACGTCGAGGTCGGGGGTGAGCGGCTGTCTGCGATCGGGCTTGGCACCTGGCAGTTCGGCTCGACCGAGTGGGGTTATGGCAAGGACTACGCGAGCGGTGAGGCAGGCGCGATAGTCAAACGGGCGCTGGAGCTCGGCGTGAACCTCATCGACACCGCCGAGGTCTACGGCATCGGCCGTTCCGAGCGCATCGTCGGCGAGGCGATTCGCGGCCGGCGCGAGAAGGTGTTCCTGGCGACGAAGCTTTTTCCCATCGGCCTTCCGTTCCAGGTCGAAGGGCGCGCTCGGGCGAGCGCCAAGCGTCTCGGCGTCGATCGCCTCGACCTGTACCAGGTCCATTGGCCCAGCCCGCTGTTTCCGCCGGGCTGGACGATGCCGCGGATGAAACGGCTGCTCGATTCGGGATTGGTGAGCCACATCGGCGTCAGCAACCACTCCCTGGCCCAATGGCAGGGGGCGGAGCGCGCGCTCGGCGGGCCGGTGCTTTCGAACCAGGTGCGTTTCAGCTTGATCGCGCGTGCGCCGGAGCTCGAGCTGCTGCCCTGGGCTCAGCGCGAAGGGAGGCTGATCATCGCGTACAGCCCGTTGGGCCAGGGCTTGTTGTCGGGCAAGTACCAGAAGTCGCCGCCGCGAAACTTCAGGCGGTCCCGGCGCGCGTTCAGCGACGCGTCACGCCAGCGCTTGCAACCGCTGGTTGACGCGCTGGGCGAGATCGGTGCGAAGCACGGAGCCACCAGCTCTCAGGTGGCCCTTGCCTGGCTCATTCGCAAGCCCAACGTGGTGGCCATTCCTGGCGCCTCCAACGTGCGCCAGCTCGAGGAGAACGTCGCGGCTGCGGACGTCGAGCTCACCGACGATGACGACGCGCGCTTGACGGCGCTGGCTTTGTCGGCCGAATAACATCGGTCAGGTGAACCCCATCACTCTCGAGGCAGTCGAGCTGTTCCGCATCAGGCTGCCGCTCGTGGCTCCGTTCGAGACCTCGTTCGGGATCCAGACCGAGCGCGACATCCTGCTGCTCAAGGCGAGGACCAGCGACGGAGACGGCTGGGGCGAGTGCGTCGCGACCGAGGAGCCAACTTATTCGTCCGAGTACGTGGAAGGGGCGCAGCACGTCCTCATCCACCACCTCCTGCCGAGATTGTTCGAGCGCGAGCGCCTGTCGGCAGAAGACGTCGCGCAGGTCCTGAGGCCCGTGCACGGCCATCAGATGGCGAAGGCTGCAATCGAGATGGCGATCCTGGACGCACAGCTGCGCGCGAGTGGTGAATCGTTTGCTCACTTCTTCGGCGCTGTGAGAGGGGAGGTCGACTGCGGGGTGTCGGTCGGCATCCACTCGTCGATCCCCGCGCTCCTGACGACGGTCGGCGACTATCTCGATCAGGGCTATCGGCGCATCAAGCTGAAGATCAAGCCCGGCTGGGACGTCGAGCCGGTGCGAGCGGTCAGGGAACGATTCGGCGACGTGCCCCTGCAGGTTGACGCCAACACGGCATATTCGCTGTCGGACGCCAAGCACCTGGCCGAGCTCGACGCCTTCGAGCTGCTGCTCATCGAACAGCCGCTGCCTGAGGACCAGGTGCTCGCGCACGCGGAGCTGGCGAAGGTTGTCCAGACCTCGATCTGCCTCGACGAGTCGATCACGTCCGCACAATCTGCCGAGGACGCGATCCAGCTTGGCGCCTGCCAGGTCATCAACATCAAGCCCGGCCGCGTCGGGGGCTACCTCGAGGCGCGTCGCATCCACGACCTCTGTGCGCAGCACCGGATCCCAGTGTGGATGGGCGGGATGCTCGAGACGGGCCTGGGGCGCGCGGGCAACGTGGCGATGGCGGCGATGCCCAACTTCACGCTTCCCGGCGACACGTCCGCGTCGGACCGCTACTACCACCGCGACATCACCGAGCCCTTCGTGCTGGTCGCCGGTCGGCTCAGGGTGCCGGAAGGACCGGGGCTGGGCGTGAAGGTCGACACCGAGTTCCTGGCGGAGATCACGCACTCACAGCAGACCGTTCTGCCGGAGAGGGGCACGACGTAAAAAGAAACCCCGCCGTGCGACCGAGCGTATGCGTGCGTGGTGGCACGACGGGTGGAGCGAGTCTGACAAGAGGCGACGGGGGTTAAAAACGGCGAGCGAAGCGATGCCGGTACAAAAAATCCGCCGCGTCCGAACGAGCGAATGCGTTTGCGGTGGCACGACGGGTGGAGCGAGTCAAACAAAGAGGCCTTGGGGTGCGCCCCGCAAAACCGATTCCTGGCGCCCGAACTAGCGTATGCGTGCGTGGTGGCACGACGGGTGGAGCGAGTCTGACAAGAGGCGACGGAAGTAAGGCTCGGCAAGCGAAGCGATGCCGACGTACGACAAGACATCCCCTTCCACCTCCACCCGGGTCCGAGGCCGCATGTGCTGTTAACCCGGGCCCGCCAACTCATTTCGACGCCATCGGCGTGGTGCCAAAGCAGGATGGCGCCGGCCCGAGGGGCAAGTCGTTCAACCTCCCGCACTAGATCCGACTTTGCGCTCACGGCAGCGACGCAATTCTCGGTTTACGAGCCCTCGCGCCGTAGTTCTGCACGCACCCTCGGCATAAGTTCGGCGATCTCCGCTAGCTCAAGCGCCGCGTCTCGATCGTTGCTCCGGTTGCGGTAGACGTCCGCAGCCCGCCGCACCGTCCAACTCGGGTGGGGTCGATCCTGCAACGCGAGTTCCTGACCTGCTTCGATCACGCCCTCCCGCAAGACGCGGGCGTACCAACCATGCTTGCCGGTGGCCTCGACGCGACCTAGAAGGTCTGGCCGATCCCAGCGAAAGCCGATCTTGAAGCAGGGACCGCGGGGACTCGAAATCTGGACCGTCGCGCCACCGACTTGGTAAGCATCCCCGATGCAGACATCCCATTCGGTTTGGCCCTCGATCGTAAAATTCTCGCCAAAAGCGCCGTGGGGCAGCTCGAGCTCCAATTGAGTTCGCCAAGCCGGGTAGTGATCGGCCGAGTAGCACAGAACTGCTTGGTCTGGGCCTCCGTGGACCCGCCGGTCCGCTTGTCGATCTCCATCGAGGTTGGTGCGCCGAAGCATCACAGGGCCCGGCACCGTCGCCTTCCAGAAGGCAGTGCGAACTGCCTGATGACCGCGTTGATGTGTCCGCGGGCGCCCTACTTGGACTGACACGAGCAGTGGCACGATCTAGGGAATGATGCCTGAGGCAGAGACGAAGACATTTGCGTATCTATCGTCGCGCAGATGCCGGCCCTTCATTGGCCTACCCTGGTCGCGCCGCTATGTCGCGAGACGATGGGATTGACCTAACGCGCTGGGAGCCGCTTTCAGTGCCGCAGACATCGGACCTCATGGCTTGTCTCGAAGTTGCACTGGGTCCGAGTCCGCCCCCGCGG
>DATCAV010000024.1:0-4466 GCA_036512415.1 Candidatus Dormiibacterota bacterium | reverse complement strand
CCGCAGCACTTGATCCATGATCGAGACAGGGTTTACGGGGCTGACTTCGGGGCCAAACTCCAAGGGATAGGCATCGCCGATGTCCGAACGCCCTATCGAGCCCCCTTGGCGAATTCAGTCGCCGAACGAGTCGTGCGGACCCTTCGCCAAGAGTGTCTTGACCACGTCATCGTGATGAACGAGCGGCATCTGCTCGCTTTGCTCACGGAGTTCGTGCACTACTACAACCACGATCGCCCTCATCGTGCCATTCAACTGGAGACGCCGCTGCCAGGCCCGCTGATGTCGCGTGGTGTCGTCGTGCGACGAGCGATCTTGGGCGGACTTCACCATGCCTATGCCAGGGCGGCATGAGTGACGCACTTTGCCGTCCTACAACTGGCGGGCGCGCCTGATCTTCGACGTTTGAGTGACTATGAGGTGGCGGCCGCGGCGAGCCGCGGCCGGGCCTGCTGCAGGATCCGGTCGAGCTCCTCGGCCTCGACCGTCTCCTCAGAGATGAGCCGCTCGGCCAGCTGGCTCAGCGTCGGGCGCCGCTCGGTGATGATCTTGCGGGCGACCTCGCGGGCTTCGTCCACCATGCGCCGCACCTCTTCGTCGATGAGCGCCGCCATCTCCTCTGAATAGTTGCGGCGCTCGCCCAGGTCGCGACCGAGGAAGACCAGCTCGTTGTTCTCGCCCATGGTGACCGGCCCGACCCGCTCGCTCATGCCCCACTGAGTCACCATCCGTCGCGCCAGCAGGGTGGCCTTCTTGATATCGTCCTCGGCTCCCGAGGTCACGTGGCCGAACACGATCTCCTCGGCGACGCGCCCGCCCATCATCCCCGCGAGCTGCTCGTGCAGCGCGACTTCGCCCACGAGGTGCTTGTCTTCCCCCGGAAGACTGAGGGTCCAGCCCAGCGCGGATCCTCGGGCGATGATCGAGACGCGGTGTACCCGCTCGCCGTGGGGGAGCTCGTGCATGACCAATGCATGGCCGGCCTCATGGAACGCGACGATGTGCTTCTCCTCGTCGGAAATGCGGACGCTCTTGCGCTCGGGACCCGCGATTACGCGGTAGATCGACTCCTCCAGGTCCTTCATGGCGATCGATTTCCGGCCCGCCCGTGCCGCAAGGATGGCCGCTTCGTTGACAAGGTTGGCGAGGTCGGCGCCGCAGAAACCGGGCGTCTGCCGGGCCAGGACGTCGAGGTCCACCTCCGGCGCCAGCGGCTTGTCGCGCACGTGCACGTCCAGGATCGCGCGCCGGCCGCGGACGTCCGGTCGGTCGAGGACGACGTGCCGATCGAAGCGGCCGGGACGGAGCAGAGCGGGGTCGAGGACGTCGGGCCGGTTGGTGGCCGCGATCACGATCACGTGCGTGTCGGTGTCAAAGCCATCCATCTCCACGAGCAGCTGATTCAGGGTCTGCTCGCGCTCGTCGTTGCCCCCGCCAAGGCCGGCGCCTCGCTGCCGGCCCACGGCGTCGATCTCGTCCACGAAGACGATGCATGGGCTCGCTTTCTTGGCCTGGGCGAACAGGTCACGCACGCGTGATGCGCCGACTCCGACGAACATCTCGACGAACTCCGAACCCGAGATGCTGAAGAAGGGGACGCCTGCCTCACCCGCCACCGCCCGCGCCAGGAGCGTCTTGCCGCTGCCGGGTGGACCGACCATCAGGACTCCGCGGGGAATCCGGGCGCCCAGGGCCTGGAACTTGTCCGGCGATTCGAGGAACTCAACGACCTCCCGTAGCTCCTCCTGCGCCTCGTCCACGCCCGCGACGTCGGCGAAGGTCACCGGCGAGCGCTGCGGCGTCATGAGCCGCGGCTTGGAGCGTCCGAACGACATCGCCTGTCCCTGCCCCCGCTGGACCGACCGGTACGACCAGTACATCAGCCCTCCGATCAACAGGATGAAGATGAGGTTGGGCAGGAAGCCGATCAGCAAGGAGACGAGGTCGGTTGAAGACTGGAACTGCACATTGACGCCATCAGCCTTGAGCTCGTCCGCCATCGTCAGCGTCTGATCCGAAGGCAAAGAGACGTTGTACTTGTGCCCAGACGTGTCCGTCGCCACGCCGGAGGTGCCGGCGATGGTGATCTCCTTCACCTGGCCGGCTTGCGCATGGCTGATGAGCTCCGAGTAGCTCCACTGGCCCGGCTGGACGCCCGCGGATAGGTACTGGACAAGCAGGAATAGGGAAATCCCCACCAACACGATCGGTAATATCCAGCGCCTCACGCGGCTCATCTCCTTGTCAGCCTAGGAGCTGGCCAGCGGCGGGAATAGGGGCTAACGGCCCTTGAGAGCACCGCCTTTCGTGGCGATGTCAGGTGCGCGAGGTCTTCTCTTGTACTACCACCGGCGAAGCTCAATGCTGGCGATCAGCAAGGCGACGACTTCAGGTCACGAGATGTGGATAGAGTCGGCCGGCAAGCGCCACGAGAACGCCGGTGATCACGATCAAGACCGCGAAGTCGATGCTAAGACCAAAAGCGCTGGTTCCGCCCGAGAGCATCAACGCCCTCATGCCGTCGACCTCGTAACTGAGCGGGTTCACCCGGGAGATTGCCTGTAGCCAGCCCGGCATGATCGAGATCGGATAGATGGCATTGCTGGCGAAGAAGAGCGGCATCGTCAGCACCTGGCCGATGCCCATGAAGCGCTCGCGCGTCTTGACGATGGTCGCGATGATCAGCGAGAACGTCGAGAACAGGGCAGCTCCGATCAGGACGAGGACCAGCACGCCGCCGATGGCCAGTGGGCTCCAGTTGATGCGAACTCCCAGCACCAGGGCGAGGACATAGATGATCACGGCCTGGGATAGACCGCGAACTCCCGCCGAGAGTGCCTTGCCGAGAATCAACGCCGGCCGCGGGGTCGGAGTCACCAGCAGTTTGTGTATGACGCCGAGATCCCGCTCCCAGATTGCGCTGATCCCGTAGAAGATGGCGACGAAGAGGACGCTCTGGGCGAGGATTCCGGGCGCCATGAAATCGAGATATGGAAGATTGCCCGTCGGGATGGCGCGAATGTGGCTGAAGACCTCGCCGAAGAGCAGCAGCCAAAGCATCGGCTGGACGGCCCTGGTGACCAGCTCCGTCGGATCTCGCCGCAGCTTCCAGATCTCCAGCTCGACGATCATCAGGGTCTTGTCGGCAAACCTGTAGACGCGCGTCGGCCAGTCAGGCTCCCGAGGCGCGGCCGGCCTAGCCGAGACGGCGGAGAGTGCGCCTTGTCCGGGCTGTGTCCCCATAGGTTCCTCCTGTTTCGATCTGGCCGCCGGCGTAGTGCTCGAACACGTCGTCGAGAGTGGCGCCCGGCTGGTTGAGCGAGGCCTCGAGCTCGCGCGGAGTGCCGATGGTTGCGATCCGGCCGACGTGCATGATCGCGACCCTTCCGCAGAGTTGCTCCGCCTCGTCCATGTAATGGGTGGTGAGAAGGATGGTCGTGCCGTAATCCGTCCTCAGCTGGTCGATGCGCTCCCACACGGTGTCACGAGCGATCGGGTCGAGCCCCACGGTCGGTTCGTCCAGGAAGAGCAAGGGCGGCCGGTGCAGCATCGCTTCGGCGATCTCGAGCCTGCGAATCATGCCGCCGGAGTACTGGCGCACCAACCGTGAACCGACGTCAACCAGCCCCATCAGGTCCAGGGCTTCCTCGATTCGATCACGCTGCTCGGCGCGCGGCACGTCGTAGAGCCGCGCGAAGACGCGCAGGTTCTCGAATCCCGTGAGCTCGCCGTCCACGGAGATCAGCTGCGGGACGTAGCCGATCACGCGCCGAACTCGATCGGCTTGACTCTTGACATCGAATCCGGCCACCGATGCCGTTCCAGAAGTTGGCGGCAGCAGCGTGGTGAGCATTTTGATCACGGTTGTCTTCCCAGCGCCGTTCGGACCGAGCAGCCCAAAGGTTTCGCCTGCTTCGACGGTCATGTTCACCCTGTCCGCCGCGACCACTGATCCAAAGCTGCGCGTCAGGTCTCGCGTTTCGAGGATGCTCATGAGCACTTTGAGAGTACGGATGTTCCGGCGCTGAGATCAGGGCCGTTCGCCTCATGGTGGGAGCGCCGCCAGACTCTGACGGGCTGCTTCGAACCAGCCCGCCCGGTCGACCTCGGGAAACCGCTGCATCCTTTCAGAGCGGGGCGGCCACTCGAGCTCGAACGTGTTGCTGCTCAGACGGTCAATGTCGAACTCTCCCCACGCTGCCGACGCGTGGACAGTGTGGGGTTCAGAAACTCCGTCGAGTTCAACCGCGCACCTCAGCGCTGCCATTTGTGCCCTTCGTTCTGGCCGCAGGCACGGATGTCGCCCAAATCGTGTAGCAACGCGTGTAGCAACCCAGGCGGTATCTGCCGGCAGGTAGCGGCACCTGGCGGACTAAGGCCGCGGACGCGGTGAACTCAAACGGACTCTGGCGACTCACCCCGAACCGAGCGCTATTACGGTTCGGGACCGTGAGGCCCCGGGTTCA
>DATCAV010000023.1:0-2601 GCA_036512415.1 Candidatus Dormiibacterota bacterium | reverse complement strand
GCGCGGTCGCCGATCTCCAGTGCCCCGTCCAGGATCTCGAAGCCCTCGTCCAGCTCCGCCTCGGTGATGCACAGCGGCGGGTTGGTCATGATCGTGTTCCAGCGCACGAAGGTGTGCATCCCCGCGTCGAGCAGGGCCTGGCTGATCGCCTTCATCTCGGGCGAGGTGCCGTTGAAAGGCGCCATCGGCTCCAGCGTCTTGCGGTCGCGCACCAGCTCAATCGCACCAAACAATCCGATCGATCGCACGGCGCCGACGCAGGGGTGGCGCTCCTGCAGCCGGCGGTGGTGCTTCTTCAGGACCTCGCCCATCCGCTGCGAGTTGCCGACCATGTCGTCCTCTTCGTAGGCCTGGATCGTGCCCAGCGCCGCAGCGCAGCCGAGCGGATGGCTGTTGTACGTCAGGCCGCCGTAGAAGACGTGATCGTCGAAATAAGCGGCGATCTTCGGGCGCATGCCGACCGCGCCGAGCGGCACGTAGCTGCTGGTCAGACCCTTCGCCAGCGTGATGAGGTCGGGCACGACGCCCCAGTGATCGACGCCGAACCACCGGCCTGTGCGCCCAAACCCGGTCATCACCTCGTCTGCGATAAGCAGGATGCCCTGCCGGTCGCAGATCTCGCGGACGCCCTCCAGGTAGCCGTCGGGCGGGATCAGGATCCCGTTGGTGCCCGTGATCGGCTCAAGGATGAAGGCGGCAATGGTGCCGGCGCCCTCGAGGAGGATCGTTTCCTCGAGCATCGCGAGCGCGACCTCTGCGCTGTCGGTGCCCCGCTGGATGCCGTGGTAGGGGTCTAGGACGTGGACGACGCCGACCGCGCCTTCGTTCGACCAGCGCCGTGGGTCGCCAGTCGCCTGGATGGCGGTGCCTGTGGCGCCGTGATAGGAGCGGTAGCGCGCAAGGATCTTCGAGCGGCCGGTGACGGTACGGGCGATCTTGATCGCGTTCTCGTTCGCGTCGTTCCCGCCGAGCGTGAAGAGGACCTTGTCAATGTCGCCTGGCAGCAGCTGTGCCAGCTTCTGGCCCAGCCGCGCTCGAACCTCTGTGGCCATGAACGGGCTGATGTAGGGGAGAAGGTCGGCCTGGCGCTTGATCGCGTCGATGATCCGCTGGTCGCCGTGACCGGCGTTGACGCACATGAGCTGGCTGTTGAAATCGATGAACCGGCGGCCGTCGACAGTGTGAAAGTGGACGCCCTTCGCGCTCGCCACCGCCATGGGTTTCAGCGCCGCCTGGGCGGACCAGTCGTACAGGGTGTGGCGCAGGCAGAGCTCGCTGATCTCCTCCGCGCTGAGTGCCTTGACGGCCTCGACAACCACGGGGGAATCGTAACTGCGGCACCGGCTCAGGGCCTGACCAGCAACCTGTTTGACATCGCAACTAACGGGTGCTATACCCCTGTTGGACTGGGGGAGCTACCCGGGTGGATCGGAGGGAGCTGCTCGGAGCCCGTGGTGCGGCGCGAGGCGCTGCGCGCGCTGGCCGAGGGCATACCACAGCTGGTCAAGATCGTGGCTGCCGACGAGGTCAGGCAGACTCGCAAGCGCGGCGAGCTCATGGTCGCCACCACCTGTCCGAGCGGCGGTTCGCTCGATATCTTCATAGAGCCGCGATTGCCGCGCCCGCTGCTGCTCGTGTTCGGCGAGACGCCGGTGGCAGAGACTCTAGCCAAGCTCGGCGAGCTCACCGGCTTTCGCAGCCGGACCGTGACCCACGCCGGCCTGGCGAACCTATCGGTGCCGGCGAGCGACGCCTGGGCTGTGGTGGCCACGATGGGCCATTACGACGAGGACGCGGCCGAGGCGGCGCTCGCGCATCCGGACCTGGACGTCAGCCTGATCGCGAGCACGAGGCGCGCTGCCGCGGTGCGCGCTGAGCTGCTGGCGCGAGGCCTCGACGAGCACATGGTCGAGCGGCTGCGCACGCCGGCAGGCAAGGTGCGCGGTGTCACGCAGGAGCAGATCGCTCTGCTCGCGCTGGCCGAGGTCGTCACGGCGCGCCAGAAGCGCGGGCCCAAGCAGCCGGCGCAGGAAGCGCCGCATGTCGTGTTCGCCACCGACCCGGTATGCGGGATGACGGTCGACCCGCTGACCGCGACGCACAAGGCGGACTTCGGAGGCACCACGTTCTGGTTTTGCTCAGCCGGCTGCCAGGTGGAGTTCGAGAAGACACCGGAGCGTTACCTGAGGACAATCGAGGCCTAGGTCAGCTTCGGTTAGTCCGGGCCCCGCGGCGAAGGCCCAAAGGTGACAGTCGGCGGAATCGTCACCATGCGTCCGCCATCGCCACGCAGAATCTGCCAGCCGCCCTCGTGGACCATCCAGTGATGCCGGTAGCAGAGCAACGCCAGATTGGGCAGGTCAGTCGAGCCGCCATGAATCCAATGCACCAAATGGTGTCCTGACGCCCAACTCGCAGGCCGGTCGCAACCCGGCCAGACACAGTGCTGGTCGCGGGCATTCAACGCCTTGCGCGTTCCCGTTGGGATCTGGCGCTTGGCCCGGCCGACGTCGATGACCATGGAGTCAGAGTTGAGAAGGATCCGAGTGAGCGAGCAATCGCAGGCCAGCCGCTCGACCGCCTTGGCCGAGATGGGAAGCG
>DATCAV010000022.1:0-7605 GCA_036512415.1 Candidatus Dormiibacterota bacterium | reverse complement strand
TGGAAGAGATCACCGACGGCGAGATTCGCATCGGCGACACGGTCGTCAACGACATGGCGCCGCGCGACCGCGACATCGCGATGATGTTCCAGTCGTACGCGCTCTACCCGCACATGACGGTGTACGACAACATGGCCTTCGGCCTGCGGATGCGCGGGATGGAGGGCTCCGAGATCGACCGGCGCGTCACCAACGCCGCCAACATCCTCGAGCTCGGACCATTGCTGAAGCGAAAGCCCCGCCACCTGTCAGGCGGCCAGCGGCAGCGCGTCGCGCTCGGCCGCGCCATCGTGCGTGAGCCGCAGGCATTTCTCCTGGACGAGCCCCTGTCCAACCTCGACGCGAAGCTCCGCGTGCAGACGCGCATCGAGCTCCAGAAGCAGCACCGCCTTCTGCACGCGACTTTCATCTATGTCACCCACGATCAGGTCGAGGCGATGACGATGGGCGACAGGATCGCGGTCATGAAGGATGGCGTGCTCCAGCAGGTGGCACGACCTCGAGAGATCTACGACAACCCCGCCAACATGTACGTCGCGGGCTTCATCGGCATCCCGACAATGAACTTCATCCCCGTGACCGTGCAGGGCACGACTGCCAAAGCCTCCGGCTTCGACCTCGAGCTCCCCACCGCGCCGGGGATCGAGAAGGGCATGCTGGGGATCCGGCCCGAAGCCATGACCGAGCATCCTCGCCCCGATCACCCGGGCCTGGAGATGAAGGTCGAGGTGGCCGAGGTGCTCGGGCCCGACCAGTTCATCTATGGACAGGTCGGCGGGGACGCGATCACCGCGCGCGTCGATCCGCAGCTGAAGGTGGACCCCGGCGACCGAGTGCGCCTGGGCATCGACAGGCGCCGGCTCCACCTGTTCGACCCAACCACCGGCGCGGCGATCCTCTAGGAAATATGAGAAGGAACCAGTCGGTTCCCTCTCATCGAGCGTGCGGCTTCGCCGCAGGCTCTGCTCTCCTTCCCGGGATTGGATCTACTGAATGTTTCTCCACGCCACGCGGAGATGCACGAGGGACAAAGTCATGGCCGGGTGGATCCCGGCCAACCCTGCCACGCTAGCAAATACGTTTGCGGCTTTAGCTCAGGGTTATGGTCCGGCCGACCTCCAGCGTCCTGATTCGGATTCGCGGGCTGAGCTTGCGGAGCGTTGCTTCAAAAAGCGTTGGGTCAGGCGTCGCGTCTGGCGCCGCGCCCCCGTAGCGATAGTCCTTGACCGCCCAGAGGCCGTAGTGCATGGGCACGGCGGTGCGCGGATTCAGCTCCCATGCGAGGAGTGCCGCCTCGTGCGCGTTCATGTTTCCGCCGCCTCCGTTGATGCAGATGAAGGCAACGTCGATGTTGGCCGTCGCAAGCGCACGCAAGTGCTGGTCGTACTCGGTGTCGCCCGAGTGCCAGAGGCGGAGCCCGTCGATATCGAGCAGAAACCCGATCGCGTCCGGCAGCGTGTGCCGCGCAAACGTCGCGGTCACGTGTAGGACGCCCTTGGTGGCGGATTTGCCGGGCTCGAGAGTCCGCATCCGGGATGCAGCCCATCCCAGACCCTTCGCTCGAGAAGTGCAGGACGGCGGAGCGATGAGCAGAGTTCTTCCAGCACAAGCAAAGGAAGCGATTGTTGGCTCATCGAAATGGTCGAGGTGGCCGTGCGACACGAGCAGCACGTCAGGTTGCAATTCGGCGGCGGTAATGGGCGGCTCAAAGAGCCGCTTCAGACCCTCCTGCCTTTCGCCCTCGTCGGAAAAATAGGGGTCGATCATCACCGTGAGGCCGCCGCTGGTCTTCATCAGGTAGCCTGCCTGCCCCAGCCATGCACAGGCAACGGTGCCGGGACGAACCTTCAGTTTCGCGACGCGCGCAGCGAGCGTCATCGCTCCTCGCGGACGTAAGGCGTGCCGAGCGCCGCCGGCGCCCCCAGGCGCTGTTTCGCCCACCCGGTGGACACGACGACCAGGACCACCACGGTCATCACATAGGGAAGCGACGCGAAGACCTCGGGCGGGAGGTGCACCTGACGCGCCTGCAGGACAAAGCCAAGGCTGGAGAACAGGCCGAACAGGTAGGCCCCGACCAATGTCAGCTCGGGCCGCCAGAACGCGAAGATCACCAACGCAATGGCGATCCAGCCGGCGCCCGAGGTCATACCGTCGATCCAGTTGGGCGTGATCGCCAGGCTGAAGTAGGCGCCACCGACGCCGGCGAGAAAGCCACCAACCAGGGTATGCGCGTAGCGGTATCGAGCCACGTTGACCCCCATTACATCGGCGGTCTCTGGCGATTCGCCGACGGCTCGCAAGTGAAGGCCTGTCCGCGTCCTGTAGAGGTAGACGAGGGCCAACACCACCAGCACCCACGAGGCGTAAACAAGAGCGTTCTGGTGAAAGAGAATCGGCCCGGCGACTGGCACGTCCTGCAGGCCGAAAACGTTCAGCGCGGTGAACTCGTGCTTCGCCGGCTGTCCTCCGAGCCTCGCCACGTTGCCCACGTATGAGGACAGGCCCGTGGCGCCGGCGAAGATGGTCAGCGCGAGCCCTGAGACGATCTGGTTCGCGCGCAGGCCAACGGCCAGAACCGCATGGATCAACGACACCGCAAGCGCGGCGAGCCCACCGATTCCGGTGGCCAGCAGCAGCACGAACCAATCGGCGCCCGAGAGGTTCTGGACGCTCCAGAAAGCCGTGACCGCGCCGATCAGCATCATCCCCTCGACCCCGAGGTTCAGCACGCCCGACCGCTCAGCAAGAAGCTCGCCTACGGCTGCAAACACGAGGGGGGTTCCATAGAAGATGGCCGATGCGGCCAGGACGACGACGATGCTGTCGTTGACGTTCATGTTCGCGCAGGCGCCACCAGCGCCCGGCTCGACCCAAACGTGATGCGGTAGCGCACGAGGAGCTCGCCGCCGAGTGCGAAGAACAGGATCGTGCCCTGCAGCACGCCGACCAGCCCGGCCGGGAAGTCAGGCCCTTGGAGGCTGTAACCGGCGTTGGCCAGCCCGCCGATGAGGACCGCAACGACAGGGACGGCAAGCGGGTTGTAGCGCGCGAGTGCCGCGACCACGATTCCTGCATAGCCCAGGCCTGCCTGCTGCAGGCCGCGCGGATCCAGCACGTGGCGGAAATCCCCAATCTCGCTTGCGCCGCCCAGCCCCGCCAGCGCCCCGGACAAGGCCATCATCGCCACGATCACCCGACGGCTCTTAATGCCCGCGTAGCGCGCTGCCGCTCGCGAGTCCCCCAATACCCGGACCTGGAAGCCGAATACCGTCGAGCGGTAAACGAGCCACAGAGCGATCGCGGCCAGGATTCCAAGCACGAAGCCGAACGGCACGATCGCGACCTGAAGGTCGAATGCCGGCCAGGTCGCCGCGTCGGCCAGGACCTTGCCCTGCGGAAACTGCCTCGCGGTGAAAGTGGACAGGTCGCGCCAGTAGGACTGGCTGTCGAAGATCAGGTAAAGGAGCAGGAGTCCGGCAACGTAGTTGAGCATCAGGGTCGTGATGATCTCGTTGGTGTTGAGATACGCCCTCAGAAGACCGGGGATGATCGCCCACGCTGCGCCGGCCACCAGGCCGCCCGCGATCATCCCGCCGATCAAGATCGGAGCCGGCTGATGTTGCAACGCGATGCCCACGCCAGACGCGCCGATCGCGCCCAGATAAAGCTGGCCTTCGCCGCCAATGTTCCAGAGCCTCATCCGGAACGCGGCCGCTGCGGCCAGGCCCGTCAATAGAAGAGGCGTCGCGGTGACGAGCGTGCTGGTCAGCGCGCCTGGCGCAAAGAAGGCGCGGTCGAAGATCCTCTGGTAGGTCGCAATCGGATCTTTGCCCGCGACCAGCAACACGAGGGCAGCCGCCGCGAACGCGGCGACGAGCGAGAGCGCCGGCACTGCGACGAGCAACCATCGAGGTGTCGTCTGCCGGCGCTGTATGCGAATCAATTCGCACTGACACCCTCGCCCCTTGAGGGGAGAGGGATGGGGAGCGGGGCGTTAAGTGGCACCAAACCGGTCATGACGAGCCCGCCATCATCAGCCCAATGTGCTGCACGTCGGCGCCGGCGCGCGGAATGACGCCCACGATGCGCCCCTCGTAGATCACAGCGATGCGGTCGGCAAGGACAAGGATCTCGTCGAGGTCCTCGCTGATCAGCAGGATGCCAACGCCACGCGACGCCGCCTCGATCAGAAGAGCGCGCACGCTCTCCGTGGCACCTACATCGAGGCCGCGAGTCGGGTTGGCGGCGACGATCATCACCGGTTGGCTCGACAGCTCCCTGGCCAGTACCACCTTCTGCACGTTGCCCCCCGACAAGAGCCGCGTCGGAGTCTCGGGATCGGGCGCGGCCACAGCAAAGCGCTTCATGAGATCCCTGGCGTTGGCGAGAGCCAGGCCGCGACGGAGGATGCCCAATCGAGAGATCGGCGGCCGCTTGTGCGATTTGAGGATCAAGTTGTCGGCGATCGAAAGGCTCGGCGCGACCCCCGTGCCCATGCGGTCCTCTGGAACGTGCGCCACCCCTTTCTCGATGGCCTCCTCGGCGTCCGCGTTGCGCAGCTTTTGGCCGGCCAGGAGCACGTCCCCCGACGTCCGAGGCCGTGTCCCCGAGATCACCTCGGCGAGCTGGCGCTGGCCGTTTCCCGAAACGCCGGCGACCCCGACGATCTCCCCATCCCTGACGCTCAGCGACACTCCATTGAGCGCGCGGATGCCGAGATCGCCGTTGGCGTTCACTCCCAGCAGCTCGAGTACGACTTTCGCTCGCGAGAGATCCTGGGCTTTTTTCGTTTGCGCAAACATCACCTCGCGGCCGATCATCATCCGCGCCAACTCCGCGGGGCTGCTCTCGCGCGTCACGACCGTCCCGATCGACCGCCCTCCACGCAGGACCGTCACGCGGTCCGACACGGCCATCAGCTCGTCGAGCTTGTGCGAGACGAACACGACAGTCCTGCCCTCGTCGGTCATGCGTCGCAGCGTGACGAAGAGATCGTCTGCCTCCTGTGGCGTCAGCAGCGAGGTGGGTTCGTCGAGGATCAGGATGCGGGCGCCGCGGTAGAGAGCTTTCAGGATTTCGACGCGCTGCTGCTCTCCCACCGACAGCTGCCAGATCCGAGCCCTGGGATCGACTGGCATCCTGTATCGCTTGGCCAGCTCCTCGACAGTCGTATCGATGGTCCGCGCCGACGTGCGAAGCCAGCCGGCCCTGCGGTCGCCCAGCACGATGTTGTCCGAGACCGTCAGCGAAGCCGCCAACCTGAAGTGCTGGTGGACCATCGAGACGCCCGCCGCCATCGCGTCCTTCGGCGAATGGAACTCAACCCGCCGGCCGTCGATGGCGATCTCACCGGAATCTGGGCGGTAGAGACCCGTGAGGATGCTCGCGAGAGTCGACTTGCCGGCGCCGTTCTCGCCGAGCAGGGCGTGCACCTCACCCTGCGAAGCTTCGAAATCGACTGCGTCGTTGGCGAGGACGCCGGGGAATCGCTTGGTGATCGAGCGCATGGCCACCGCCGGGACTTGCCCGGCGGTGACCTCATTCACGTTCCCGCTCCTCAGCTGCCCTTCGGGCTGCCGATCACGCCCTGCACGAACCAGTCCATGTTGAGGATCTGGTCGAGAGTGAGCTTGGTGCCGCTCGGAACCTTCACCTTGCCCGACTGATCGTTCAGCGGCCCGGTGAACTCGTAGAAGGTGCCCGCGATCAGAGCAGCTTTCTTGTCGTTGATCTTGGCCTGGGTGGCGGCGTCCACGGACTTGCCGAACGGCGCAATGTCGACGAAGCCGTCCTTGAGGCTGCCGTAGTAGCTGCCGCTCGTCCACGACCCGTCCATCGCCGCCTTCACACGCGTCAGCTCGTAGGGGCCCCAGTGATAGACGGTGCCGGTGAGCCACTGTTCAGGAGCGAATGACTGCTGGTCGGAGTCGTAGCCGGCCCACCTCAATGGAGGGTTGTTGCCCTTGGCGGCCTCTCCGGTCGCCGGGCTGTCCTGGCCCTGGCCGAGGACGTCGACCCCGGCCGAGATGAGGCTCTGGGCCGCCGCCTTCTCCTTGGCGGGGTCAAACCAGGTGGTGGTCCAGATCACGTGGACCGTGGCGCCCGGGTGCGTGGCCTGCGCGCCCAGCGCGAAGGCGTTGATCTCGCGAATGACTTCTGGGATCGGAAAAGGCGCGACAAAACCGATCTTGCCCGACTGCGATGCGGCCCCGGCCGCCATTCCGGTGAGGTAGTCGGCGTCCTCGGCAGCCCCGAAGTACTCGGCGAGGTTGGTCTCCATCTTGAAACCGGTCGCCTGCTCGAACTTCACGTTCGGGTATTTCTTGGCCGCCGCGTCCATCTGGTCCTGGAAACCGAAGGAGGTGCCGAAGATGATCTTGTTGCCATCCGCGACCAGGCTGTCGATCACCTGGGTCGCCTGCGGGCCTTCGGGCACGTTCTCCTTGAATGTCGTCTGCACCTGGCTCCCGAGCTGCTGTGCGACGTAAAGGCGGGCGTCGTCGTGAGCCTTGGTCCAACCCGCGTCAGCGGAGCTGCCGACATAGATCCACGCGGCTTTGAATGCCGTGCTGGAAGGCGGCGTCGTAGTGCTCCCTCCACATGCGGCGAGGCCGATCGCGACCACCACGAGCAACGTCATACGTCTCATTCGCGACAAACCTCCATTCCACTCAAGGCGCCACCCACGTGTTGGCTCGGGTGCCGCGCTGCCCCAAAAGCCGGACCCAACATCCCGCTACGCATAATGATCGCGTAATGCCGACAAGTGGTGCGGACCGATTCCAGATTGCCGTGGCCGGCCTCCAGTTCACGGCTCGCCTCGAAACCAAGCTGGCGCCTCGAACGTGCGCAAAGTTCCTGTCGATGCTGCCGCTCAAGGCCAAGATCATCCAGGCGCGGTGGAGCGGCGAGGCTGCATGGATACCGTTTGGCGACCTCAACCTCAACCTTGGTCACGAGAACCAGACGAGCTATCCCTCTCCAGGGCAGCTGCTGCTCTACCCCGGCGGAATCAGCGAGACCGAGATCCTCTTTCCGTACGGCTCGACCGTGTTCGGCAGCAAGGTCGGGCAGCTTGCAGGCAACCACTTCGCGACGATTCACGAAGGCGCCGACCAGCTCAAAGAGCTCGGCCGCATCGTCCTTTGGGAGGGCGCGCAGGAAATCACGTTTCAAGGCCAGGCCCCGCGACCCGCTCGCCGCTGATGAGCCACAGCGGAGGGCTCGCGGTGACCGCCATGAAACGCTGCGATGAGCTGGGCGCGATCAGCGCAGAGCCCGAAAGGCTGACCCGTCAGTTCGCGGGCGATGCGATGCGTCGCGCACACGACGCAGTGGCCGAATGGATGCGCGGCGCCGGCATGGTGGAGCGGCACGACAACATCGGCAACCTGCGCGGGCGCTACGAAGCAGACGCAATGGGCAGGCCGACGCTCATCGTCGGCTCACACCTCGACACGGTTCGTGATGCAGGCAGATACGACGGGCCGCTCGGGGTCATGGTGGCCATCGCGGCGGTGCAGCGCCTGCACGATCTCCAGAAGCGCCTGCCATTCGCCGTCGAGATCATCGCCTTCGCAGATGAAGAGGGACTGAGGTTCA
>DATCAV010000021.1:0-2628 GCA_036512415.1 Candidatus Dormiibacterota bacterium | reverse complement strand
CACGCTCGGGCGTCAGGTGGCTGAACCGCAACGTTGTCGGCATCGGCATCGCCGACCTCGCAGCCGACGCGAACTACGAGATGGTGTTCGCGGTCCTACCGCTGTTCATCACCGTGGGCCTGGGTGCGCCCGCCCTGGCCGTCGGCCTTATCGAGGGCATCGGCGACGGATCGTCCGCGCTGGTCAAGCTGTGGAGCGGCTGGTACAGCGACCGTATCGGTTGGCGAAAGAGATTGGCCGTGGGTGGATATGGCACGACCGTTGTCGGCCTTGGACTCATCGTCGCTGTCTCGAGCTGGCCGCAGATCATCGTCGCGCGATCGCTGGCCTGGATGGGCCGCGGGCTGCGACAGCCGATCCGCTCGGCGATGCTCGCGGGCTCGGTCGAGAAGAGAGATCTCGGCAAGGCATTCGGATTCCACGAGGCATTGGACACAGGCGGAGCGCTACTTGGGCCCGCCGTTGCATTTCTCCTCCTGTCCACAGGTCATGCCTTCCGGACCATCTTCATGGTGGCCCTGGTGCCGGGGGTCTTGTGCGTGATCCTGTTTGCGCTCATCACGCGAGATCCGCGGCGCGAACACAACAAACCGGTTCCGTTGAGGGTGCCGATGCCCTCGGGTTTCTGGCGACTTATGGCGCCGGTCGCGATCTTCGGCGTCGGCAACTTCGCCACCGCCTTCTTCACTTTGCGGGCGGCCCAGCTCATGCAGCCGGAGTTGAGCGCGACCGCGGCCGTATCCGCGGCAGTCGGTTTCTACCTCGCGCACAATGCGGTTGGCGCGGCTGTCTCTTTCCCGGCCGGATGGCTTGCCGACCGGGTGGGCAAGGCGCCCGTCCTGGCGGCCGCCTACCTCACCTTTGCAGCCGCCTGCGTGGTGGGTATCTTCGGCCACGGTTGGCTTGCGCTGGCGCTGATGGCCCTTCTCGTCGGTGCCCAGAATCCCGTGGTGAGTGCGGTCGAAGGCTCCCTGACGAGCTCGCTGGTGGAGGAGCGGCGGCTGGGCACGGCCTTCGGCTTCCTCAACGGCATCAACGGGGCAGCCGACCTCGCTGCCAGCGTGATCGCCGGCGCCCTGTGGACCTTCGCGAGCCCGGTCGCCGCGCTCGGTTTCGGGGCGATTCTGTGCGGCATTGCGGCCGTAGTCCTGTGGTCGAGGGCTCCGACCCCGTCTAATTGAGGTTGTGGCTCGCCCAATCGTCGCGATCGTCGGACGCCCCAACGTCGGGAAGTCGACGCTTTTCAACCGCATCCTTGGTTGGCGCAAAGCGATCGTCGACCCGCAGTCGGGGCTGACGCGCGACCGTCTTTACGGCGTCGCGGAGTGGAGCGGGCGCGAGTTCACAGTCGTCGACACCGCCGGATTGGACCTGGACAACGCGCAGGACGAGTCCCGGGCGGCGATCGAGGCGCAGACCAAGGTGGCCATCGACCAGGCGCACGTGATCGTCCTCCTGCTCGACGTGCGCCAGGGCCTCACCGCGGTCGATCGCGAGATTGCGATCCTGCTGCGCCGCTCGGGTCGCAAGGTGCTGGTCGCGGCCAACAAGGCGGACTCGCCGAGCGAGCGCGGCTTTGCGCACGAGATGCTCGAGCTGGGCTTCGACTCGCCCCATCTCATCTCAGCGCAGCACGGCATCGGCATCGGCGACTTCCTCGACGAGGTGCTCGAGATGTTGCCGCCGGCCGAGGAGGAAGCGCCCGGCGACGCCAAGGCCGACCGGTTGGCCATCATGGGTCGCCCAAACGTCGGCAAGTCGTCGCTGTTGAACGCGCTGCTCGGAGATGAGCGCGCGCTGGTCAGCGACGTGCCGGGGACCACGCGCGACCCCGTCGACACCGAGCTGATCTTCGACAACATCCCGGTCGTGCTGGTGGATACGGCGGGGATCAGGCGCAAGTCCGCGGCCCGCGATCGCCTGGAGCGCTACAGCCTGATGCGCGGGATCAATGCGATGGAGCGCGCAGACGTGGTGCTGCTGGTCCTCGATGCGTCGACCGGCGTCCTGGCTCAGGACCAGCATGTCGCGGGCTACGCGCTGGAGGCGGGGAAGGGGTTGGTGATCGTGGTCAACAAGATCGACCTGGTCGAGCCGGCGCTGCGGCGCGCCCAGTACTGGCGCGAAGAGCTGCTCAAGGACTTCAAGTTCGCGCCTTTTGCTCCCGTGGTGGCGGTGTCGGCGAAGACGAGGGAGGGCATCCGGACGCTCATGCCGGCGGCCCTGGACGTGGTTGGGCAGCGGCGCGTGAAGATACCGCCCAACGAGTTGAACCGGCTGCTCAGGGAGGCGCTGGACGAGCACCCGCCGCCGAGCTTCAAGGGCAAGCGTCTCAAGGTGGGGTTCGCGACCCAGGCGGGGACGGAGGCGCCGACCATCGTGCTGTTCGTCAACGACGTCGGGCTGCTGCATTTTTCGTACCGGCGGTACCTGGAGAAGAAGATCAGGGATCGGTTCGGCCTGATGGGCAACCCGATCAGGCTCGTGCTGCGGTCCGAGAGCGGAAAACGCGCCGGAGCCAAACCTGGCGACGGCAAGCGAGGCGCTGCCAAGGCGGGCGACGAAAAGCCGGGCCGTTCTGGACCGCCACGCGCGGCAAAGGTCGCTCCCCCGACGAAGCGCGCGGCG
>DATCAV010000020.1:0-3843 GCA_036512415.1 Candidatus Dormiibacterota bacterium | reverse complement strand
TGTCCTGAGCGAGCTCAGGTGGGTCCCCTGCCTTGGCTCTCCAAGTCCCGTCAAGCGGGCTTTTGGTCGGCGACCGGACTCCGAGGTCCCTAAATGCTGTCTATTGGGCAACGCGCACATCGCCCGCAACCCATCGGGAGCGACCCAATACTACGTGGAGGGATTGGGCGGTGGCTCTACTCGAATCCGAAGCTCTTCGAGTTGGGCTGGCTCAACCTCGGAAGGCGCACCAAGCATCAGGTCCGACATCGATTGCGTCTTGGGAAAAGCGATGACATCGCGAATGTTGTCGGTGCCGCCAAGCATCATGACCATGCGGTCGATGCCCGGCGCGATACCCCCATGGGGCGGCACGCCATATGTGAAAGCGCGCAGCAGGGTTCCGAACCGATCACGAATCGTCTCGAGCGGCATGCCGAGGAGCTGAAACACTCTCTCCTGCATCGCCGGGTCATAGATGCGAAGGCTTCCCCCTCCGAGCTCATAACCGTTGAGGACGATGTCGTAGGCATGCGCGCGGACGTCGTACGGCCTGTCCTCGACAAACGACATGTCCTCTTCGAAAGGCCGTGTGAAGGGATGGTGCGCGTATGTCAGCTTGCCCGCGTCGTCCTCATCAAATAGATAGGTGGGGTTGATCCAAAGAAACTTCCACTCGTCTTCTCTGATGAGGTTGCGGCGTCGGGCCACCTCCTGGCGGATCAGGCCCATCACCGTCTCCGCCTTGCGCCTGCGGTCCGCGACCAGGAGCACGATGTCTTCAGTTAATGCACCGGTCGCATGCTTGATTCCCGCAAGCTCCTCCGGAGAGAGAAACTTGTCGATCGAGCTGCCAGGCAGCCACGCGAGGCCCTTGCCCCCCGCACCCTTGGCCACAGTCACCAGCTCATCCAGGTCGCGCCGGGCCATGTTGCGACCACCAGGCACCCTCATGCCTCTAACCACGCCGCCGGCGTCAAGCGCGCTGCGGAAGATCTGCGCCTTCGTGCCCGCAAGCACCAAGCCAAGGTCGGTGATCTCGAGGTCGTGGCGAAGGTCTGGTTTGTCGGTTCCGAATCTGAGCAGCGACTCCTTTATATCCATGCGCTGAAACGGAGTCTTGAGCTCGACGCCGAGAACCTCCCGCCAGAGCTCGCTGAACAAACCCTCGATCAGGCCGAAGACGTCCTCCTCGTCGCAGAACGACATCTCGATGTCCAGCTGTGTGAACTCTGGCTGTCGGTCGGCCCGCAGGTTCTCGTCACGAAAGCAGCGCGCGATCTGGTAGTAGCGCTGCACGCCGGACACCATCAGCAGCTGCTTCAACATCTGCGGCGCTTGAGGCAGCGCATAGAAAGAACCTGGGTGCAGACGCGACGGCACCAGGAAGTCACGAGCGCCCGATGGCGAGCTCCGCGTCAGGATCGGCGTCTCGACCTCGATGAACTCCTGCCGGTCCATGTAGTCGCGGATGATCTTGTTGACGCGGCTGCGCAGCTCCAGCATCCGCGTCATCCGCGGACGGCGCAAGTCGAGGTACCGGTACTCCAACCGGAGTTTCTCGTCCGGCTCTTCCTGATCCTCGATCGGAAACGGGGTCGTCTCCGACCGGTTGACGACCTCGAGCTCCGAGGCGGTCACCTCGACCTCCCCGGTGGCCATGCGAGGGTTCTCCGAACCAGCCGGGCGCCGTCCGATCAGTCCCTTGACCCGCACCACGTACTCGGCTCGAAGCTCCGACGCGGCAGCGTGCGCCGCAGGGGCGTTGGCCGGGTTGAACACCACCTGCACCGCGCCCCAGCGGTCGCGCAGGTCGATGAAGATGAGCCCGCCGTGGTCTCGACGGCGTGCGACCCATCCGTATAGCTCCACCTCGCGGCCAACATCGGTGGCGCGTAGCGAGCCGCAGTGAGGCGATGTGAACCCGCTCATGCCAGGCTCTCCGCAAGTTCCTTCCAGGGAACCTCCACCTGCTCACCGCTCGCCATGTCCTTCAGCTGCGCGACGTGACGTTGCGCGTCCGTCGCGCCGAGCAGCACCACCCAGCGCGCCCCCAGCTTGTTTGCCGATCGCATCTTTGCGCGCAGGCTCCTCGGCTCGTAGTCGACAGCAACCGAGCGCGCGGCGCGGCAGAACCTCGCGACCTGCGCCGCCTCGACCTCGAGCCCGGGCTCGGCCAGGACCACGACTTCTCCGGCCGGCTCGGGGATCACTTCAGCCCCACTCGCCGCGACCACCTCGGTCACCCGATCAAGGCCGCCGGCGAACCCCACACCTGGTGTCGATGGCCAACCCTCCGCCTCGGCCAGCCCGTCGTAACGCCCGCCCGCGACCAGCGCATCCTGGGCGCCCGACGCTCCGCCCGGATAGAACTCGAAGACCGTGCGCGTGTAGTAGTCCAGCCCGCGCACGAGGTACGGGTTCAAGCGGTACTCGACGCCTGCAGCGTCGAGCACGCGCCGGACCAGCACCCATGCGGCGGCGCACTCCTCGCACAGGTGGTCTGTGATGCGGGGCGCTTTGGGCTTGAAGGGCTGGCATTGCGGCACCTTGCAGTCGAGGAGGTGCAGCGGGTTGGCCTCGATCCGCCGCTGGCAATCGCCGTGCAGCTTGTCCTTGAGCGGCGTGTAGTACGCGCGGAGCTCGTCGAGGTACGCGGGCCGGCACTTTGAGTCACCAATCGTGTTGAGCTCCAGCGCCAGATCTCTGATGCCGACCTCGTGCAACCAGGTGGCGGCGAGCTCGATGATCTCCGCGTCGACCGCTGGGCTGGCGGCGCCGATCGCCTCGATGTCGAACTGAAAGAACTGCCGGTACCGGCCCTTCTGCGGGCGGTCGTAGCGAAACATCGGACCGATCAGAAAGAGGCGCGCGGGTTGCGGTCCCTGGTTGAGTCCACCCTCGAAGTAGGCTCGCACGATCCCCGCGGTCGCCTCAGGCCGGAGGGCGAGGTTGCGGCCGCCACGATCCTCGAAGCGGTACAGCTCTTTCGCGACGGCGTCGGTCTCGGTGCCGATGCGCTCGATCAGGTCTGTGTGCTCCAGGATCGGAGTGACGATCTCCTGGTAGCCGAACGTCCTCGCCACGCGGGCGGCGGCCTTCTCGACGGTGCGCCAAAGGGCGCGGTCCTGCGGCATGAGGTCGCGCATCCCGCGGACGGCCTTGATCGGTTCGGTGCGAGGCATCGGAGTGACGATTGTAAGAAGCTGCCCATCAGTGGCGCGCGCGCCAGTTAGTATCTGCCCGAATGCGACTGCAGCCGAACCAGAGGACGGTCACTCCAAGCCGGTGACTTTCGCCCTCATCCAGCTCATCACCCTCATCTTCGCCGGCCTTGCGCTTCTCGTGGGCGCATATCTATTGATAATCGGCAGGCGACCGTGGCACGCCGGCGACGAGACCCACGTCGCGCCCCGGGTGCGTCTGCTCGGGCTCAGCTACATCCTGGTTTTCGGGTCGGCGATGGTCCAGATCATCCTGCAGCCACGTGGGGTCAATGCGGAGATACTCGGCGGGCTGATGGTGCTCGGCGGCCTCATCGTGATAGTCGTGGTCTTCCTCGAGGGGCGAGCGTCGCGCCGCTCAATTGCAAGGGGCAGGCTGGGGGACTAACTGTTTCCAAGCGCCCGAACGAGCAAATGCCTGCGCGGTGGCACGACGGGTGGAGCTAGTCCGACAAGAGGCGAGGGGAGTTAGGCCCGGCGAGCGAAGCGATGCCGGTAATCGGGCCCGGCAAGCGAAGCGACGCCAGCAAGTTGAAGAGCGTCGGCTAGGGGTTGGTCCGCCAGCCCGCCGCCACCTTGAAAGCCTCCTTCAGCTGCTCCAGGTGCACCGGCTTGATCATGTAATCGTCGAACCCTGCCT
>DATCAV010000019.1:0-3252 GCA_036512415.1 Candidatus Dormiibacterota bacterium | reverse complement strand
TCGGTGTCAGGGTCGCGCAGGTCCAGGTAGAAATCGGCGAGGCGAGTGCCCGCCATCAGACCCTTGTAGACGACGGTCCTGCTCGAGCACGACGGCAGGTACATCGACACGCCCTCTTCCTGCGCTCGCGCCTCTGCGCGCCGGCGCGTGAGATACAGGCGGCGCTCCCACTCGTCGGGCTCGAGGTCGGGCTTGGCGATGAGGCCGTGCCAGATGGTCGGTCGGGTGCCGAGTGCTCGCTCGCCCAGGCTTTGCGGGTCGACGGGGACAGCACGCCATGAGACCAGCTCCAGGCCAGTGCTCGCGACCGCGTCGGCGACGATCCGGCGGGCCCGCCTGTCCCACTCGAACAGGACGGCCACCGCGACCTCGCCGCCAAGCAGCCGGTGCGGCACCTGGATCAGTAGGCCCGCGCCATCTCCACTTTTGCCATCGGCGTCGAGGCCGCCGCGATGGGCGAGGCGGGTGAGAGCCTGAGCGCCGAGCGACACGGCGTCGTGGCCCAGGTCTGGGGTGGCGACAAAGCCCATTCCACAGGCTGCCCGATCCGCGGGTAGCTCCCCCGGCCAGGCAAGGCGTGATCGGCGAAGCGCTGGGGGCACTGGTGTGAAGTTACCGGTAACCGGGGAGATGGGCTAGTGAGCTACTGACAAATCCTTGCCGCGAACGTTATTGGAGCGGCACATGGGTTATGAGCCCAGTAGAGCCTGCACGCGAAGGGCCACCGCCATGTTGAGGCGCGTCTCAGGGTCCTCGAGGTCGACGCCGCTGATCTCCCGAATCCGATCCAGGCGGTAGCGGAGCGTATTGGGATGCACGCGCAGGCGCTTGGCGGCTTCTTGCTGCTCACCGGTCTCGAGGTACGCCCGCAGCGTGGCGACGAGACTCCCCTTGCGGGCCGCGTCGTGGTCCACCAGAGGGCCAAGGTGCCGGCGGGTGTAGTCGACGAGGCGCTCGTCGGTCACCGCTGCCAGCAGCCCGGTGAGCCCGAGCTCGGGCACCGCCACCACCTGGCCCCATCGCTTGAATCGAGCCAGGGAATCCATCACCGCGATGACCTCGCGCTGCGCGGCCGCCAGGCCTGCCGGCGCCTCGGCCGGGCCGCTGAAGCCGACCGAGACCGTGAAGCCCGGCTTCCACTCGGCGATGTTCTCGCGGATTTGCAAACCAAGCGCGTGCCCGCGCGCCTGGTAGTCGCCCGATTCCGTGCCCACCGGCAGTAGCGAGGCCACGCTGTCCGAGCGGCCCTGCACGAGCGCCCGCCCGTAGCTCGCCCGCACCAGGCCCGTGACACGGCGCAGGAACTCGCGCTTCAGCGCCTGGATCGCATCCTCCGAGACCTGGCGCGAGCCGATGAATCCGCGGAAGTCGTCGATGTCGACGAGCATCACGATGTGGTGGCCGTGCAGGGGATAGCCCAGGTGCCGCGCCCGGCGCTGGGCAGCGGATTCCTCACCGTAGGTGCCGTGCAGCAGGTCTTCGAGGAACTCGCCGCGCACCCGCCCTTCGACCTCGGCCAGCTCCCGCTCCTTGGCGACCGCGAGCGCCAGCACGAGGGCGGCCTGCTCGATGGCCATGAAGGCCAGCTCCTCGTTGCGAGGCGGATGGTCGAGGACCGAGATATAGCCCAGCACCTGCTTGGCGGCCAGGATCGGGGCGATGAGGCGCTCGCGGGACATGCCGACGTGGGGGAAGGCAGGCACCTTCACTGGTCCACGACTGGATTCGACCTCGCGCAGCATTCGCTGGATCTGGGGGTCGAACAGGATGCGCTGCGGCGTGCCCTGGCGCTGGATCGTCTCCTTGCGGTGGGGGTCGCCCGCGCCGCCGGCGTGGGCGAGGAGGTGGAAGCTCGCGTCCTCGATCACTACGGCGCTCTCGAGGATCTCGGCGAGGGTGGCGCAGATCTCCTTGACGCCCTTGCCGTCCAGGACGAGCTCGGTGAAGCGGCGGTGGATTTCCATCGATCGCTTGAGGCGCCAGTGCTCGGCGTTGATGATCCGCTCCAGGAGGGGCGCCATCAGGTCGACCATCTGGACGTCCTGCGCCACCGTGAACAGGGGGACGTTCAGCCGGTCGGCCTCGCTCACCATCTCCGGAGGCAGCTTGCGCATGTAGGGGTAGGGCCTGACCACCAGGCCTGCGCCTTCGGACTCGGCGATCTTGGCGATCAGCCGGATCTGGCCCTGGGGGTCGTTCTTGATCGGGAAACCGGTGGTGAAGATCAGGTCTCCGGCCCTGGGCTGGATCTCGGGCGTCTCCATTGCTCGGACCCACTCGATCGGCCGGTCCAGGCCGTTGGCGCCCGCGACCAGCTTGGCGCTGGCGAACGGGTGAAACCGCATGGCCTCGCGCACTGTGGGCTTGGGCTCGGCGAGGGCGTCGGGAAGGACCTTGCGAGTGGTCATAAGTGGAGCTTAGTGTGTGGGCGGAGGACAAGCAACTCGCTTACAACGTTGTGAAATGGGCACTAGGCGGGTTACGACGCAGCGCGTAATCTCATGTCAATGACTTACGAAGAAGCGCCGGCGTGCGACCGTCACGAGTCGCTGGTGCCGATGAAGCTGCGCACCATGCATTCGGACTCTTCACAGCCGGACACGGTGGTTGGCCTGTACGAGTGTCCCGAGTGCGGGCACGAAAGGCGCTTCCCGATCCGAGTGGGCGAGGCGGCTTAACTACCTAGCGGTTCGGGGTCGGGCTCGCGCCACGCCCAGATCACGGTTGGGAGTGTCGTTCCAAGCAAAGCCGCTCCCATGAAAAGCAGAATCGCATTGGTCAGCCCCTGGTTGACCGGCTGCAGCCACATGGCCACAAGAGACAGCAGCCAGGCGATGAGGGCGAAAGACGCGAAAAACTGGAACGCTCTGCGGAAAGCCTGGTTTCGGTTCTGGATTAGCCGTTCATCGAGGCCAAAATCGCCTGCAAGAACTTCGCGCCCAAGGTAAGTTTTCCGGCCGAACCAGACCAGTGCGACCACCACGTTCGCGAGCGGGACAAAAGGTATGACTGGGAAGCTCGAGTCTGGAGTTGATGCCAGTTTCATAATCACCGCCAACAACAACCAGCCGCCGTACGTGCCGACCACCAGCAGCCGGCGCCAACGGCGGCTCCCGATTCGGTTGTACGTGGGTGGCTTCGGATACCAGGCATCGTTGATCTGTTGCTTTGACATCCCACGCCGCTTTTCTCGGCGAGGATCTTGTCCGACGTCATGCCTCGTTGCCTGAGCTCCGTCACCGACAGCTTGTC
>DATCAV010000018.1:0-13267 GCA_036512415.1 Candidatus Dormiibacterota bacterium | reverse complement strand
CGTGTGCGAGTGGACGTCGCCCTGGTACTGGCTCAGGTCGATCTGCGACTCGTCGTCGCGGGAGGGCTGTCCCATCTCGGTCCGCAGCCGCTCGAGGTAAGAGCTCTGACCCGTTTCGATGAGGCCGGCCAGGACCTTGGCGATGCCGGGTCCAACGCCTTCGATCGTCGTGAGCGCGTTCGCCTCGCGAAGCGCCTCCAGGTCCGGCCGCGAGATGACAATCGACCAGGCGGCAGCGGCGAAAGCCTTGGCCCGAAAACGTTCGGATTCGTTCTGCCGGAGCAGGTATCCAATCTCGGAGAGCACCTGCGCGGCCGAAGTCGCGTCCACGCCTCAATTGTGTGAGGATGCGGGCGTGGCGAATGTGAAGCCGGTCGATCGGATGCCGGAGCTGGTCGAGCAGATGCTGGCCGAGCTGGGGGAAGATCCCGGCCGCCAGGGCCTGCAGGACACGCCCGACCGGGTGACGCGAGCCCTGCGGGAGCTGACTGACGGCTACGGCGTGCGCGCGGCAGACGTCATCGCGGGCGCGATCTTCGACCAGGACTATGACGAGATGGTGCTGGTCAAGGACATTCCGTTCTACAGCCTTTGCGAGCACCACATGCTCCCGTTCTTCGGCACCTGCCATGTCGGCTACCTGCCCAAAGGAAAGGTCGTCGGCCTCAGCAAGATCCCTCGCCTGGTCGGCGTTTTCGCCCACCGGCTGCAGCTGCAGGAGCGGCTGACCCAGGAGATTGCCGGGGCGTTGAACGAGGAGCTGGCGCCGCGGGGCGTCGGCGTCGTGGTGGAGGCGCGGCATCTCTGTATGGAAATGAGGGGAGTCCAGAAGCCTGGCGGCCAGCTGATCACCTCGTGCATGCTCGGCACCTTCCGCAAGGATGCCCGCACGCGCGCGGAGTTCCTGGACCTGGTGCGTCGGACGTAGACGACTGCACCGCGGCAATATTTGGTTACGCGACGTCGAATTCCCTGGCGGCACATACAATTTGCCCGGCAACTCGTGGTTAACGGAATTAGAGGGAGTGGTGTGGTCGCTGCGGCAGTGGCCGCGGGGGTGATATTGGTGCTAGGCGCCTGCACCCAGCTGACTAGCCAGCAGCAGCCTACGAATTCGCCCGAGGCGACTCCCTCGACGCCAGCTGAGACCCCGACGCCAAGCACAGCACCGACACCGCTTGAGACCCCGCCGCCGGCAGCCTCCCCGTCGCCCAGTCCCGCAAAGCTAATCATCACAAGCGTCACCTTCCACATGGGTGAGGTTGGCCTCGCGTATGGGGCTGTCACCGCGGGGGCGGCCGGTGGCGTGAAGCCTTACAAGTGGTCGATCAGCTCCGGGGGGCTCCCTTCCGGCCTCGCTTTGTCATCCGCAGGCAAGACAACCGGTAAGCCGACCGCCGCGGGCACCTTCTCGTTCGTGATTCGAGTTGACGATTCGGCCGGGGGCGCCGCCGGCGTAACAAGATCGATCCTGGTGTTTCGGCAACTAGTGTTCAATGTGACTACTGCGACGTGTCCCGACCCCACTACGAAACTCAATAACTGCGCGGCCGCTTCCAATGCCGCGCTCCATATCCCCTATTCGGGCGGCACGCCGGGTGCGAAGCCCATAGTAAAAATCACAGGTGTCAATGGAGCAACGATCGGTACACCCCTCAGGGGAGGGTGCCTGGTGTTTTCGACGAACCCCACGACGAATCCCCCGCCGGGGATGACCGTGTCTGCGAGCGGCGGGGTCATGACTCTCTCGGCCGGGCCTCCGGACCAGCTGAAGTGGTGTCACTACAGCGGCACCATTACGTTCGTGCTAGTCAACCCGAGCCCATGCGGCGCCGGTTTTCTGTGCACTTCTAGTAACACCTTGAGCGTCCGCTTCAACCTGTAGTCCCAGGGCGGCTCTTCGCGATGCATAACGGACTCTTTATGCGTTAGACTCATAAAGCAAGCTTTATGTTTCTACCCACCCAGCGCCACGAGCTTCCCGACCACTTTTTGGCCTTTGCCAACCCGACCCGGCTGCGCATCCTGCAGCGCCTGGGCGAGGTTGGGGAGGAGAGCGTCAACGACCTCGCCCTCCACCTCCGCATGAGCCAGCCACGCATCTCGTGGCACCTGCGGATGCTGCGGGTGGGCGGCGTCATCCGCACCCGTCGCGACGGGCGCCAGGTCTACTGCTCACTTGACGTGGAGAACATCGCTCGCGAGCGCCGGCAGCTCGAAGAATTGCTTGGAATCAAGGAACGCAAAATTCGCACGGAGGTTGGGGCATGAAAAACGGCAGCAAGAATGGCCAGAAGAACGGCCACAAAAACGGCAAGGTCCGCGTCGCGATCGTAGGAGTCGGCAACTGCGCCTCCTCCTTCGTCCAGGGCGTGCACTACTACCGCAACGCCTCGCACACGGAATTCGTGCCTGGCCTGATGCACGTCGACCTGGGCGGCTACCACATCAGCGACATCGAGTTCGTCGCCGCCTTCGACATCGACAAGACGAAGGTAGGGCTCGACCTCTCCAAGGCCATCTTCGCGGGCCCCAACAACACTGTGAAGTTCTCGGACGTACCCAAGCTCGACGTCAAGGTCGAGCGTGGCATGACGCACGACGGTATCGGCAAGTACCTCGCGGACGTCGTCAAGAAGGCGCCCGGCGAAACCGCAGACGTCGTCGGCATCCTGAAGAAGAGCAAGGCCGACGTGATGGTCAGCTACCTGCCGGTCGGTTCGGAAGAGGCGACCAAGTGGTACGTGGAGCAGGCGCTGGCGGCCGGCGTCGCCGTGGTCAACTGCATCCCCGTCTTCATTGCGCGTGAGCCCTACTGGCAGAAGCGCTTCGAAGACAAGGGTCTCCCGATCATCGGCGACGACATCAAGTCGCAGGTCGGCGCGACGATCATCCATCGTGTGCTCACCCGGCTGTTCGCGGACCGCGGTGTGAAGCTGGAGCGCACCTACCAGCTCAACTTCGGCGGCAACACCGACTTCCTCAACATGCTCGAGCGCGAAAGGTTGATGTCGAAGAAGATCTCCAAGACTCGCTCGGTCACCTCGCAGATGGACTACGACATCGGCGCCGACAACGTCCACATCGGCCCCTCTGACTACGTGCCCTGGCTGCACGACCGCAAGTGGGCCTACATCAGGCTGGAAGGCCGCACCTTCGGCGACGTGCCGTTGAACGTCGAGCTCAAGCTCGAGGTCCACGATTCACCCAACTCGGCCGGCATCGTCATCGACGCCGTCCGCTGCTGCAAACTGGCCCTCGACCGCGGGATTTCAGGCGCGCTGGAAGGTCCCAGCTCCTACTTCATGAAGTCGCCGCCGGTGCAGTACCGCGACAACGAAGCCAAACGTCTGGTGGAGGAGTTCATCGATGGTGGTAAGGCCGGGACGAACGGTCGCGCCCGCCGCGTCACTCGAGCGAAACCGGCGACCACCGCTGCTCGGCGCTAGTTATCGCGCAGGTGTGGCAGTCGTGCGGGCGTTGCCGCCGGGCTTCAACCATGCCGTCGCGGCGCCCGGTGGCGCTGCCTGGTACTGGCTCAATGGCCGCCAGCGTCGCGCCGCGCTCGAGAACTACGCCGCCGCCCTGGGCCGCGATCGCTCCGACCCGGAGGTCGCGCGCGTGGCACGCCGCGCGTTTCAGAACTATGGGCGCATGCTCCTCGACTTCATGCTCATCGGCAGCCTCACCCCCGACGAGCTCTTGAACCGAATGTCTATCGGCGGCCGGGACAATCTCGACGCCGCACTGTCCGCCGGCCGGGGCGCAATCATGGCGGTCCCGCACATGGGCTCGTGGGACATGGCCGGCGCTTACGGGGGCGCTCTCGGCTATCCGATCTCCGCCGTGACTGAACGATTTCCCGGCTCGCTGAATGACGCAGTCGTTCGAACCCGCAGGCGGTTCGGGCTCAACGTGATCATGCTCGGCCGCGCCGCCGTCCGATCGATCACGCAGGCGCTCGAGGCCAACAGCATTGTCGCTCTGCTCTGCGACCTCGAGCAGGGCCCGGGCGTCGACGTCCGCTTCTTCGGACGCCGGGCCGTCGTGCCCGGTGGCCCGGCCGCGATCGCGCTCAAGACCGGTGCAGCGTTGCTTCCGGCCTATCAGTACATGGTTTCTCCCGGTCGCCACCACGTGCACCTCGACCCAGCGATCTCGTGGCCGCCAGGTACAACCAAAGAGGGCCTGATGCAAAAGGTCGTCAGCCGGTTCGAGGAGTTCATCAAGGCTCGCCCTGACCAGTGGTACGCGTTCCGGCCCATGTTCAAGAACGAGGGGTGAGTTGTGGCGCTACCGAGCGTTCAAGGCCGTACAGTCGATTGTGGAGCGACTGCCGCGATCGTGGGCTTATGCGCTCGCAGTCTTCGCCGCTCGATTCGCCTTCTGGTTCTCACCGCTGGCAAGGCCCAGGCTTCAGTTCAACCTGCGAGTCGCCCGCCCAGACCTGAGCGACCGCGAGCTAAGGCGAACAACATGGCTCAACTTCCGCAACCACGCGAAGGCCTACGCCGACCTGATGATGCTGCCGCGCACGCAGGTCTCGGCCATGCGACCGCGCTTGAAGGTCAAAGGCATGGAGAATCTCGAGGCGGCTCGCGCCCTCGGCAAAGGGGTGATGGCCGTCTCGTGTCACATGGGCTCATACGAGATCGTCTCGGCGATCTGGGCAGCCACGCTGTCGCCGGTCAGCTTCTTCGCCGAGGAGCTGGAGCCCAGGGCTCTATTCGAGTGGTATCGCGACACGCGGGCGCGGCTTGGGATCAGCGTCTTGACTCTGACTGTGGGCGGCATCCGCAAGGTCACCCAGGCCCTGCACGAGAAGGAGTTGGTGATCACCGCCATCGACAGAGACATCGTCGGCACCGGACACCTGATGCCGTTCTTCGGCCGGCCGGCGCCGATTCCCCTTGGCACGGCATCGATCGCGTTGAGGTCCGGGACGCCGCTGCTTCCGGTCTGCGTTTACCGATTGCCGGACGACACCTTTATGGCCGAGGCGGCCCCACCTGTGATCGCGGAAAGCACCGGCGACCGGAGGGCAGACGAGATACGCGTCACCCAGCAGCTCTTGCAGGTCATCGAGGGCTTCATTCGAAGGCACCCGGAGCAGTGGCACGTTCCGCACCGCATCTGGGCGGGTTCACCTTGATGAGCGCGCAATGAACGGCGCGGGGGGATCAGGATCCCCCCACGTGCCCCCCTCTCTCCTGGCCACGATGGGGAGGCACTTGGAATGGCACGCATAGGTGACGGCCGGAGTAAATCCGGCCTAGACGCCACGCGGGGTCTGATATGAGGGTCGGCCTCGTTTCGCCGTACGACTTCGCCATGCCCGGCGGGGTCAACGACCATGTTCGCCACCTGGCGCGGCAGCTGCGCCGGCTCGGCCACGAAGCGCGCATCTTCGCCCCCTCGAGCCGCGCTGACGTCGATTTCGACACCGCGCGCTTCTATCGCATCGGCACTCCCATCGCGATCCCTGTCAACGATTCGGTGGCCCGGATCACCCTGAGCTTTCATCTTGCCGACCAGGTCGCGGCGATCGTGGAGAAAGAGCATTTCGACGTTCTTCACTTCCACGAGCCGCTGATGCCGGCGCTGCCGATGACGATGCTCAAGATGTCGAGGACCACCAACGTCGGCACGTTCCACGCCTTCGCCCATTCAAACATCGGCTACTACTACGGCCGGCGCTGGCTCGAGCCATACCTCGCCTACCTGCATAGTGGGATCGCGGTCAGTGAGCCGGCGCGCAACTTCCTTCACCAGTACTTTCCCGACTTTCCCTTGCAGGTGATCCCCAACGGCATCGACGTCAACGCGTTCAAGCCCGGGCTGGCCCCGATCCGACACCTTCGCGACGACCACGTCAACATCCTGTTCGTCGGCCGGCTCGAAAAGCGCAAGGGCCTCGGAGATCTGCTGCGCGCATACGAGTTCATGCAAGCGCGCGTCCCGAAGAGCCGCCTGATCGTGGTCGGCGATGGTCCTCGACGCGGCCAGGTTGAGTCATACATCTCGAGGCACCGGCTGCCCAATGTCGTCATGGCCGGCTACGTGCCCGACACCGTGCTACCGCGCTATTACTGCAGCGCAGACATCTTCTGCGCCCCGGCCACTGGCGCGGAGAGTTTCGGCATCGTGCTCCTGGAGGCGCTGGCATCCGGACTTCCTGTCGTCGCGACTGAGGTGGAAGGCTACATGTCCGTGCTCGAGCCCGGGCGCGACAGTCTGACTGTGCAGCCCAAGGGCTGGGCTGAGCTGGGATCGGCGCTGATCATCCTGGCCCGCGACGCCGAGCTGCGCCGCCGCATGGGCGCGTTCGGCCGCGAAAAGGCGGGCCGGTTTGGATGGGATGTCGTCGCCGCCCAGATTCTCGAGGTGTACGAGGAGGCGCGGGAGGCGCGAGCTGCGTCTGCGGTCGGCGAGGCGCAGGTTGCGCAAATCGAGGAGATCAATGTTCACGACGCGGTTTGAGGACTGGGTCCGCCGCCAGGCGGAAGCGTTGATGACCACCCTGGGGCGGATTCCGATCACGCCCAACCAGATCACCGTGATCGGGGTGGCGCTGACCTTCGTCGCCGCCGTCCTCGTGGCGTTCGGCTACCTGCGCTGGGCCGGCATAGTCCTGATCTTCGGCGGGACTTTCGACATCCTCGACGGCGCGCTGGCCCGATCGTCAGGCCGTTCCTATCCATATGGCGCGTTCCTCGACTCAACTCTCGATCGCTACTCGGAAGGAGCGATCTACATCGGCCTGGCTGTTTACTTCGCCGGCACCCCCGGTCCCTACCAGCGCTGGCTCCTGCTGGGGACGGTCGCCGCCCTGACCGGTTCGTTCCTGGTGAGTTACGTGCGAGCCCGGGCTCAGAGCCTCGGCTTCGTCTGCGATTCGGGCGTTTTCGCCCGGCCAGAGCGGGTCGTGGTCACTGTTGTGGGCCTCATCTTCGGAGGCGTGGTCCTTTACGCGGTCGTGTTCCTACTGGCGATCCTCACCAACTTCACCGCGCTGCAGCGCATCCGCGAGGTGTGGCTCCAGGGCCGCGCGCAGCGGCTTGCCATCGAGCACGAGGCCGCGGCTGCTCCCAAGAGGGGCAATACAGTTACTCCGTGACCGATTTGAGGGGGGACGTCCCCCCTAGGGGCGGCGGGCCTGGCGGATCCAGATCCCGGGGCACCCCCCTTCCGTTCTCGGAGATGGTGGGCCACGAGCAGGCCCTCGACCAGCTGCGCTCGCAGCTCAGCTCCGGCCGTCTTGCCCACGCATACCTTTTCGTCGGCGAGGCCGGCCTTGGCAAGTCGACGGCAGCCCGGCTGCTGGCGGGCGCGCTCCTGCCCGAGGCTCCGCTCCACCGGCACCCTGACTACTGGGAGGACGATCGGATCAAGCCGCTGTCGATCAATGAGATCCGGCTGCTGCCCGACAAGGCGCCCGAGTTTCACGAGCTCTCGCTGCAGTCATTCCTCAATCTGAAGCCTGCGGTCGGAGCTCGCCGCATCGCGTTGGTTGCCAACGTCGGCCGCCTGCGAGACCAGGACCAGGGCGTCCTGCTGAAGACCCTCGAGGAGCCGCACCCCAACCGAGTGATAATCCTAACCAGTCCGAGCCTGAACCCCTTCGTCGTGCTTCCCACTGTCGTCTCGCGCTGCCAGCGCGTGTTCTTCCACCCTGTCCCCGCCCCTGACATCGAGAGGCTGCTGCGTGCCCAGGGCCTCGACGCCGAGCGCGCCGCGGTGCTCGCGAATCTCGCTCGCGGCCGTCCCGGCTGGGCGCTGCGCGTCGCCGGCGACGACAGCGTTATCAACCTCCATCGCGTGTGGACCCAGCGGTTGGAAGAGGTGTTCGGCGCCCCGGCGGACGTGCCGCTGCAGGTGGCGGCTGAGCTGGACGGCAGCCAGATGGCATGGCGTCGAAGCGAAGGCGACCACGAAGACCCAGCGCTGTTTGCGATCGCAAGCTGGCAGATCGAGCTGCGCCGCCGGATGCTGGCGAGCCGCGGGGCGGAGCAGGGCCGTTGGGCGCGGCTGGTTGAGCTCTCCTACGACACGCTGGGCTACCTGGAGCAGAACGTCAGCCCGCGACTTGCGATTGAGACTTTTCTTCTCGAGGCCAGCCGGGTGTGAGCGCCGAGAGATTTGGTGTCCAGGTGGTCCGAGACGAAGGCAGGGGTGGACCGACTAGGAGCGCATCGCCAGATGCGTGACGAAGGCGGGACGGGCCCCCTAACGCGCGTATCGGGCCGCATGGGCGCCAAAGATCCGGTGATCATCGCCCGGCTGGTCTCGTAAATGCCGGAAGGCTTCCTGAAGAAAGCCCTTCGGGGCTTCGAACCTTATGCGCCTGGCGAGCAGCCTCCTGATGAGGAGGGCTGGACCAAGCTCAACACCAACGAATCGCCTCTGCCTCCGTCGCCCAAGGTGATCGAGGCGATCAAGGCCGCGGCAGGCGATTCCCTGCGCCTTTATCCAAGCCCGACTGCGGCGCCGGCCCGCGCCGCCGTCGCCACACATTTCGATCTTCATCCCTCAAAGGTGGCGCTCGGCAACGGCGGCGACGACCTCATCGAGATGTGCTTCCGCGCATTTGCGGGCAAAGGCGATCACGTCGCCTATCCGACACCCACGTACCCGCTCTTCGAGCCGCTCTGCAGGATCCACGAGGCGGTACCGGCCCCGCATCCCTGCGGCGAAGGCTGGACGTGGCCGCGGGAGCTTATCGATGACCACGCGCCGCTGAAGTTCATCGTCAACCCAAACTCGCCAACCGGCACCTGGTCAGCGGAGGCTGCGGTTGAAGAGGTCGTCGCCGCGGCGCGAGGCGTCGTCGTCCTCGACGAGGCCTACGTGGACTTCGCGCCGGAGTCGTGCGCCGGCCTGCTGGAAAGGTATCGGAACCTTCTCATCCTGCGGACCTTCTCGAAGTCCTACGCGCTCGCTGGGATGCGGATCGGCTTTGCGCTTGGCGACCCTGAGCTGATCGCAGCGCTGGACGCAGTCAAGGACTCCTACAACCTGGACCGCCTGGCCATCGTGGCCGCAATCGCTGCGATCCAGGACGACGAACACCATCGGGCGATCGTCGACCACGTCGTCGCCGAGCGCGCCTGGCTGGCCGACCAGCTGAAGGCGCTGCGTTTCGAGGTGGCTCCCTCGGCAGCGAACTTCCTGTTCGTGCAACCGCCGCCCGGCAGCTCCGCCCCGGCGGTGGCCGACGCGCTGCGCGAGCGACAGATCCTGATCCGGCATTACGATCGTGAGCCGATCGCCGGCTGGTTTCGAATCACCATCGGTACCCGCGCCCAGCACGAGAGGCTGCTTGGCGCATTGAAGGAAATACTCGAGTGAGTCTTTTCGACCTCGTCTTACTTATAGGCGGTGCAGTCGGCGTCCTGGGTGGCGCGTGGCCGCTGCTGACTGGGCGAAACTTCCCCGGCGTGCTCGGCCGTGGGTTCACGCGGGGAGACAACCTCAGGCTCCAGCGCGCTCCCGCCGTCTACTTTCGCGCCATGGGCGCGACCATCGCTACGTCGGGCCTCCTCATCCTTTACCTGGGAGCCACCATCTGGCTGTCGGCCGGGCCGCCGACAGGTGACCTGACTTTGGTCGCAATCTTCGGAGCTGTCGCTGCCGTTGCCTTTGCCGGCTCCCTCGGCTGGCTCCTCGTGCTCGCCTACCGCCACAAGCTGTTTCGCTGGAACGCGCCATGACCACGCCGACGCGAGACGAGGCCTGGGACCTGATGACGTCGACGACCCCTTCGCTGCAGCTGCGCCGGCATATGCGCAGCGTCGAGATGGCGATGCGGGCCTACGCCCGGCGCTTTGGCGAGGATGAGGAGCGGTGGGCCGTGCTCGGCGTCATCCACGACTGGGATTACGAGTCCGGGCCGACGCTCGACCTTCACCCGATGAGGGGGATCGCGATGCTGCGCGAGAAGGGCTGGCCGGAAGACATCCTGGACGACATCGCGTCGCACGCCTTGTACCTGGACGTCCCGCGCGACACGCCAATCCGCAAGACCCTGCACGCGGTGGACGAGATGTCCGGTTTCATCATCGCGTGCACCCTGGTCAAGCCCGACAAATCCCTTAGCGCGGTCGAGCCAAGCGGCGTGCGCAAGAAGATGAAGGACAAAGCCTTCGCCCGTGCCGTCAATCGGGAGGAGCTTCTTCACGGCGCCGAGCTTCTCGGTATACCCTTCGACGAGCACGTGGAGATCGTCCGCGATGCCCTGAAGCCGATAGCCGAGGAGCTGGGACTGAATCCATGAGCACTGGTGGCAAGCCTCGCGTCCTCTTGATGCACCCCATCCTCGACCCCGGCCCGGCGATCCTCGCCGAGGCGGCGGAGGTAATCCCGTACCCCGCCGGCCGTCCGCTTGACGAGGCGAGCATCCGGCAGGCAGCCGAGGGCTGCGTCGGGATCGTGAGCCAGCTCATGGACCCGATCCACGAGACGGTGCTGTCCACCCCGGGGCTGAAGATCGTGAGTAACGTCGCTGTCGGGTTCGACAACATCGACGTCGCCGCCGCCACGGCGCACAAGGTCATGGTCACCAACACGCCGGGCGTGCTCGACGACGCGACCTCGGATTTCGCGTTCACCTTGCTGATGGCGACGGCGCGCAGGATTGTCGAGGCCGACAGCTTCACCCGGCAAGGAAGGTTCAAGGGGTGGGCGATCGACATGATGCTCGGGGCCGACGTGTTCGGCGCCACCCTGGGGTTGATCGGCATCGGCCGCATCGGCCGTGGGGTCGCGCATCGGGCCAAGGGTTTCAACATGCGGGTGCTCTACTACGACCCACATCCACTACCGCCAGACGCCGAGCAGCAGCTGGGCGCCGCGCGTGTCGACCTCGGCCGTCTGCTGGCGGAGTCCGACTTCGTCTCGGTGCACGTTCCGCTGACGCAGGAGACGCATCACATGCTCAGCACGCCGCAGTTCGGCCAGATGAAGCGAACCGCGATTCTCATCAACACCTCTCGCGGGCCGGTGGTCGACGAGGCCGCGCTGGTCGAGGCTCTGACCGCCAAGAAGATTTCGGGCGCCGGGCTGGACGTCTACGAGCGAGAACCTGCTGTGCATCCGGGACTGGTCGCCATGCCCAACGTCGTGCTCGCCCCTCACATCGCCAGCGCCACGGTCCGCACTCGATCCGAGATGTCGGCGATGGCGGCACGAAACATGGCCACGGCGGCTCGCGGCGGCCGGCCGCCGAACCTGGTCAACCCAGAGGTCAAGAAGTAGCGCCCCCGGGTAAGTACCGGCTGCTTGCCCTCGACCTCGATGGCACGATCTTGAGCCCAACTCTGCAGCTGGATCCGCGCGATGTCGAGGCGGTAGGCCGCCTCGTGCGGGCGGGAGTCACCGTCGTGGCCTGCACCGGCAGGCCTTTTCCTGGTGCGCTGCCATGGATCAAGCGCCTTGGACTCGAGACTCCGATCGTTTGCTACCAGGGCGCTCAAGTCAGGGCCTTGAACGGAGACACGATTCTCGACCACGGCATCGAGCACGGCCTCGCGATGGAGGTGATCCGCTTTGCACGCGAGCGGAACGTGCACGTCCAGGCATACGCGGACGACAAGCTGCTCGTGGAACGGGATCGGCCCGAGGCGCACCAGTACGCAGACCATGCCGGCATGGCCATCCATATCGTCGGGGACCTCGACAAGGCGATGGGGCCGACCACCCCCAAGCTGGTGATGGTCGCCACGCCTGAGGTGCTGGAAGCATTGCTTCCCGAGGTGCGGCGGCACTGGCAGGGCAGGTTGAACGCGGCTACGTCGATGCCCACGTACCTCGAGTTCACAAGCATCGAGAGCGACAAGGCCAAAGCGCTCGCCTTCCTTTGCGAGCGGCTGGGGATTCCGCAGGAGCAGACCGTCGCCGTCGGCGACGGCCGCAACGACGCTTCGATGATCGCCTGGGCCGGGCTGGGCGTGGCGGTAGAGGGATCCCAGCCCGAAGTCATAGCGGCGGCCGACCGGACGATTCCCGGACCGGGCCATGGTGGAATCCAGCAGCTTGCCGATGGGTTGATCAAGTGATGGGAACTCTTCTTTTGGTGCACGCGCACCCCGATGACGAGGCGATCTCGACCGGCGGCGTGATGATGAAGGCGCGGGCGGATGGGCATCGCGTGGTCCTGGTGACCGCAACACGGGGCGAAGTCGGCGAGATCCACAACATGGACGAGGAGGCGACGCGCCCGCGTCTGGGCGAGGTGCGCACGGCGGAGCTGGAGAATGCCTCCGGGATCCTCGGCGTCAGCCGGGGTGAGTTCCTCAACTACCGAGACTCGGGCATGGTCGGCACGGCTGACAACGAGAATCCGAAGTCGTTTCACCGGGCGCCGCTGGATCAGGCTGCGGCCAAGCTGGCCGCGATCCTGCGGGAGGAGAGGCCGGATGTCGTCGTGACCTATGACGCGGACGGGACCTACGGGCACCCTGACCACATCAAGGCGCATCTCACCACCAACGCTGCTCTCGACCTTCTCGAGAAGGAAGGCTGGCGTCCCGCCAAGCTCTACTACACGGGCATCCCCCGCACGCTGATGCAGCAGTTCATGGAGGCGCTCCCGGAAGACGCGCGACGCCAGGAGCAGGAGGGCACTATCACCATTCCGGGCACGCCGGACGAGCTGATCACGACGCAGGTCGATGTCAGCGAGTATGTCGACGGCAAACGCGAGGCCTTCGCCGCGCACGTGAGCCAGAACGACCCCAACTCGTGGTTCACGACGATGGCGGACCAGATCTACCGGCTGGCGTTCGGCACCGAGTACTACCGGCTGGCGCGGGGCAAGCCTGGCCCAGAGCTGCCGGAAAACGACCTCTTTGCCGGTATCGCCGACAAATAAGCCGACCCAACCCGCCGCGTAGACTCCAACAACAGTGTCCCGACCCCGGAGTTCCAGGCATCTTCGCGGCCTAGTCGGCCGGGCGCCTTCGGCGCTGAAGCCGGCGTCAAGGGGCCCGGCGCCCCGTCGTCACGCATCTAGCGATGCGCTCCTAGTTGCGCCACCCTTTCCTTGGCTCCGACCGCCGAGACCACGAATATGCGGCGGCCCTCCGGGGCCGGGACACTGATGGAAGTTCTCAAGATCACGCCGCGGGGCTACTGCCACGGCGTAGTCGATGCCTTTCGCATCGCCAAGCGCGTGCGGGAGGAAACCACCGGGCCCGTGCACATGCTCGGGATGCTCGTGCACAACACCCACGCCACCGACGATCTGCAGCGGCAGGGGGTCGAGCTGGTG
>DATCAV010000017.1:0-2559 GCA_036512415.1 Candidatus Dormiibacterota bacterium | reverse complement strand
ACCAGCTGCACCAACACTTCCAACCCTTCGGTGATGGTGGCTGCCGGCCTGCTCGCCAAGAAAGCGGTCGAGCTCGGCCTGGAGGTTCGCCCCTATGTGAAGACGAGCCTTGCGCCGGGGTCGCGGGTCGTCACCGATTACCTCGAGACAGCCGGGCTCATGAAGCCGCTCGAGAAGCTCGGATTCTTTTTGGTCGGCTACGGCTGCACCACATGCATTGGCAACTCAGGCCCGCTCGCGAGCCCTGAGGTCGAAGCAGCGGTGACGGCGGAGGACCTCAGCGTGGTCGCGGTGCTGTCGGGGAACCGCAACTTCGAGTCCCGCATCCACCCACTGGTCAAGGCAAGCTATCTGGGATCTCCCCCGCTCGTTGTCGCATACGCCCTCGCGGGCACAGTCCACATCGACCTCACGAAGGAGCCACTGGGCACGTCCCGCGATGGCAAGCCCGTGATGCTCTCAGAGCTCTGGCCCTCGCAGGCAGAGGTCAACGAGGTGGTGCAGCGGTGCGTGCAGCAGGACATGTACAAGCGCGAGTACTCGCGCATCTTCGAGGGCGACGAGCACTGGAAGCAGATGGAGGCGCCGACCGGACCCATCTTCAAGTGGGACGAAAAATCCACGTACGTGCACGAGCCACCGTACTTCGAAGACTTCGGGCCGGACCCGAAACCTCTTACCGATATCGAAGGCGCGCGGGCACTCGCAGTTCTCGGCGACTCCGTGACCACCGACCACATCTCTCCTGCTGGAGCGATCCCTCCTGACAGCCCGGCTGGCAAGTACCTCATCGAGCACGGCGTCGAGCGCAAAGACTTCAACAGCTTCGGCGCGCGGCGCGGCAACCACGAGGTGATGGGGCGCGGCACCTTCGGCAACATCCGCCTGCGCAACCAGCTGGTCGAGCGCGAAGGCTATTGGACAATGCATCTCCCCGATGGCAAGGAGGCCACGATCTTCGAGGCGTCGGAGCAGTACAGGTCCGCGGGCGTGCCGCTCATCGTGGTCGCGGGCAAGGAGTACGGCTCCGGATCGTCGCGCGACTGGGCCGCGAAGGGACCGCTGCTGCTCGGGGTGCGCGCCGTGATCGCCGAGAGCCTGGAGCGAATCCACAGGTCGAACCTGGTGGGCATGGGCATCCTTCCCCTCGAGTTCGCGCATGGCGAGAACCTCCAATCGCTCGGCCTCAGCGGCAAGGAGCGGTTCACGATCCGCGGCCTCGAGAGCCTGAAGCCGGGTCAGACCGTCGAGGTCGAGGCCGAGTCGGACGAGGGCAAGAAGACGGTGTTCAAGACCCATTCGCGCGTCGACAACGACACCGAGGTCGGATACATGCACCACGGCGGCGTCCTCCCGCTGGTCCTCCGAGAGCTGATCGCTAAGGACTGATGGAGCGGGGAGCCACCGCGATGCGACAGCGTGCAGCGAAAGCGTTGGGCGCGGCGGCGCTCGGTGCACTGGCGGTCGGTGCTGTCGCCATCGGGGCGATTGCCATCGGCCGGCTCGCTGTCGGCAGAGCGCGAATCCGGCACCTGGAGATCGACGAGCTGGTGGTGCATAAGCTGACCCTGCCGGATCGCGCCCCCGACACCAAGCCTTAATTCACGTCGCTTCACCAAACCGAATAGTGCGAAGCTACTCAATTCTGATGTATATATGCAATAATTCGCCATATGGCTCCCCCGATCCAGAATAGGATTGCGGTGCTACGTGCCGAGCGGGGCCTTTCCAGGCAGCAGCTCGCGGACGCGTTGGGAATCAACTATCAGACGATCGGCTACCTCGAGCGCGGCGACTACAACCCAAGCCTTGAGCTGGCGTTCCGCATCGCCGAATATTTCGGACTCCCGCTAGAGGCCGTCTTCTCGCGCCAACCGTTTGCGCCGATGAGCAGCCAGCTCTATCGGAAGGAGGACTCGGCGTGATTGATGACTTCGACAAGCTGTCGGTGACCGAGCTCAGGCTGCGAGGCATGACATCGGACAAGATCCTCGCCGAGCAGAAGCGGCGTGGCATGTCGAAGGAAGCCATCCACGATGCTTGGTTCCCAAAGCCACCGACTTACAACCGCATAGGTAGCCGTCGCTTCCGCCGGCGATTGGTGCTCGCGACCTATACCGGCTGGTTTTTGCTCGCCGCGATCTTGCTGATGACGTCAATGGCCCTTCCCGGTTCGATCATCTCGCTTGAGGCTCTCCCTATTCTGGTGGTCGCCAACGGCGTCGTCCTGGGTGTCTGGTTCTTCCGCAAAACCTACATCAGCCGAGAAGTGCTCTCGTCGGATAAGGGGCTCGATGAACGTTTGGTGCAGAACAGAAACCAAGCTTTCCGCCGGGCCTTTCAAATCTTCACAGGGTTGGTCCTATTGGCCTGGCCATTGTCCATCGCAGTCATACTGGCGCAGCCTGGCCACCAGGGTTTTGTCGATGCATTCGTGATCTATTTCGCGGTTGCCGTGCTCGCGTCAACGCTCCCGACTGTCATCTGGGCATGGCGCGAGCCGGACCCCGTCGATCCGAACTAGGTCTAAGCCGCCTCGCCGTGTCGGATCGGATAGCG
>DATCAV010000016.1:0-5134 GCA_036512415.1 Candidatus Dormiibacterota bacterium | reverse complement strand
GGCGATCGTGCTGGCCGGCGGCACCGATGCCCAGCACCGCGAGGCCCAGCGCCAGCTACACCGCATCGGGTTCGATTCCGTCGCCGGCGCCCTCGACGGTGGAATGGACGCCTGGCATGAGGGCGGCCGGGAGCTCTCGACGTTCGAGACCGTCGATGTCGAGGACATGGCGGCCTGGATCCTCAGCGCCGAGCCCATGACTGTCGTCGACACTCGGGACGAGCACGAGTGGTCCGGCGGCCACGTCCCAGGCGCGGTGCACATTTATGTACCCGACGTGCCGTATCGAGCGGCCGAGATTCCGCCTGAAGCGCCGGTCGCTGTGCACTGCGCGTCCGGCTACCGGGCCGGCATCGCGGCCAGCCTCCTCGAACAGGCCGGTTTGAAGCGGATCATCCACGTCAACGGCCCCTACTCGGACTGGGACCGTCTGCACCTCGCGGAGACGGTGCCTTAGCCCCTTCAGGAGGTGGCCCGCCCGCTTAGAGCCGGCCGCTAGAGGGGCTCAGGCTGGAATCACCTAGCGTCGGCGACGCCGCGTCCGATTGATAGCGACCTTCACGATCTAGTGATATGGTCGCGCCGTGGTTTCAAGGGTTGTGCTCCGTGCAGGCCCGGTGGCTGGTCTTCTGTTCGTTGTGCTGTCGACGGTTGGGCTGATAATCCATGGCTACCCAGACAATTCGCAGGACGCGGTCCGGAAATGGGTCGCAAGCACTGACGCGACCCGTTTCGCTATCGGGATCTGGCTCGAGGCGTTTGCCTACATGCTCTTTCTGCCCTTCGCGGCGTGGCTGCTACGGACGCTCCGGCGGCAGGGTGCAGCTCGCTGGCCAAGCGATGTCGCGATGGGCTCGGCAGTGCTGGCGACAGGGTCCGCGCTCCTCAGCAATGGGATTTGGACCGCTGTGCTGGATGCCGGCCGGGCAGGGGTCGACGTAGGACCTCTCTACGCGGTGCGCGTAGTGGCGCAGGACACCTTCAACGCCAGCCTTTTCTTCTACGCCTTTTTTGCATTGGGGGCGGCCTTACTGGCCATGGTCGGCAACAGCCAGCCCCGCTGGCTCTCCTGGTCCGCGGCTGCAATAGGGCTACTGCTGCTGATCCCAGTAGCCGGTTTTGCCGGCGCCTTAGCACTCGAAGTGTGGATCGTTGTGGTGAGCATCATGGCCCTCCGACGGCCAGAGTCCGAGGTGCGGACGCCGGACTAGGAGCCGGATCCCTTAGGCGTCGGTGGTTGCCGCCTCCAGGAGGGCGGCGAACTTTCGCTGCGCTGCTTCGCGGCGCGTCGGGACATGCTCGCGCGGCCAGATGCCCTTCGGGGCCTCGTAGCCCGACAGGATCTGGCGAGCGACCGACACGCGGTGGACCTCGTCGGGCCCGTCGTACATGCGCGCGGCGCGAGCGTGGCGGTACATCTCCTCGAGGGGTAGGTCGGACGAGTAGCCGAGCGAACCATGGATCTGGATGGCGCGGTCGATCACGTCGTGCAGGACCTTGGCGCCGAAGAACTTGATGAGCGAGATCTCCTTGCGCGCTGCCGCCGCGCCCTCGGTGTCGATCACCCAGGCTGCATGAAGAGTCATCAGACGCGCCGCTGACATTTCGGCCGCCGAGTCGGCGATCCAATTCTGCACCGTCTCATGGCCAGCCAGCTTCTTGCCGAACGCCTCGCGCTGCAGGGAGCGCTCGCAGAGCATGTCGAAGGCTCGACGCGCTTGGCCAAGCCAGCGCATGCAGTGGTGGATGCGGCCAGGTCCCAGGCGGGCCTGAGCAATCAGGAAGCCCTGGCCGCGCTTGCCGATGAGGTTCTCCTTGGGCACGCGGACGTTCTCGTAAAGGATCTCAGCGTGGCCGTAGCCGAAGCGTTCGTCTCCGCCCATGGTCGGGATGTTGCGCACCCTCTTGAGCCCAGGCGCATCACCCGGGACGATGATCATCGACGCGCGATCGTATGGGCCGGCTTCAGGGTCGGTCACGACCATCGCGATCAGGAAGTCGGCGATCATCCCGTTCGACGTGAACCACTTGTGACCGTTGATCACCCACTCGTCGCCGTTGAGCTCTGCGGTGGAGGACAGGAGAGTCGGGTCGGAGCCTGCGGTGTTGGGCTCGGTCATCGAGAAGGCCGAACGCATCTTGCCGGCGAGCAGGGGATGGAGCCAGCGCTGCTTCTGCTGCTCAGTCCCGAAGTGAGCGAGCACTTCCGAGTTGCCTGAATCGGGTGCCTGGTTGCCGAAGATGATTGGACCCCACATCGAGGCGCCCTCGATCTCGTGCATCAGCCCGAGCTTGACCTGTCCGTAGCCCTGGCCTCCCAATTCCGGGGGCAGATGAGTGGCCCAGAGCTTGTGCTTCCTGACTTCGTCCCGAAGAGGGCGAATCGCTCGCATGAAACCGGCCTCGTCCGTGTCCAGCACCTCGAGCGGGTACACCTCGTTGTGCATGAAGCCGCGCATCCATTCGAGCTTGCTTTCGAACTCAGGCTCGGTCGAAAAATCCCATGTCATATCTGCTTCTCCAACGCGCTGGGCTCGAGCAGCGCAATCCCCTCGTCGATCATGCCGGTGATCGTATCCGTCAACCCCTCGTACATGGGGTCTGGCCGTTTGCCGCGCCTGTGAAGCATGAGGTTGTAGCCGAAGATCGCGGCGTACTTGTACAGGCTCATCGCCAGGTACCAGCGCATCTCGCTGGCGTCGGCGCCATAGAGCCTGTAAAGGTCCTCGACGGCGACATCGATCGAGCCGCCCGGGTTGGGCGCGCCTTCGTACCTGCGGCGGTGCGACACGATGCAAAGACAGCCGAGGTCGAGCAGGGGCTGGCCGATCTCCGCGATCTCCCAGTCGAGCACTGCCACCACCCTGGGGCCTCTGAACAGCATGTTGCCGTAGTGGAAGTCGCCATGAACGAGGGTCGGGGGCCTCTCATCCGGAATCCGTGCGGCAAGCAGGCCGCCGAGATCGCCGGCACGCCCGGTGAGCTCCTCGGGCGCGCGCTCCATGAGCCAGAGCCAACGCAGCATCTCGGCGTTCAGACCGACGGGCGCTTCGTCGCCGATACCTGTCAGGTCTAGAGGAAGCGCATGAAGGTTTTTGAGAACGTGAACGGCCGAGCCTGCGATCTCGAGAGGTTTCTGCTCGACGCCTGTCTTCTCGATGCGCTCGCCGTCGACCGCTTCCATGAGCACGAACGGCCGCCCGTCGACGACCGGGTCTGAGGTGAGTACCGGGATCGCGGGAACGGGAAGGCCGGCGGCGTGGAGCGCGGCCATGATGCGTCCTTGACGGACGACGTCCGCAGGGCCGGCGATGCGCGCCCCGGGAGGAGGGAGGCGGAGGACGAAGCGGCGGGGAGCATCGCCATCGTCGATGGTGGCGAAGTACGTAAAGCCGGAGTGGCCTTCGGGTATCGAGTCGATCGCAATTACCCGCAGGTGAGGGCGCCGCAAGCGCTCGCGGCACTGAGCTTCGAGGTCTGCGCGGATCCGTTCGGTCATTCCAGATGTGCCGTGTCGGCGATGGTGCCGACCATGCGCGTGTCGCCAAGTGCTCGGACGACGCTGACGCTCGTGTAGTAGGGCAGGAGTCGTAGCTGGCCCGGCTCGAGGTGAAGCACGTCTGAGATGTAGGCCATCAGGGCAATTCCGTGCGTGACTACCACGACATGTTCGCCAGGGTGCTCGGCGACGATGTCGTCGATCGCGGAGCGCATTCTTGCTATGACGCTCGCGGTGGACTCCTTGAAGTGAAGGGTGTTGTCATCACCGAGCTCCAAGTCGATCTCCACGAGCCGGGGGTCCTCGTGCACGTCATCGCGTATGGCCTTCGCCGTCTCGACGGCCCGGCGGAGAGGGCTCGCATAGATGGCTGTGGTGCCAACGCCCATTGCGCGCTCCGCCAGGCGCGCGGCCTGGGTACGGCCGAGCGGGCTGAGTGGGGGATCGGAGCCCTCGGCCATGCCCTCGTAGCAATCGCCGTGGCGCACGAGCCAGATCACGGTCACGCCTTCCACGCCGATCAGAAAGGCAGCTTCAAGGGACCTCATGGCCTGGGTCAACCGCTCCGCACCCGCTGCCACGGCTAACATTCGATCACATGCTCCGTGCTGCGGGCATCGTCGCCCTCATCGTCTTCACCGCCTGCACCCAGAACAACCCGCCTCCGGTGGCATCCCCGTCACCGGTGATCCCGCAGGGGAACTGGACGCAAAACCTCACGTTCACGGGAGCTGTCACCGGGCAGATCACGGGGATAGTGCCGGACTCCGGGGACCAGGTGAGCGCGTGCACAGGCGAGAAGACGCGCACGGGGGAACAGTGGGCCGACACGTTCTATGGTTCGACCGACGGCGGCGTCACGGTGTGGGAGATCGGATTCGTCGTCAAGAACTTCAGAGGGCCTGGCACGTACAGCACTGGCGATTCGGCAATCGTTCTCCGCAGCCTTGACAAGACGAAGGTGTGGTTGAACATCGCGCGCGACAAAGTCACTTTCACAATGGACGCGACGCAGCAGTCAGGGACCGTCAACGCTGCTCTCACAGATGCCAACAGCGGCAAGCCGGCTCTGAAGGTCACAGGCACGTGGAACTGCCGCGGCTAGGAGATTTCTGATGGAAGTCACGTTCGACGGCCACTGTTTTGGTTGCGGTCTACTCAACTCGGACGGCTTGCGCCTGGTGTTCGTGCCTGGTCCGGACGGCGCGAGTGTCGAGTTCGAGGTACCGGAGCGTTTCCAGAGTTGGGCCGGCATGGCGCACGGCGGGATCGTTGCGTTGCTGCTCGATGAGGCAGTCGGTTGGGCGGCGTGGCATGCAGGTCATCCTGGGGTGACGGGTCGCCTTCAGGTCAGCTATCGGCGGCCGTTGAAGCTGGGCGAACCGATCCGCATCGTGGGGAAGGTGGACAAGATGCGGCGGACGCTGGTCTATGCGTCGGCCTTCATCGAAAACAGGGACGACGGCTCGCGAGTCGCGGATGCGACGGCCATTCTGGCGATGACCGAAACTCGGGTCGACACCGCCGCCGGATAGAATCAGCAGTCGAGTCGGGGGCTGGCGCAGTTTGGCAGCGCGCACGGTTCGGGACCGTGAGGCCCCGGGTTCAAATCCCGGGCCCCCGACCAAAATCTGA
>DATCAV010000015.1:0-5721 GCA_036512415.1 Candidatus Dormiibacterota bacterium | reverse complement strand
CTCCCAACCCTCTCCCCCAGGGGGGAGAGGGCATCTGTTTTCTGATAACGTTTGCGCTCCGGCCGGTCCAGCCGTAGTGAGCTGGGCGACGAGATCAGACAAGACGAGGGAGTTCTAGATGAGTGAATGCGCAGTCTTGCTAGCTTGAACGTCCCCTCCGGCCGTTCCGGCACCTCCCCCGCGCACCACGGGCGCGGGGACCCCGAAGGAACGCGGGGAGGACTCTTCACTCCCACTCGTGATGAAGCTTTGGCGCTGGCCAAGGATTACGCGCTCATCCCGGTCTATCGGGAATTGCTGGCCGACATGCTCACCCCCGTTCGTGCCTACACCCTCCTGTGCCCTCCCGGCTCGCCCGGTTTCCTCCTCGAGAGCGTGGAGGGTGGCGAGAGGCAGGCCCGCTACTCGTTCATCGGCTTCCAGCCCCAGGCCCTCGACCTGGGTGAAGGCGACCCATTGCCCGCCCTGCGCGCCGTCGCCGCGGAGGCGACCGCCCCGGTTCGCGGCATTCCTCGCTTCCACGGCGGGGCGGTCGGCTATCTCGGTTACGAGACGGCGCGCCATTTCGAGCGGCTCCCGCTGGCCGAGGGCGCGCCACCGCCGATGCCCGAGAGCGCCTTCCTGCGCGCCGAGGACCTCGCCGTCTTCGACCACGTGACGCGCCGGCTGAAGTTGCTGACGATCTTCAGGCCAGACCGCGAGGACTACGACTCGGCGGTCGCGCGCATCGACACGATGGAGGAGCGTCTCGCCTCGGACCAGGTGGCCGTGTGGCCTCGCGGCGTGGACGGAACGCCATGGAAGTCGAATGTGACCCCCGGCCAGTTTCACGCGATGGTCGATGCGGCTCGCGAGCACATCCTGGCCGGCGATGCGTTTCAGATCGTCGTGTCGCAGCGCTTCCAGAAGCCGCTCGCCGCAAGCCCCTTTGACGTCTATCGCTGCCTTCGCGCGATCAACCCATCGCCCTACATGTTCTTTCTGGCCCTCGGTGGGGATCGTCATGTGGTCGGCACCTCACCGGAGAAGCTGGTTCAGGTCGAGGGCAGGCGGGTCGAGACGCGGCCGCTGGCCGGCACGCGCAGGCGCGGCGCGGATCCGGCCGAGGATGCCAGCCTCGAGAAGGAGCTGCTCAACGACGTCAAGGAGAGAGCCGAGCACGTGATGCTCGTCGACCTCGGGCGCAACGACGTCGGCCGCGTCGCCAGGCCCGGCACCGTGCGCGTGGATCGCCTGATGGAGGTGGAGCGTTACTCGCACGTCATGCACATCTCATCCACGGTCAGCGGCGAGCTTCGCGAGGGGTGCACGTCGCTTGATGCGCTGCGGGCGGCATTCCCGGCCGGGACCGTCTCCGGCGCTCCCAAGATTCGTGCGATGGAGGTGATCGCTGCGCTCGAGCCCGAACAGCGCGGGGTGTACGCGGGCTCGCTTGGCTACGTCAGCTTTGGCGGCAACCTCGACATGGCGATCACGCTGCGCACGGTGGTCGTCGCCGACGGCATCGCTTACGTCCAGGCCGGCGCCGGCATAGTGGCAGATTCGCGGCCAGAGAGGGAGTTCGACGAGACGCTGGAGAAGGCAGGCGCAATGTTCAAGGCGATCGAGATGGCGGAGGAGATGTGAGCGCAATCACTCCCGCGCCAAAGCTCGCAGTCATCGACAACTACGATTCGTTCACATACAACCTCGTGCAGTACCTCGGCGAGCTTGGAGTCGAGCCCGTCGTGTATCGCAACGACGAGGTGAAGGTCGCAGAGCTCGCGGGCTACGACGGCCTCGTCATCTCGCCCGGGCCCGGGACTCCCGAGGATGCAGGCATATCGACGCAGGCGATCCGAGAGCTGAGCGGCAAGCTCGCGATCCTCGGCGTGTGTCTCGGTCATCAGTGCCTCGGGGAGGCGTTCGGGGGCAAGGTCGTGCGCAACGAGCCTTCACATGGAAAGACGTCCTGGATCCGGCACGACAACTCGGGAGTGCTCGCCGGCGTGAGCGATCCATTCGAGGCGACCCGCTACCACTCGCTGATCGTGGAGCGCGCCTCGATCCCCGATGAGCTCGTGGTCACGGCGTGGACTGCCGACGACACCGTCATGGGGCTGCGCCATTCGCGGCACCCGACCTATGGGGTGCAGTTCCACCCCGAGTCGGTGCTGACCAAGGAAGGCAAGAAGATCCTGGCGAATTTCATCCGCCGCGCCTCGAGGAAGATCACGTGATCGAAGTCATCGCCAAGCTGGTACACGGTGAGTCGCTGACCGAGGACGAGGCTTCCGCCTCGTTCGAGGAGATCATGCGTGGCGACGCCACCCCCGTGCAGATCGCCGGGTTTCTCGTCGCCCTTCGCATCAAGGGCGAGACCGTCGAGGAACTCACCGGGTTTGCCCGCACCGCTCGTGCGATGGCCACGCCGATCCAGATCGACGGCGCCCTCCTCGACACCTGCGGCACCGGCGGCGACGGCCTCTCGACCTTCAATATCTCGACCCTCTCCGCGATCGTCGCGGCCGCCTGCGGCGCGCGCGTGGCCAAGCACGGCAACCGTGCCGCCTCATCGCTGTGCGGATCGGCGGACGTTCTCGAGCAGCTCGGTGTGAAGATCGACCTCGCTCCCGAGGGCGTCGTCCGCTGCGTCGACGAGGCCGGCATCGGCTTTCTTTTCGCCCCGAACTTTCACCCGTCGTTCCGCTTCGCCGGCGTTCCCCGCAAGGAGCTGGCGCTGCGCACCGTGTTCAACGTCCTCGGCCCTCTATGCAATCCGGCCGGCGCCAGGTATCAGGCCCTCGGCGTCGCCGACGGCAAGGTCGCCGGCAAGATGGCCGACGTCCTGATGCGGCTCGGTGTCGAGCACGCGATCGTTTTCCACGCGGGTGACGGCATGGATGAGCTGTCCGTGAGCGGGCCCTCCCACGTCATCGAGATCGACGGCCAGCGAAAGGAGTACGAGCTCAATCCGGCTGAGCTCGGCCTGAGCCGCGCGCCGATCGAGGCAATGCGAGGCGGCGGGCCCGAGGAGAACGCCCGCATCGCGCGTGAGGTGCTTGACGGAGCCCGCGGACCGCGGCGCGACGTGGTCCTCCTCAACTCGGCGGCTGCGCTGCAGGCGGCAGGGCTCGCGAAAGATTGGAAGCAGGGGCTAAGCGCGGCCGCTGACGCCATCGACTCAGGCCGCGCCGGCGACGTTCTCCAGCGCTGGGCCACAATCTCCCAGGAGTGAGCCCCACCGAAGACCTGCTCGCCCGCCTGGTCACCGAGGCCCGGCAGGACATGCAGAGGCGGCGAGCACTGATCACGCAGGACGACCTGGAGCTCGCCATCCTCGCGCACACGCCGAAAGACTTCGTCGGCGCGCTGCGGCGGCCGGGCCTTGCCGTCATCGCCGAGATGAAGCAGCGCACGCCGAGCATGGGCGTGCTCGCCGAGGACTACAGGCCGGGCGACCTTGCACGCGCATACACCGTGGGCGGCGCGGCCGCCATTTCGGTGCTGACCCACATGGCGAGCTTCGGGGGCAGGCCCGAGCACGTGGTCACGGCTCGATTCGCCACCGACCTCCCGATCCTTCGCAAGGACTTCGTCACGGATCCGTACGAGGTGGGGGAGGCGCGCGCGGCGGGCGCCGACGCCATCCTGCTGATCGTGGCCGCGCTGGACCTCGACCGCCTCGACGAGCTGCTGCGTGTAACGCGAAGCCGAGGCCTGGCGGCGCTCGTCGAGGTTCACAACGAGGGCGAGGTGGAGACTGCGCTGGCCGCCGGGGCTCTTGTGATCGGCGTCAACAACCGCGACCTGCGCACCTTCGACGTGGACCTGGGCCTCACCGAACGCCTGCGCAAAGTGATCCCGGCAGACGTGCTGGTGGTGGCGGAGAGCGGCATACATACGGCGGACGAGGCGCGCCGGATGCGCGAGGCCGGCGCCGACGCGATCCTGGTCGGCGAATCGCTGATGCGCGCTGAGGACCCCGCAGCCCGGATCAGGGAGCTCGCGTCGGCATGACGATCCAGGTGAAGATCTGCGGCATCTGCGACGCCGATGGCGCCCGGGCCGCGATCGAGGCGGGCGCGGACCTGTTGGGGTTTCATTTCTGCTCGTCGGACCGGCGCGTCACGCCAGAGGAAGCCAAGGCCATCGTCGACGGACTTTCGCTTCGCCCGACGATCGTCGGAGTGTTCATCGACCAGGACCCCGAGGAGGTGCGGCAGATCGGCGATTTCGTCGGCCTCGATCTGCTGCAGCTTCACGGCTCCGAGCTGCCGGGCTACGAAGCCGGCCGGCCGGCGATGAAAGTGCTGAAGGTCAAAGACGGCCAGGTGCCCGACGCCGGCCCGTGGCCGGACCCGATAATGCTCGACTCCTGGTCCGCGGACCAGCGTGGCGGCACCGGCCAGACCTGGGACTGGGAGAGCGCTCGCGAGCTTCTTGCCACGCGGAAGGTATTCATCGCCGGCGGTCTGCAACCGGGTAACGTGTCCAAGGTCGTGAGCGCCTTCAAGCCATACGGTGTTGACGTGTCGAGCGGAGTCGAATCCTCCGTCCGGGTCAAAGACCCAGACAAGGTGCGCGCATTCGTGCATGCGGTGCGCATCGCCGAGGTGCTCGGATGAGCCACCCCGAGCACGGACGTTTTGGCGCTTACGGCGGGCAGTACGTGCCCGAGACGCTGATGGGCGCGCTCGCCGAGCTCGAGGACGTGTGGCACGAGGCCAAGGCCGACACCCAGTTCCAGCTCGAGCTGGCGGGGTATCGCCGAGCATTCGTCGGCCGCCCGACCCCGCTGTACTCAGCCACGCGCCTGAGCGAGCACTTCGGGGGCGCGCACATCCACCTCAAGCGCGAAGACCTGTGCCACACCGGCGCGCACAAGCTGAACAACGCCGTCGGCCAGGCCCTGCTCGCGCAGCGGATGGGGAAGAAACGGATCATCGCCGAGACCGGCGCCGGCCAGCACGGCGTCGCGGTGGCGACCGTATGCGCCCGTTTCGGTTTCGAATGCGCCATCTACATGGGCACCGAGGACATGCGCAGGCAGTCGATGAACGTGCGGCGCATGAAGCTGCTCGGGGCTGAGGTCGTCGAGGTGACGGCCGGTACCAAGACGCTCAAGGACGCCACCTCGGAGGCGATCCGCGATTGGGTCACCAACGTGGGGACGACCCACTACATCATCGGCTCGGTCGTCGGCCCCCACCCTTATCCGGAGATGGTCCGCGACCTTCAGCGCATCATCGGCGACGAGGCTCGCGAGCAGTACCTGTCGGTGGACGGCAAGCTGCCCGACGCCGTCATCGCGTGCGTCGGCGGAGGGTCCAACGCAATCGGCATGTTCACCGCCTTCCTCGATGACAAGGATGTGGCGCTGGTCGGGGTCGAGGCGGCAGGCGAAGGCCTGCGCACCGGGCGGCACGCAGCCTCGCTCGTGGGAGGCCGGCCGGGCGTGCTGCACGGCAGCTACTCGTACGTGCTGCAGGACGGCGACGGCCAGATCCTGCCTACTCACTCGATTTCCGCGGGTCTCGACTATCCGGGCGTCGGTCCTGAGCACTCGCTCCTGCACGACACCAAGCGAGTCGAGTATGTGGCGGTGACCGACAAGGACGCAGTCGCCGCGTTCAAGCTCTGCACCCGGCTCGAGGGGATCATGCCGGCGCTCGAGCCCTCGCACGCGCTGCACCACGCAGGAGTCATGGCGCGCGAGTTCGGGCCGGGCGGGCGAATTCT
>DATCAV010000014.1:0-10551 GCA_036512415.1 Candidatus Dormiibacterota bacterium | reverse complement strand
GGCCCGCGTTTGAACAGGCCGGCCAGCAACCCACCGACCATCACGCTGCCCAGCAGCGCCCAGAAGATGAAGAACTTGGTGTTGTCCCAATCCCACGGCTGCAGCACGATGACGTTCGGAACCAGGAACCACAACCACATCGGCGCGAACCATTTGCCAAAGCCGGTGGGAAACCATCGCCGCGCGAACTGGGCGGCGATCAGAAGCGGAATGAACACCGAGGTGTTCTTGATCCAGAACCACGGCCAGAAGTCGCCGTCCGTCAGCCACCCCATCTCGATGCAGTAGTGGGCGAGGCTTGGTCCAGCGCCGCACTCGCTGTTGTTGGCGGGCGGCAGCATCCAGACAACTAACGGCACGCCAATCGCCAGCGATGGAATGAAGAACGCGAGCCACTCTCGCCGGCGGTTGAAGGCCGCCCAGAAGAGCGAGAGAGCGAGGACGGTGCCAAATGCGTGGACGTGAAAGACAGGCATCGCTCCCGCGACCACACCGGCGAATAGAAACGGGCGCCAACCCAACCGTTCGCGGACCGCAATCCATAGCAGCACGAGCGCGATCAGCGCAAGGCTGAAGCCGAACAATGTCGAGCGCTGAGGGACGCTGTAGGCGAGCACTGGGTTCAGCCACTGGTAGTTGATGTCCCGGTTCAACGTGTACTCGCGCGGCAGATGAAGGAGCGCCCCGAGGCCGCCGTGCTGAACGTCGGTGAGCAGGTAGACAAATCCAAGGCCGCCGCTCAACAGGAAGACGAACACGGCGATAGCTGCCGCCGCGCGGCCTCCCGCAAAGCGCTGGGCCGCAAGGTAGAGGACCGCAGGAAGCGCGAGACCCAGAAGGCCGCTGGTCAGCACCAGCGCCGACGTGAGATGGCTCCCAGACGGCACGAGGGTGGCAGCGAGGAAGTCGATCATGAATGGATAGCCGAGGTGGTTGCCGGGGTCGATCGGAAACTGCGGGGGAAAGTTGTGTCCGTACGCGAAAGAGCCCGCGAATGAGAGATGCGCGGCCCAGTCGCCCCAGATGTTCACATACCCGGCCCACAGTCCGTCCGCCTTGTACACGTAGGCCTGGCTGAGGAAATGCAGGGTCCAGGCTCCGCAAACAAGGACGACGGCCGCCAGCGGCCATGGGTGGCCTGGGCTGCGCGGGGATCTCCGCCACCGCGCCGACGCATCAGCGATGTCGGACGCGAGCCGGTCGCGATGGGCAATCGCGGCGCCGGCGCCGGTCGCGACCGAAACCCCGAGGCCGAACAGGACGGTGAGCAGCGTCACGTCGCGGGCCAGCATCGAGACGATGAAGCTGGCGGTGGCAACCGCCATCGCACCCAGCACCGTGCCGAATGCCAGGCGCTCCTCGAGGCTGAGATCCACCCCCGACAGGTAGGTGATCCCAAAGCCCGCCACGACGCAGCCGACCAACACGATGGCTGGCGCGCCGATAAGTAGATAGAGCAGCAATAGCAACGCGAGTAGGGCGGCCGCCGCGGCCAGCGCGGCCACCGGCCGCTCAGCCGGGAGCGTTGCGGGTCTGGCGACGGGTTCGGCGCCCATCACTCCCAGCACCACAGTGCGGGGGTCACCGGTGCTTCCGGGTTGGCAGGGCAGTGCTCGAACCAGATCTTCGGACCCCAGATCGGGGTGCCTGGCGCGATATAAAGAGCCGAGTTGGAGATGGGAAGCGCGGTCCAGACCGGATAGAAGTAGGAGAAGAACGCCACGGACACGACGAGGTGCCCGACCAGGATCTGCTTGCCGGCATGCGGCACCCGCTCAGCAATCTGGGCGAGCACGAAGGCAAGAGCCAGGATCATGAAGATGAGCCCGCCGAACATGTGGTACATGAAAATCACGCGGCTGATCTCCGACCACGGCAGGTACTGGGTGATGAAGCCCACGAGGATCAACGCGGCGGGGAAGCTCCTGTACCGGACGATGAAGTACGGGAGCGAGACCACGCAAGGCAGGCTCGTCCACCAGATCCAGGGGTTGCCCAGGTCTGCCATCCAGGCAACTAGCGGCTGCCCCGTCCAGTGGTCGGCACCCAGGCCCGTGTACTCGGCGTAGTAAAGGACTGGCCGCGACAGGAACGGCCATGACCACCAGGGCGAGCCGTAAGGGTGTGTGGCGATGAGGTGTGCGTGGTAGTCGAACGATTCCTTCTGGTAGGCGATCAGGTCGGCGAGGTTATGGAACTGGCCGCGCGCGAAGAACGGGTACCACGACGCGAGGTAGATGGCCACCGGGATCACGGCCAGCGCAAACAGGGCAAGCACGAGGTAGCTCGGCCAATAGACGCCGCCAGGAATGGCAGGTCCGTCGCCGCGCGCCCACTCCCTGATCGGGCCGATGTGGACACCGATCGCGCGCTTCAGGAACCTCAGGACAAGGAAGAACAGGATGCTGGCAAAGGCGGCGAGCACTATCCACTTGGACGCGATCCCGATGCCGAGAACGATCCCCAGCAGCAAGAGCGAGATCACTGATCCGCGACGCGTGCGGCTCTGGATGTGAACCAGGAAAAGGAAGTACGCCAGCATGATGAAAAAGATCGGAAAGATGTCGATCATGCCGATGCGCGACTGCACGAAGAACATGCCGTCGAAGCAAACGAGAGTCGCCGCTGCGATCGCGAACAGCCGGTTCGGCCACAAGCGCCTCGCGAAGAGGTACATCATCGGCACGCACAGGATTCCGAAGATGCAGGCGGCGATCCGCCACCCGAACGTGTTGAAACCCAGATCGAGGTAGTCGCCCTTCGCGCCTTCGAAGTGCGCCCGATACCAGCCGTAACCCCAGTCCCCAGCCGCGATGAACATCTTGGCGAGGGGAGGTTCCGGATCGAAGTAGTTGAAGCGGCAATCGGTCGTTGAGGGCCGGCATAGCTCGATGCCCTTGATGTCGTTGTAGGCGTCGACCGGAAAGTAGACCTCGTCGAAAACCTGGCCGTTGGGCGGCGACAGGACGCCGTTCTGGTCGGGATAGCCACGATTGAAGGGGTAAGCGAGCCCGCACAGGGTCCCCGGATCGCCCTTGGCATCGATCGGGGTGTTCTGCACGCAATTGGTGAAGAAGGGCGCCTGGAACGGGTGCAGGACGAAGTCGGGCATGATCGGGCTGTAGAAGCGCAGAACGAACGCGACCACCGTGAGCGCCAGCAGTGCGATGGCGTCCCAGTGGTCGAAGTACCGGCGAACTACCGCGTCGGTCCGCGGTTCAATCACCTCCGCCGTTTGCGACGCTTTCCGCCACCCTGGTTCTGGCCCAGGCGATCCGGCAGCCGTGAGCTGATCTCCCATGACAGCGCATCCGCATCCTTCACGGGGAGGGCGATCATGTCGTCGTAGACGACACGGCCGCCGAGTTTCTTCTTGATCGCCGCGAGCTCCGATTCGTCGCCGCGCAGCCTCACGAACAGGGCCGGCTTATTCAGCAGTGGCTTCATCATCGGCGCGACCATGCGCTTCCTCTTGTCGAGGAAAGCAAGGCTGAGCGGCTGCACCTTGACGCTCCGGACGCTCTCGTAGGGGATGAGCACGCTAGAGCGAAGGGCCGAAACTTTGAAACCCTCGTCCAGTGCTTCCGCAAAGCTGCGGTACTTGTAGAACAGGAATGCGCCTCCCAGGAGGAGTCCGCTGGGGATGTAAAGCAGCCAGATCAGGTTCGATGTCGTCGTGAGCTGGCCCTTGTACAGCAGGAGGACGCTCATGCCGATGCCAACCGCAACCAGGAAGCCGGCGAAGAAGCGCTGCTGGCGCCACAGCTGGTCCGCGTAGAGGATCGGCTGCCTGGAGCCGGCCGGCTCGGTCTGGGTGGAGGTATCGGTGGAACTCAAAGCTTCATTGATTATCGGTTGTGGTGCGGCGGGGCTGCTCGGGCGAGAGATCAGGTTCCCAGGTGGTCCGAGCCGAAGGCGGGGGTGGACCGACTAGGAGCGCACCGAAAGTGCGTGACGACGGCGGGACGGGCCCCCTAACGCACGGATCGGGCCGCATGGGGGCCTGATCTCCGTCTGGGCGGCCCCGACGCATCACCTAGCCCATCCTCGACTCCGTTCTAACGCCCGGCGCCATTGGGCCTGGAGGCTGTCGGCCCGGTCGCGGGACATCTTCGGCTCGAACTCGCGGTCGAGCTTCCAGAGATCCTCGAGATCGGCATCTTTCCAGACCCCAGCACCGAGCCCGGCCAGGAAGGCCGCTCCCAGCGCCGTCGTCTCGACCTGGCGCGGGCGCCTGACCGGGATGCCGAGCAGATCGGCCTGGAACTGGCACAAAACGTCCATCACCACGGCACCGCCGTCGACTCGCAGCTCGCGAAGCGGCGCGCCGGCGTCGCTCTCCATCGCTTCGACCACATCTCGGGTCTGGTAGGCCATGGCCTCGACCGCGGCTCGCACGAGCTGCGCCCGCCCGCTGCCCTGCGTCAGCCCGACGATCGTGCCTCGTGCGTAAGCGTCCCAGTGAGGTGCGCCGAGGCCTGCGAAGGCCGGCACGAGAAAGACCCCGCCGGTGTCGGGGATGGACGCCGCGAGCGGACCCGCCTCCGATGCGCTGTCGATGATCCGAAGGCCATCCCGCAGCCACTGCAGCGCCGCGCCGGTGATGAAGATGGCGCCTTCGAGTGCATAGCTGAGCCGGCCGCCTCGTCGCCACGCGACAGTGGTGAGCATTCCGGTGCTCGATGGCACACGCTGCGCGCCCGTTTGCATCAGCACGAACGAACCGGTTCCGTACGTGTTCTTCGCCATCCCCACCGTGGTGCACGCCTGGCCGAAGAGAGCGGCTTGCTGATCGCCGGCAATGCCGCTGATCGGCGCATCGATGCCGAGGAACGCTGCCGGATCGCTGCGCGAGATCTCGCCGCTGGAATCGCGAACCTCCGGGAGGTTGGCCAGCGGAACGCCGAATAGGGCCGCCATCTCGTCGCTCCACACGCCGCGCCCGATGTCGAACAGCGAAGTACGCGAGGCGTTGGATGCGTCGGTTACGTGATCGCGCCCAGCGGAGAGGCGGGCGACGAGCCAGCTGTCCACGGTGCCCAGGGCGGCATTGGCGGCGCCATCGACATTCTTCATCACCCATGCGAGCTTGGTAGCGGTGAAGTAGGGATCGAGGACGAGACCTGTAACCTCCCTCACACGCTTTTCGTGCCCGGCCTCCCGCAGTCGAGCGCACTCGTCGGCTGTTCTCCGGTCCTGCCACACGATGGCGTGGGTCAGCGGCTTCAGCGTCTTCTTGTCCCACGCCACCAACGTCTCTCGCTGGTTGGTGATGCCGATGGCGCGTACATCGGCCGGCTTGGCGCCTGCAGCATCTAGCGCGCCGCGCGCGCTTGCCTGGACCGCAGACCAGATCCCCTCTGCGTCGTGCTCCACCCATCCGGGATGTGGGTAGTGCTGCGTGATCTCCGAGTAACCCTTACCGCGAACCTGGCCGTCCATGCCGACGGCCACAGCGGTGGCCCCTGTGGTGCCTTCATCGAGGCTGAGGACGACCGTGCGGTGACTCGTGACCGCTGCTACTGAACCGGTTTCCAGACTCGGTTCAGGCTGCCTGTCGAGTAACCCTCGAGGTCGACCGAGACGAACTTGTAGCCGGCTGCCCGAAGCAGCTCGACGACGCGATCGCGCTCATCGACCAGGCGCGCGATCTCGGGCGGCTCGACCTCGATTCTTGCCACGTCGCCGTGGTGGCGGACCCGCACTTGTCTGAAGCCGATGGCCTTCAAAGCTTGCTCGGCGGCCTCGATCTGGCGCAGCGCGGCCACGGTCACCTGGGTGCCGTGAGGGATGCGCGAGGACAGGCAGGCAAAGGAAGGCTTGTTCCAGTTGGGCAGCCCGAGGGCGCGCGCCGCGGCCCGGATGTCCGATTTGCCCATGCCCGCTTCCAGCAGGGGAAAGCGCACTCCGCGACGCACGGCCGAGCCGTGGCCGGGTCGGTGGTCGCCTGCGTCATCAGCGGTCGCGCCATACGCGAGGTGCGCAAGGCCGAGGTCGTTCTGGATGGGCTCCAGCGTGTCGAAAAGCTCCTCCTTACAGTGGAAGCAGCGATCCGGGTTGTTGCGGGTGTACGCCTCGAGCTCGACCTCGCTCGTCGTGACCTCGACCAGGCGCCCGCCCAGAGTTTGCGCCAGCGCGCGGGCCTCGTCCTGCTCCGACTCGGGGTACGCGGGCGAGCTCGCGAGTACTGCCACCGCTCCTTCGCCGAGCTCTTCGAGAGCGAGCTTCAGCAGCAGCGTTGAGTCGACCCCACCCGAGTAGGCGACGAGGACCGAGCCGAGGTCGCGCACGATCCCACGGGCTTTGTCGAGGCGGGTCGTGTCGAGGCGGTCGAGCTGGATCATCTCTCCGGAGAGAGGTTAGCTTGCCTGGGCTTGCGAAGGCTCCATGGCCGGCGTGCCACACCACGCCTCGTAGTCGATCAGCCCAGTCACCGTCGGATGCTCGCCGCAGAGTGGGCAGGCCTTGTTGTGGGGCAGCTTCAGCTCGCGGAACGTCATATCCTCGCCCTCGAAGAGCAGGTAGCGTCCGATCATCGGCCGCCCGATGTTCAACAGGTACTTGATCGTCTCGAAAGCCATCATGCTGCCGATGATGCCGGGTAGCACTCCGAACACGCCTGCCTCGGCGCAGCTCTGCACCTCGCCTGGCGGAGGGGGCTCAGGGAAAAGGCAGCGGTAGCAGCCGGTGCCCTTGGCGGAATCAAAGAGCGCCAGGCGCCCTTCGAACCTGAGGATGCTGCCGTGCACGAGTGGTTTGTGGAGGAAATGGGCCGCGTCGTTGGCGAGGTATCGAGTGGGAAAGTTGTCCGTGCCGTCGACGATCACGTCATAGGGGGCGAAGATCCGCATCGCGGTCTCGGAGTTGAGGTGCTCGCTGATCGGCACCACCTCGACGTCCGGGTTCAGATTGCGCAGGGTTTCCGCGGCGGACTCGACCTTGAGGCGGCCGATGTCCTTGGTGCCGTGCAGCAGTTGGCGCTGGAGGTTCGAAGCATCGACCGTGTCGAAGTCGACAATCCCGATCTTGCCGACTCCCGCCGCGGCAAGGTACATCGCGGCCGGCGAGCCAAGGCCGCCCGCTCCCAGGAGGAGGACGCTCGAGGACAGCAGCTTGCGCTGGCCGGCCCCGCCCACCTCGGGCAGCATGAGGTGCCGCGCGTAGCGGGAGACCTGATCTGGAGTGAAGCTGCGACCCTGTGCCATCTCAACTCACTATACCCAGGGACACTCCGGGCTTATTCCTAGGGTCGCTCGAGGGTCCAATCCCGCTTATTCCTATAGTGGAGAGTTGATGGAAACCGAATATCTGGACGAAGAGCAGGTGCTCGCCCTGTACAACAAGGTCCGCACCGGCAAGAGGACCTGGCCGACCGAGATCTGGTCCTCCCCCGCGGCGCTGCAGTACGCGGTGACGATCTTCGACTACTGGATCCACAACGTCATGGGCTGGAAGGGCTGGCCTGACGCACGTGGCAAGGTCACCCCCGCGCTGCTCGAGGAGCACCGGCTCGCCGACCTCGTCGAGAGCGTGTTCGTCCCCGAGTTCGGCGACGACTGGCTGGACTTCGAGGTCGTGCTCAACGAGAGCATGCGGCTGTCGGAGGATGAGTCCTGGGCGCCCGACGTGGCCGACCGGCAGGAGCGCGTGGAGGCTGCGTTCGAGCATGCCTTCGAGCAGCTCATCGGCTCGCCCAAGCAGCAGCCCAAGCTGCTGCCCACCTATCACCGCTTTCGCAATCACCTGCTGCGCATGTGGAGCGCTTTCCAAGAGGCGCAGGCCGAGCACGACAAGGCCGAGCGCGAATCAGCTGAACGGTTCTGGGCGCAGCTCCGTCTCGTCCGCAACACCCGCGGCCAGGCGGCCGAAGCCTGGTCGATCGTCAACGTCGAGGACGAGAGGCGCGGCGAGGTGACGGTGATCTGGGGCGAGCCCCACCCTTACTGCCTGGTCATTCTCGACGACGATCTCGAGGCCGGCGGCTGGGAGCAGGTGATCTACCGGCTCGAACAGGAGATCCTGGTCGAAGAGCCCGGCGTCGTCAGCTACGCCGTGTGGCACAAGGGCTTCGTCGGCGAGTACTACCGCTGCGCCGACTGTGGCGAGCTGCACAGCCAGTTCGACGAGGATGGCGCCAACGAGCTGCGGCTCGACGACCTGGATCCGCCCGAAGAGCGCTAGCGGACTCTCAGAAGAACCTTAGGTCGCCGCTAGCCGACCGTCATCGTGTAGTTCTTGCCTTCCCAGCCCGTCATGTAGTGCGCCGTCCACGAGAAGCTCGTACCGGCGGCGAGCTTGTTGGAGGGAACCTCCGCCACCCAGACGCCAAGTGTCGTGTCGATCGCCTCGACCTCGCCGAACGTCTTCCACTCGTCGAAGCTGTAATGGATCGAGCCAGGTCGCGGGAGCTGAACGCGCAAGCGCCGCCCGGGCGCCAGCCGTGTGATCTGATGTCGGTGGGTCCATACAAACGCCGGCTCGTGCGCCTGTCCTTCTGTGTATCGCCGCCTCGCGGGCAGCACGATGTCCGGAAAACCGGCGAGGGCAATCGTCACAAGCAGCTCGAGATACTCTGCATGCGCCCAACCAAGCGGTGAGGCTGAGCCAGTGGCTTTACCGAAGTAGAGCCCTTTCGCGGGTATGTCGGCGGCATCCCACACCTGCTCGGGGAGCATGAGGCCTGGGCCGGCGAATCCTTCGAGCGAGCGGACGATTTCGGCCGCGGGTAGGCCCATGGAGAAGAAATGGCGGGCCCGCTCCCCTGTGAGCACGGGCCACGAGCGGCCGCGCCCGCTGCCATCCCACGGCGAACCGTCGTCCTTCTCACCGTAAAGATCGCCCGCATAGCGGCGCCAGCTGGGCCCTGCAGGCAAGCTCACCTTCAGCGATGCGTCGACGCCCTGCAGGCTGCGCAGGATGCGTTCGTCTTTCGGTCTGCGCAGGCCGTAACGCACCAGCTCCAGGAACTCGGGTGCGATGGCGCCCACGGTGGGCCTGACGTCAGGATCGCCCGCGAGGCGGACGTACTGGCCGGCCGGTGTTGAGCACCACGTCTCGACTCGATCGTTCCAGTAGTCGGCGACGGCGCGGAGGTGTCCGGCCGCCACGTGCTCGCCTGCCTCGTGCGCGAACTCGGCGGCGACGATGAGAGCCGCGATGCAGGCGGCCAGCGTCGAAGGCGAGAGACCGCCCAGGTCTTCCCACCGATCGAGCTGCGTCAGCGGGCCTTCGCGAATCAAGAACTGCGCGGCTGGGCGGACCATCACCGGATACGGGTCGTGGTCCAGGAATCCGGCTACGCCCAGGCGCCAGGCGAGAAGGATGGGCAGTGCCACCTGGTCGAGCTCGGTCGAGGTCCAGTGCGGCGTCCCGTCGACAAACCAGTTCTGAAACCAGCCACCGTCGGGCCGCTGTCGGGATTGCAGGTGGCGGAACGCGCGCAGGGCCGCGGCGGTGTCGCCCGCATCGAGAAGAGCGGTGGCAATGCGACAGAGGTCGCGTGGCCAGACGAGGTGGTAGACGTGGTTGCCGTTGTGGTTGCTCTCTCCCCATGGAGAGCACGGAGCGGCGATGAATGCGCCGGCGTGCGATTTGTCCTCGAGGCAGCGAAGCACCGCCAGCGATGAGCGGGCGAGCATTCCTTCATCGCCGCTGACCTTGCTCAGGGTTTGAGGAAGGTCGGACTGGCTTTGCCACGCGCGCTCGAATGCATAGCGCACGTTGCCCGCGCCCTTCTGCAAGACGTGACGGGCAACCTCTTCGGCATCGGCGCGCGTGTGAGCGAAGCCGATCGCCATCTGGAACGCGCCGGCCCTTATGCCGAGCTCGGCGCCGGCAGCCACGTTGCCAGGTCCGGCGCGGTCATAGAGGTTGGTGAGACGACCATCGCCGTCATGGAGGTCGACCTGAAGGTCTGAGCTCTGGAAGTAGCCGATGGTCGCACGACTGAACGGGCCGACTATGCAGATCCACACGTCCTGCTGGCGCATGAGCAGGGCCGGCGGATGCGTGTCGAGGACCTGGCCGAAGTTGCCTTCGCTGCCCGGTTGCCAGTGGGCCGAGGCCTGCATGTACAGCCGGACGTCCGGAAGCTCTGGCGTGAAGGTCGCGGCGATGAGGAGCGCGTTCTCCTCGGGGTCCGAGAAATATTCTTTAGTGAGTCGATACTCGTGGTGCGTGCTTTCGACGATGAAGCCGGGCGTGCCCGGCGCGAACCAGGTGACACGGTGCTGGCCGTCACCCGCATCATCGACCGGAGGCGAACCGCTCGCGGAGGCGAAGAAGCGCAGCTCGTGCAGCGCGACCCTGTCGATGGAGGGAAAGAAGACCTCGCTGAGGGCTCCGTCCACAAGCGTGTACCAGAGCTTGCTCTTCGAACCAGGCGCGGCCCCAAACGCCATCTTGCGACCTGGACCCCACATCGGGGGTGCTCCTGGGCCTCCTGGTGCCTCCATCGGGCGTTAAGTATGCGGAGAGGTCACGGCCGATAGAATCGAGCGACGATCCCGATCGACCGGGGAGGTGGCTGAGTGGCCGAAAGCACCCGCCTGC
>DATCAV010000013.1:0-9172 GCA_036512415.1 Candidatus Dormiibacterota bacterium | reverse complement strand
TGCGGATGACCTCCCGCGCCGGTGATTCCGCCTCGACGGCCAGTGGGGCCACCTCTGGCGGTTCCATCGCTCGGGGACCGAGTGCCCTGATGTGCTTGGGTGTCGGATCGGGCGCGCCGGCGCCGGCGCCACGCAGCCGCGCCACCAGCGGAGCCACGATGCCGTCGGCGTCGCCGGTGACCTCGACCTCGATCTCGCGGAATCGGGCGGCCACCCTGCGGCCGTCGCGCACCGATACCTCGTCGTCCACGACCTCGGCGAGCCGGGCGCCCGACGCGTCGAGCAGACGGACGCGGCGGCGCACTGTCGAAAGGCGAGCGACAGGGATCAGCTCGGCCGTCCGGACGTAGGCGCGGACGATGGCGACCGCAGCGGGCGGCGGTTTCTTGGCGCCGCCCTGGAAGTTGAGCTCGTCCCGCTCGAGCAGCGACGCCGCCTTGTCATCGCTCGAGGCATGGATCGGCGGCAGCTTCAGCGTCCAGCCCTCGCCGGCGCGATGCCGGAGCGAGACACCCCAACGCGCCAGACGGAGATCGGCGGTGTCGTAGTAGACGGTTTCGAGGCGGACCGACTCCGGCGACGTGATGGTCACGCCGTCGACGACCCCGTTCAGATCGGGGAGGTGAAACGCGGGTCCTGCCCCGAGCTTTACCTCACGCTCGAGCATGCGGGACGATGGTGACGATCCCGTTGACGACCCGGTTGACAATCCCATTACCGCGAGCGCTTTCGAGCGCCAGCTCCTGGAAGCGCTTGTGGGAGTTGAGCCCGTGGACGTTGGGCACGCGGTGCCAGACACCGTCGGGACCAAGACTCCAGGCCAGGACGTCGTCGGCGAGCAATATCTCGAAGATCTGGGACAAGCGCGCGGAAAGCTTGGCGTCGGTGACCGGCACCACCGCCTCGACGCGCCGGTCCAGGTTTCGCTGCATCAGGTCCGAGGATCCGAGGTAGTACTCGGGCTCGGCGCCACCGAACGCGAAGATGCGGGAATGCTCGAGGAACCTGCCGACGATGGATCGAACCCTGATGCGCTCCGACAGTCCTGGGACGCCGGGCCGAAGCGAGCACATGCTGCGCACGATCAGGTCGATCTGCGCGCCGGCCTGCGACGCTGAATAAAGCGAGTCGATGATCTCCGGGTCGACCAGGTTGTTGACCTTTATGAGGATGCGACCGCCGACCACTGCTTGTCCTTCGATCAGCTGCTTGATCCCTGCGCGCAGGCTGGTGGGAGCCACCAGCAGCTTTCGGTAGCGATGCTGCCGGCTGTAACCGGTGAGCAGGTTGAAGAGCTCGGTCACGTCCGCGCCCAGGTCGGCATCCGCCGACAGCAGGCTCACGTCCTCGTAGAGATGAGCCGTGCTCGGGTTGTAGTTGCCGGTGCCGACGTGGAGGTAGTGCTGGATATGCCGGCCCTCGCGCCGAACCACCAGCGTCACCTTGGCGTGAGTCTTCAGACCGACCAGGCCGTACACGACGTGCACGTTGGCCTCTTCGAGCGCGCGCGCCCATGTGATGTTCGCCTGCTCGTCGCCACGCGCTTTCAGCTCGACGAGGGCGACCACCTGCTTGCCGGCCTCGGCCGCGCGGATGAGCGCCCTCACGATTGGGCTGGCCGGGCCGGACGTTCGATAAAGCGTCTGCTTGATCGCCAGCACGTTGGGATCGCTCGATGCGTGGTCGATGAAAGCCTCGACCGACGTGGCGAACGAGTCGTACGGATGGTGTGCAAGGAGGTCGCCTGAGCGGAGCACCGCAAACAAATCGGGGACCTCTGCGCCAAGACCCCGGAGCCGAGGTTGGGTGGTCGGGGTCCAGGGCTCCTCCTTGAGGTCGGGCCGGTCGAGGTGAGACAGGGCGGACAGGCTGCCGAGGTCCAGCAAGCCGTTGGCCTGATAGACGTCGGTCGGTTGCAGCTCCAGCTCGCGCGTCAGCAGCTCGAGCACCTCGGCCGACATCCCGGGATCGACCTCGAGGCGAACCACGCGCGCGTGGCGCCGGCGGCGGCGCAGCTCGGTCTGGATGGCGGCGAGAAGGTCCTCGGCGTCGCTGTCGATCTCGTCGAGGTCACCATCGCGGGTCACGCGAAACGGATGGTGTGCGACCACCTCCATGCCTGGGAACAGCGCCTGGAGGTGAAGCGCGATCACGTCCTCGAGAGGCACGTAGCGCTCGCCTTCGACGAGCGGGATGAATCGAGGCAGCACCGGCGGCACCTTCACGCGTGCGAAGCGCTGTTGGTGACGCTGCGGGTCGCGGACCATGACCGCCAGGTTCAAAGAAAGGTGAGAGATGTAAGGGAAGGGGTGGCCGGGATCGACCGCCAGCGGCGTCAGCACCGGGAAGATCTGCTGGCGGAAGACCGAATGGAGCTGGCTGAGCTCCTTCTTGGTCACCTCGTTGGCGCGCACTATGACGATGCCGGCCTGCGCCAGCGCGGGCACCAGGGACTCGTTGAAGAGGCCGACCTGGCGATCCACCAGCCCCTCGACCCGGCTGCGGATCGCTCTCAGCTGCTCGAGCGGCGACATCCCGTCGGGGGAGGCAGCGGCGACCGCGGCCAGGACCTGCTCCTTGAGCCCGGCCACCCGGACCTGGAAGAAGTCATCGAGGTTCTGGCTGAAGATCGCGAGGAAGCGAACCCGCTCCAGGAGAGGCAGCTTCGGGTCCTCCGCCATGGCCAGGACGCGCTCGTCGTAGTCCAGCCTGGAGAGCTCCCGGTTGAGGTACCTGGGCGCGTCCAGGACCGGGTTTGGGCCTGTTTGATCCGAGTCCGACTGGACCCCCACCACCATGCCACGAACATTAGCGGTTGGCGACCGGGGAGTAGGTTATCGGCTCGTTAACCGGGAGGCCGGGACCTCGTGCGTCTCGCGGTCAGGGCCGGAAACCGCCCCCCGGATGCTAGCGATAACTTTGCCGCGGGCCCGGGTGCTCGGGCCGGGCTACGCAACACCCGGCCCGAAGCGTGCTACTTACCCGAGGGCTGCCACGACGTTGGAGAAGACGTTTTGTATCTGGTTCCCCATGGTTAGAAGAATCACAATGACCACGATCGAAACGAGAACCAGGATCAGCGCGTACTCGACCATTCCCTGGCCACGCTGATTGCTCTTTGTAGATCTGCGCTTGCTGAAGTTCACGACCACCACACCTCCTTTGGCCCATAACAGGCCGATCTCCGCACGATGTTCAACGATCGGAGGGGCGGTTTGTTGGTTATTAGCGCTAATAATTTTTGTAATGATTTCCATTAGCATTGCTGCTGTATAGGAAGTGAGCAGGTTCCAGTTCACCCTTGAGCAGCTTCGGACGTTCGTGGCGGTGGCCGAGACCGAGCACGTATCGAAGGCGGCGGCATCCCTTTTTCTCACCCAGGGCGCCATCACCCAACAGTTGCGGCACTTTGAGGACGCCTTAGGGCTTCAGCTCATGGAGCGGGCCGGGCGGGGCGTTCGGCTGACCGATGCCGGAAAGGCACTGGCCACCGCATGCAAGGCAGCGCTGCGCGCGGTCGAGACCGTCGAAGACACGGCCCGCTCGATGAAGGCGCTCGAGTCAGGTTCGCTGGCTCTTGGCGCCAGTCCAACGTGCGCCGGCTTTTACCTGCCTTCCCGCCTGTCTGCATTCGCTGCGCGATATCCGGCGGTGAAGCTGACGTTGACTGTCGAGCCGTCGGCAGCGATCGGCGCCCAGGTGCTCGCCGGCGCCCTCGACTGCGCAGTCATCGAGACCGAGGGACCGCCGGAGCTCATGACCGTCGTCCTCGCGCATGACGAGCTCGTGCTGGTCGCCCACCGCGACCATCCCCTGTCGCAGCTGTCACGCGTGACGCCGGCGCAGCTGGCCAAGTACAGGTACCTGGGCCGCGGTCCGGCCTGGACGGCCGAGCAAACCGTCCGCGAGATGATTGGTCAGGCGTATGACCTTTCCGAGGTCCTCAACCTTGGGCACCCGGAATACGTGCGCGCGGCTGCGATAGCCGGCCTGGGGTACGCAGTACTCCCGATGCTGGCGGTGGAGGCCGACCTCACCGCCGGCATCCTCAAGCGGTTGCCCGGGCCAACGAGCGTGCGACCGATCAGCGCGATCCGGCGCCGATCAGCCGGCGGGCCGTCACTCGAGGAGTTCTGGCGCCACCTGACACGCGACGCACCACCAGCTTCTTAGCTATGCGTTTCGCTTCAGCCAGTCGTTGAGTGGTTTCGCATCCGCCCATGCGTCGCGAAAAGGTTAACCGCGACAATGTTGATGTGGACGGCAACGCCATCGAGACGCGCGGGCTCCGGCGTGTCTTCAAATCGCGCAATCGGGTCGTCGAGGCTGTGGCCGGGGTCGACATGACGGTCCACCAGGGCGAGATCTTCGGATTTCTCGGACCGAACGGCGCTGGCAAAACGACCACGCTGCGCATGCTCGCCACGCTCCTTCCGCCGAGCGGTGGCACCGCCACGGTGGCCGGCTGCGACCTCCTCAAGCAGCCAGGCCAGGTGCGTGAGCGAATCGGCTACGTGGGGCAGGCGGGCGGCTCGGACCGCGAGATCATGGGCCGCACGGAGCTGGTCTTCCAGGGCCGGCTGTACGGAATGTCCCTCGCCGCCGCCGCGAGCCGCGCCGCCGATCTCATCGAGATGCTGGAGCTGGAGGCGTGCGCGGACCGCAAGGTCGCCACCTACTCCGGCGGGCAAAAGCGCAGGCTCGACATCGGGCTCGGGCTGGTCCACGACCCGCAGCTCCTGTTCCTCGACGAGCCGACCACGGGCCTCGACCCGCAGAGCAGGGCGCGCGTTTGGGACGAGGTGCGCCGTATGCACGATCGCGGTACGACCGTTTTTCTGACCACGCACTACCTGGACGAGGCTGACGCGCTATGCGACCGGATCGCGATCATCGACAACGGCAAGATCGTGGCCCTCGGCTCGCCCGAGGAGCTGAAGCGTGAAGTCGCGGGCGACCTCGTGACGTTGAGCGTCAAGGGCGACCAGCAGGCCGCGCTCGAACTGCTCAAAGGGCAGCCATTCGTGCGCGAGTCGGCGACGGAAGACGGAATGGTGAGGCTCTATGTCGACCGCGGTGAGGTGGCGATGCCCGCGATCCTGCGCTTGCTCGACTCGGCCGGGATGCAGCTGGTGACGATCGGGCTGCAGCGCCCAAGCCTCGATGACGTGTTCTTGCGCAAGACCGGGCGCTCCCTGCGGGAGACCGCCGCGTGATGAAGATCGTACGCGACACATGGCTCGTGTTCGGCCGCTACTGGGGCCTGTTTATCCACAACCCGGTATGGGTGGCCATCGGAGTCGTGCAGCCGCTGCTTTATCTGCTCCTCTTCGCGCCGCTGCTGTCATCTATCGCAAAGACGCCCGGCTTCCCCTCGGGCGGGGCCTACAACGTGTTCGTGCCCGGGCTGCTGGTCCAGCTGGGCATGTTCGGGGCCGCGGGCGTCGGATTCAGCCTGATCGCCGAGCTGAGGATGGGAGTGATTGAGCGCCTCAGGGTCACGCCGGTCAGCCGCGTTTCCCTGCTGCTCGGCCGAGCGCTCCGCGACATGCTTTCCATCGTCATCCAGTCGCTGATCTTGATTGTGCTCGCGCTGCCATTCGGCCTGAGCATCAATCCCATCGGCGTGATCGTTGTGCTCGCGCTGATCGCTCTGATCGGGCTGCTGACGGCATCGATCGCATACGCCGCGGCCCTATGGCTGCGCAGCGAGGACAGCTATGCCCCGCTGATCTTCACGTCGAGCTTGCCGATCCTCCTGCTGTCAGGGGTGCTGCTGCCTCTGGGTCTCGCGCCACAGTGGCTTAGGAGCGTCGCCGCGCTTAACCCCCTGTCCTACGCGGTCGACGCAGCACGCGCCGTGTTCCTTGGCAACCTCGACGATCCGAGCGTGGTCAAGGGTGTCGCCCTGATGGCGGTGCTGGCGATCCTGGCGATCTTCCTGGGCGCGCGCGCCTTCGGCCGGGCGGTCGCGTAGAAGACTCCTACTCGAAAGCCGAGAGATCAGTGCGTTCTGCCGCCCACATCTCGTTGAACAGGCTCTCGATCTCTTCGAGCGAACACACCGCCGCCGTGAGCGGATCCAGCATCAGCGCGTACATCGCCTTCTGGCGGTCCCGCTCGAGCAGGGCCTGGACGACCAGCTCGTGCACAGCCATGTGGGAGCGGTTGAGGGCGGCGAGCTGCTCCGGCAGGGTGCCGAACTTCACCGGGCGGATGCCGTCGGCACCCACCGTGCACTCGACCTCGACGCAGCCGTCCGGCAGGTTCTCGATGCTGCCGCCGTTGACGACGTTTCCGTGGATGCTGGTCGGTCGCCCGTGCTCCATCGCCTCGATGATCTGGGACGCGTACTCGTAGCTGCGTTGGGTGGGGATCTTGGTCTCACCCCGCAGCATCGAGTGGATCCTGTCGTCGTTGTCCTTGCGCCAGTCCGGCCAGTTGTTCGCATAGAAACCGCTTTCTCCGAGATAACCCGGACGCGCGTACTTCTTCACCAGGTCCGGCCGCTTTCGGAAGTACGGGACGTACTCGGAGAAGTGCCCGCTCGACTCCGTCACGAATGCGCCCATGCGCAGCATCACCTCGAAACGGACGGGGTCGCGCTCGTAATAGTCAGGTTGCGCCGCGCGCTCGCGCAGCAGCGGGTACATGTCCTTGCCGTGGCGCTCGAGCTTCGTGAACCAGGCGTTGTGGTTGATGCCGGCGCACCGCCACGTCAACTCGTCATAAGGCACATCCAGAAACTCGGCGAGGAGCCTCGATGTGCCCTGGACGCTGTGGCACAGCCCCACGATCTCGAGGCCGGTGGCGCGGCTGGCCGCGAGCGTGAGGATCGACATGGGGTTCGTGTAGTTGAGGACGACGGCGCGCGGAGCGACGCGCTCCACGTCGGCAACGATGTCCAGCCAGGCGGGCCCGGTCCGCAGGGCTTTGAAGATCCCGCCTGGCCCGATCGTGTCGCCGATGCATTGATCGATCCCGTATTTCATCGGGATGTCGTAGTCGTGCCGCACGTTCTGTAAGCCGGCGACCTCGATCGAGTTGACGACGTAGTCGGTGCCCTTCAGCACCTCCATTCGGTCGGTGGAGGCCTCGACCGTCCAGGCCTTGCCCGAAATCTCGACCAGCCGTTCAGCGATGCGACGGGCGAGGTCCAGCCGGTCCGGATCGATGTCGACCAGGGCGAACACTCCGCGGTCGAGGCCGTCGACGGCGAGAATGTCGGTCATCACCTGGCGAGCGAACACGGCGCTGCCCGCCCCCACCAACGTCACCTTCGGCATCGCGCCGAAAATTCTAACCCGCGCTTCTGGCGAGGCAGGAAGGCTAGGGCTCTAGCTTCAGCGTCAGGATTTTGAAGGGAGTGAGCTCCAGGTCGATCACACCGTCGTGCAGTGGGACCTCGTCCAGCTCCCTGGTAAGGCCGATTTATCCCAGCAATCTGGGATGGCGTGGCGACGCCGCTGGGGCCAACCTTCTGCTGTAGGACTTTCACACAGCAAAGGAGACGACATGTACGCGAGAACATCGACTTGGGCGGGTACCCCGGAGGCGCTGGACAGCTGGGTTCGCCACGTCACGGAAAAGGTTGGTCCGATGGTTGCCGGGCTGCCTGACAACGGCGGCGCATACTTCTTTATCGACCGCGACCAGGGACGCGCACTCACGCTCACGCTTTGGACTTCAGAGAGCGCCGCTCTGAAGAGCGACGAGACCGCCGACAAGAGCCGGGAGTCGACAATCGCCGCGACCGGGGTCGAGCTTCTAGAGCGAGGGCGGTTTGAGGTGGTCGGCAAGGTCTAGCCTCGACCAGCTCGAGAGTTAAGGAGACACATTGAAGTCCGGCCCAGCACTCGACGACCTGGTCGCAGTCATCATCGAGACCTGCCGGGCCGGGCTCGAGCCCGACGTCCTTCGCACGGCGGTCCTTCCGCGGCTTCGCAAGGCAGTCCCGGTGGATGCGGTCTGGTGGGCCACGGTCGACCCCGCCACCCTCCTCTACACACACGCCTACCGCGAGGAATTACCTAACGATTCAGGCCCTTACTTCGTCGAGAACGAGTTCCTGCGAAATGACGTGAACAAGTGGACAGAGCTCGCTCACGATCGATCCGGAGTGCGAACGCTCGCTACGGCGACTGATGGAATGCTGGCGCGCAGCCCCAGGTACCGGGACATCTTCGAACCATTGGGGCTCGCCGACGAGCTACGTGCGGTGTTTCGTGCCCGTGGCGCAGTGTGGGGATTCATGTGCCTTCACCGCGAGCGAGGAGCGGTCTTCTCGCCGGAGGAACAAGGTTTCATCCATCGGATCGCGCCACACCTCGCCGAGGGCGTCCGCCTTGGACTGCTCGTGCAATGCGCCGACCGGGACGACCTGGTTGAGTCCCCTGGGCTGATCCTGCTCGCCCCTGACAACAGCGTGGTCGGCAGGAACCCTGCGGCGGACCGATGGCTCGAGGAGTTGGGCTGGCAGGAGGCCGGCGAGATCCCAATCGAGATTCATTCGCTCGCAGCACGGCTGCGTCGTGCTGATGCATCGATGAACCTCTCGCCTCTGCGCGTCCGGACCAAGAGCGGCCGGTGGATCATCCTGCAGGCGTCATGGGTCTCCGGCGAGGATCGGAGCGTGATCGCTGTGATCATCCAGGAGGCGACGCCCGAGGAGGTGGCACCGATTGTGATGAGCGCCTACGGACTCAGCGAGCAGGAGCGCGCTGTCAGCGGGTTGGTCTTCCAGGGGCAGTCGACGCACGCGATCGCGCAGCATCTCCACATCGCCGAACACACAGTTCAGGACCACCTGAAATCGATATTCGACAAAACAGGAGTGCGGAGCCGGCGCGAGCTGGTCGCAACTGTCTTCAGGCAGCGCTACCTACCGCGGATGAAAGCGGGCAATCCGCTCAGCCCGTCGGGCTACTTTGCGCGCGATCACGCCTCGTTAGGAGGCTAGATCCCCGCGGGCAGAATCGCTGAAATAGTGAGATCGTGTCGGCGTCGGCCACACCCGCCATTTGGGCACAGATGGTCGCATCCCGATGGTGGCTGGGGCCATTCGGGCCCATTTGGTCGTGAGACAAATTGGTCGGGGAGGGGGGATTTGAACCCCCGACCACCTGACCCCCAGTCAGGTGCGCTACCGAGCTGCGCTACTCCCCGATGGACT
>DATCAV010000012.1:0-3316 GCA_036512415.1 Candidatus Dormiibacterota bacterium | reverse complement strand
GGACGCAAGGGCGAGTACAGGTCTCTGATCGAGGACGTGCGCAAGTCGGGTTTCGTGCGTGTTCGCGTCGACGGCAGCCTGTACGAGCTGGGCGAGAAGATCCCGCTGGACAAGAACAAGAAGCACGACATCGAGGTCGTGGTGGACAGGATCGTCGTCGGCCCTGAACAACGAACGAGGCTCGTCGAATCGATCGAAACCGCAGCCCGGCTGGGCGGTGGCTCGGTGGTCATCGTCCCCGAAAGTGGTCACGAGATTCAGATGTCGCAGGACTACATGTGTCCTTACGACGGGACGAGCGTCGCCGAGCCTGAGCCGCGCAACTTCTCGTTCAACAGCCCCCACGGCGCTTGCCCCGTATGCACTGGCATCGGGTTCCAGCTCGTCGTCGATGGCGACCTTGTAGTTCCTGATCCGTCCCTCTCCTTGCGCGAGGGCGCCATCGCGGCCTGGAGCCGCTCGCAGTTCTTCTACCCGGAGCTGCTGGAAACCGTGAGCAAGTACTTCGGCATCGACATGGACAAGCCATGGTCGAAGCTGAGCAAACCGCACCGCGACGCCCTGCTCAACGGCACGGGCGAAAAAAAGATCCGCTTCGGTTACAAGAACCAGTACGGGCACGAGCGGTGGTACGAGGCTCCATTCGAGGGTGTCGTCGCCAACCTGCAGCGCCGCTACCAGGAGACCGAGTCGGAGTTCCTGAAGGCCGAGCTGGAGCGATTTATGGCGGACAAGCCGTGTCCTGCGTGCAAAGGCCAACGCCTCAAGCCCGAGTCGCTCGCGGTCACAGTGGCCACGCAGAACATCGCGGAGGTCTGCCGGCTCTCGATCAGCGCCGCGATCGCCTTCTTCGACACCCTCGAGCTCACCGAGCGCGAGCAGCTGATCGCTCGTGGAATCCTCAAGGAGATCCGCGAGCGCCTCCAGTTCATGATCGACGTCGGGCTTGAATACCTCACTGTCGAGCGACCGGCGAACACGCTGTCCGGCGGAGAGTCGCAGCGCATCCGCCTCGCGACGCAGATCGGCTCAAAGCTGATGGGCGTCCTCTACATCCTGGACGAGCCGTCGATCGGGCTGCACCAGCGTGACAACCGCCGGCTGATCAACACGCTGCTGCGTCTGCGCGACCTTGGCAACACGCTGATCGTCGTCGAGCACGACGAGGAGACCATCAGGTCGGCCGACTACATGGTCGACATCGGCCCGGCGGCCGGCGAGCACGGAGGCCAGATCATCGCGGCCGGCACCGTGGAAGAGGTGCTCAAGGATCCCAATTCGATAACTGCTGCGTTTCTGCGCGGCGATCGCGAGATCCCCATCCCCAAGCGCCGGCGAGAGGGCAACGGCAAGAAGCTGGTCATCCGCGGCGCGCGCGCGAACAACCTGAAGGACATCGACATAGAGATTCCGCTCGGTTGCTTTGTCGGCGTCTCGGGCGTCAGCGGTTCGGGCAAGTCATCGTTCGTCACCGACATCCTCAGCCGCAAGGTGGCGCAGTACTTCTACAAGGCCAAGGACAGGCCGGGAGCGCACCGCGCGATCGAAGGGCTCGAGAACCTCGACAAGGCCATCGACATCGATCAGTCGCCGATCGGCCGAACGCCGCGCTCCAACCCGGCCACCTACACCGGCATGTTCACTTATATGCGCGACCTCTTCGCCCAGCTGCCCGAGGCGAAGATGCGCGGGTACAAGCCAGGGCGGTTCAGCTTCAACGTGCGCGGCGGCAGGTGCGAGGCATGTCAGGGCGACGGGATCATCCAGATCGAGATGCACTTCCTTCCCGACGTCTACGTGCCGTGCGAGGTGTGCCACGGCACCCGCTACTCGCGCGAGGTGCAGGAGGTCAAATTTCGCGGCCACTCGATCTCCGACGTCCTCGAGCTCACAGTCGATGAGGCGCTCGAGGTTTTCGAGAACGTGCCGCGGATCAAGACCAAGCTCCGCACCCTGCAGGACGTCGGGCTCGGTTACATCCGACTCGGCCAGCCCGCGACGCAGCTTTCGGGCGGCGAGGCCCAGCGGGTCAAGCTCTCAGCGGAGCTTTCACGGAGGGACACGGGTCGCACGCTGTACCTGCTCGACGAACCCACGACGGGCCTTCACTACGCCGACGTCGAGCGACTGCTGGTGGTGCTGCACCGCCTTGTGGACCACGGCAACACGGTGGTCGTGATCGAGCACAACCTCGACGTGCTGAAGACCGCGGACTGGCTGATCGACCTCGGTCCCGAGGGCGGGGAGAAGGGCGGCTACGTGATCGCCGCCGGGACGCCCGAGCAGCTGACGCGCATGCCGGCATCCGCCACCGGCGAGTACCTCGGGAAGATCCTGGACAGGGGGAAGAGTGCCGGCCGGCCGGCCCGCGTCGCCGCGCGGACTCGCGCCAAAGTAGCGGTCGGCTGACCCAGCAGCCGCGCCCCGGATATCGCGCGCTGATGCGCGTGCCTGGATTCGCGCGTCTTTACGCGGGTCTCCTGCTTGCACGGGTGAGCGGGACGATGGTCACGATCGCTCTCATCCTTTTCGTCCTCACGCGCTACCACTCGCCTCAGCTGGCGGGCGCCACAGCCTTCCTCGCCATCTTTCCGGGACTGCTTGTCTCACCCCTCGCGGGGGCGCTGCTCGACCGCAAAGGACGCGCCCGCCTGGTGGTGCTCGACTATGTGATCGCCGCCGTGTCCGTCGGCCTCATTGCGGGACTCTCGGCGCTCAACTCGCTTCCACCGGCCTTGCTCCTGATCATCGCCGGCCTTTCATCACTCACAAACCCTTTGAGCACGGCCGGGGCCCGCTCGCTGTTTCCAATCCTTGTCCCGCGAGCGCTCTGGGAGCGGGCCAACGGACTCGACAGCGGCGGGCACGTCATCGCGACCCTGGTTGGCGCGCCGCTGGCCGGCACGCTGGTTGGCTGGATTGGCGGGGAGTGGGCCCTCGCAATCGCCGGCGTGCTGTTCATCGGCGCCGCGGTCGTCATGCTCGGCTTGCCAGATCCGTCGACGGCGACCGACACCCACGGCCACGTCTTCCGCAATGCATGGCTGGGTCTCAAGTACGTCGCCCAGAACCCCACCTTGCGTGGGTTGGCGTTCACCCTCAGCTTCCTCAACTTTGGCTGGGGCGTCATGGACATCGCCGTCCCGGTGCTCCTTCTGGGGCGGCTCCACCAGGGCCCGGCGACCGTGGGTTACCTCTGGGGAGCGTTGGGTGCCGCAGGGCTTGTTTCGGCGCTAGTGGCCGGCAGGGTGCGGACCGAGGGTAGGGAGCGCCAGATCATGCTTGGGGGCATCATCGTGACCGCGGTGGCGATGGC
>DATCAV010000011.1:0-9720 GCA_036512415.1 Candidatus Dormiibacterota bacterium | reverse complement strand
ATCGCAGTGGTCGATAAGGAGGAGGCGAGGGTGTTCGGCGCAGTCCTCGGCGAGGTGTTCCCCCTCGAACACCTGGTCGGTAAGGACGTCAAGCGTCACAAAGCGGGTGGCAGCTCCGCGTTGAGCAACCAGCGAAAGGCCGACAACCGGGCCAAAGCAAATCTGACTCAATTCGTCAGCACGATCAAACGTGAGATGCGCGCCCGGTCGTATCAGAGCATCTACTTAGCAGGGCCTCCCGCCGCCCGAGCTGAATTCGAGAGGTTGCTGCCAACTGAACTCAAGCGTGGGATCGCGGGCCACCTGTCCGCATCGTTGGACTCAGCGCACCTTCAGCACCAACTCCGCGATCAGATCCAACGCGCTGCCGCCGCCGTCTGACCCACTTGGGTCCAACGTCCCATCGACCGTGTGCCTGGAGGCCCTATGACTCGGCGAATGCTGGTGGGACCCTTCTCTCATGCGAGTCATCGCCTGCATAGCGCTTTCGATCTTGCTTGTCGCGTGCGGCGCAGGTCCGAGCGGAGGCAACCCGCCGGCGACTCCGACTCCGACCACCTCGTCGAGCCCCACACCGTCCGCCTCACCATCACCGACACCGTCGCCGTCGACGACACCATCCCCGAAACCAAGCCCATCTCCAACGTGCACCCTTCCTCTGAAGGGCGGGACGTCAGCGAGGGCGACCATCGCCGATGTTCGCGTTGGTTCGCACCTCGGGTTCGACCGGCTGGTGATCGAGTACAGCGGCGGTCAGCCCTCTTACAAACTTGTTTCTCAGAACCCCGCGACCTTCGTTGGCCCGTACAGCGGCCTGCCTATAAGCGTCGCCGGCCACGCCGGGATCCACCTCTTCATCTACAACATGGATATCCCGCCCACCTTCCCGCATGGGACCAACCTGAAGCCAGGCTTTAGCGAGCTGAAGCAAGTCGTGGTGATGGCGGTGTTCGAGGGCCAGGCGGACATAGCAATCGGGCTCGACCGGCTCCAGTGTCCGACCGTTTCACTGCTCAGCGCTCCAAACCGTCTAGTCATCGATTTCTCGACCGATTAGAGCGAGGTGAACGGTGCGCCGACCGATGAACCCCCTCGACTTTCAGAAGGTCCGCGGCCCCCACCGGGCTGACCCGCCGCGGCCTGTTCAATTCAGTGGTGCCGCCCGAGGAGGTGATTAGTATGTCGACCGCATTCAAACGCTGGCAGGACTGGGCTGTCATCGCGATTGGGATAGTGGTCTTCGCAACACCGTTTGTGTTCAGTGAGACCTCAAGCGGCAACGCCGCTTACACCGCATACGTTATGGGCGGGCTGGTTGGCCTGAGTGGCCTGCTGGCCGCGTTCATGGCGACGCCATCAAGGATGGTGGAATGGTTCGTAGCGATGCTCGGCGTGATCCTCTTTGTCGCTCCATGGCTGTTCGGATTCACCGCCGTAGCAGCCACTTCTTGGGTGAGCTGGCTCGCGGGCCTGGCCGTCGTCGGCGTGAGCATGATCGCGCTCGTTGGGGAAAAGCCTCACCGGATGGTTACCACCTGACAAGACGTGTTACGTGGAGGAGGCGGGACAATCGAGGTCTCCCTCCTCATATTTGTTAGTGAGACTAGGATCGCCGGCGAGCCGGAGCGATGACAACGGGCCGCCGTATGCGATGGAGCACCGCCTCGCCCGCGCCCGCAGCGATGTCACCACCCACCCAACCGATCGCTCGTGCGCCGATGACGACCATGTCCGCGCCAGTCGCCATCACCTCGCTCGCGATCTGCGGCGCGAAGCCGTGACGGTTTTCGATCATCCGCGACTGCACATGAACCCGTGCCTTCTTGAGAGCAGCCGTGGCTTTGGCGAGCGCCTCCTCATCGGGATTGGCAGCCGGCGGGGTCTGGGGGGACTCCACGTCGTCACCCAAAGTGCGGCTCACGCATACGACCTCGACTGACGCTTTGAGCGCGTGCGCGAGCTCCGCGGTCGCCGTCAGCGGTCGTTCCAGGTCGCCCTCACCATCGATGACGAGAACGATCCGCCGGGGTGTCACCTTCGAGCCGGCGGCAGCCGGCACGATGACAACCGGACGGCCTGCGCCCATTGCGACCTGGTGGCTCACGCTGCCCAGCAGCAGGCCGGTCAGCTCGCCGCGCGCTCTACCGCCCATCACTACCAGGTCGGCATGCACGCGTGAGGCGGTATCCAGGATCTCCCTGGCTACTTCTTTGGGCTTGCTGCTGCGGACATCACCCTTCGCCCTGACGCCGGCCTTCACCAATTGCTTCACGACATCGTCGACCAGGTCGCGCACAGCCTCGTACTCGCGCCGCTTGTCGTCGGCCTCACTCCGTGCTCTCTCTGGCACGACGCTCAGCACGGTAACCGGTGCCTCGAGTCGCGGCGCCATGTGAACAAGCAGGCGAGTTGCCTCCCACGATGGGGCGCTGCGATCGATCGCGAGAAGGATGTGCTTCATGAGACCAAAGTAGGCCGGGAAATCGGCCGCCGCGCCTGCCGATCGGCCCTGATCGACTGGTACTTCTGGCCCGAGCCGGCAGCCACAGAGTTATCGAATGATGACTCGCCAGGCCATTGCGCTCCTGACTGTGGGAGCCCGGGCGCGGATCCAGCGAGGGTCGGTAACATTGCATTGGTCGCACCTCAGGTCCTTCCCATTACGCACTCCGCGCGGCCGCGTCTCCGACGAGCGGCCGGCTTTGCAGTCCGCGCCCTGGCGGTGATTCTGGCGGCCTGGCTGGCAGCCAGCCTGGCCGCGGAGCTCGTCACGTTGCACCCCGCCCGAAGAGCTCTCGGACCCACGCCCGCAGCGCGCGGAATGACATACCAAGATGTCAGCTTCAAGACCAGCGACGGCCTGGCCCTCCGTGGATGGTGGATACCCGGAACCCGGCACGAAAGCATCGTCATGATCCATGGCCTTTCCAACAACCGGAGCGAACCCTTCAACAAGGCGGGATACCTTCACGAGGCCGGCTACAACCTGCTCGTTTTCGACCTCCGTGGCCACGGCCAGTCCGACGGGAGGGGGAGCACGATGGGCTATCGAGAGCCCGAGGATGCACGTGCGGCCGTGGCCGAAGCGCACTCGCTGGACCCAGGACCGGTGGCGCTGTTCGGCTACTCACTGGGTGCGTCGATCGCAGTTGAGGAGGGCGCTGTCAACCCCGGCGTGACTGCAGTTGTCGAGGACAGCGGATTCAGCTCCGTCGGGGACGTCTTCTTGGCTCGATTCAGCGAAGTCACACGATTACCGGACTTGCCGTGGGCGGCTCCGCTCGTGGCGTTCGGCCAGGCCGACATCGGGACGTCGCTCTGGAACGTGCAACCTGTGGCGGAGGCGGCCCTCCTGCACAAACCGCTGCTGGCGATCATCGGAGGCGCAGACACGATCGTCCCTCCATCGGAGGGCCTCGCCATCTACGCGGCGGCGGCCGGCCCCAAGCAGCTGCTCATGGTCTCCGGCGCCGGGCACGTGCAGGCGTACAACACCGCGAATGCCCAGTACGAGCAGGCCGTGCTCGAGTTTCTGTCGCGGAGCTTCGCCCCCGCAGGCTAGCCTCGTAGGCGGTTAGGCGGCGCGCCTCACGCGGCCTGGCTCAACTCGGCTCACCTCTGCGCTGGGCAGGGTCGCCACGGCAGAAGCGAGCGCTTGCTCAATCGCCCGGGCGAGGCGCGCCGGGTCGGCAAGGAGGTCGGGATCGGCGGTCACGCCGACACCCATTGTGCCGCCCTGGCTGATCGCCGCGACCGATACCCCAATCCTGCCGGCGAGCGGGATCATGGGGTAGCTGGCCAGCACCTGGTGGCCCAGGAGGAATCGGGGCTCGGGAACACCGGGAACGTCCGAGAGCACCAGGTTCGCGAAAGGGAGCGCCCCCGCCACACGCACCACCGCGTCGTGCAGCGGGGCCGGGAGCCAACCCGCCGCTTCGATGAGCATTGCCATGCCGGCTCCGGCGTGCACGGTCTTCAGGACTGCCTTGGAGATTGCGATTCGCCGAGCGCACGCTGGCAGGTCTCCTGTATCCAGCGGCAGGTCGATGAACACCGATGTCACGTGATTTCCGCCCCAGGGCTTGGTCGACGGCGGTCGCGTGGAAGCAGGAACCATAGCCCTCATCGCGCGAGGGGCGTTCAGACGGTGCTGCCGGAAATAGCGACGCAAGCCGATCGCGACCGCGGCCAGGAGCACGTCGTCGACGCTCACGCCAAGGTGCCCCTTGACTCGCTGTACCTGGTCCATCGAAAGCGTCGCCGTTGCGAAGACTCGTTGACCTCCGACCCGGCCGTTGAAGGGGCTGGCCAGGGCGATCGGACCTTTGGCGGCGGTGAATGCCACTCCGAGCAGCGCCTCGAGCCAGGAGCTCGATGTGTGCTTTACGGACGCGAAACGAGTGGCGAGCGGTTTTCGTCTCGCCGTTCGCCGACCAGGCTTTGCTGGTTCGAGCAGAACTTCCGCAAGCTCGATGCCGCCGATGCCATCGGTGATCGCGTGGTGGGTCTTGACCACAACGGCCTGGGTCCGGCCCGGGATTCCGTCAATGAGGTGCATCTGCCACAGCGGTCGATCACGGGGGAGCAGCTGTTCATGGATCTGCCCACAGAGGTCGAACAGGTCCTGGCGTCCTGCCCGCGCCGGAAGCTGGTGGTGGAACACGTGTTGGTGAAGGTCGACGTGGGGAACAGGAACCCATTCGGGACGAGCCAGGCCAAATGGCGTGAACCGCGCGCGCTGGCGGAACCGCGGCAGGCGTGACAGACGCGATGCGACCAAGCGCTGGAGAGCGTCGACGGTCAGCGGTGCGCCTCCGCTGGTTCCCGAATTCAGCATCACGACGGCGGCGACGTGCATCGGCAGGCCTGGTCGCTCGAGCGCCAGAAAGCTCGCCTCCATCGCACTCATTCGTTGGTTCGCGCTATTTCCCATCAGAACGAGATTGCCCCGGCTGGCCGGCCCGGAGTAGGGGCCTTCGACCCCCATTTCGGCGGCCCCAGTACCGTCCGACAAACGCAATAGCTTGCTCACCCAACTCGAGGCTGAGGAATGCGAGCGCGATGATGCCGACCGCAGAAATCGCGACGATCGGCCGCGGAAAGTCGAGGTCGAACACCAGTCTCACCGGCGCCAGCAGCATGACGATCGCAAGGCCGGCGGCCATCGCGGCTATCAGTCCGCGCCGACTGGCGGTAAGAGGTTGCGCCAGCCGGGCAAGGATCCACAAGCCGATCGCGGCGATGACAACTGTCGCGACGGTGCGCTCCTCAGAAATTGAGACATTGGGTTCGTTGACCGCCAACGCGTAGGCCGCGAAGGTCGCGACGGCGGCGACCGCGCCCGCCGGTACGGCAAAGCGCATGACTCGCCTGACAAACCCGCTGCGCGAAGGCTCAAAACTCGGAGCCAGCGCAAGGTAGACAGACGGAATGCCGATCGTGAAAGCGCTGATGAGGGTCAGCTGGCGTGGCAAGAACGGGAAGGGCAGCGTCGCCAGGCTCACAGAGAGCGCGAGGAGAAAAGCGTAAGTCGTCTTGGTGAAGAAGAGGCTGGCCAGCCGCTCCACGTTTCCGATGACGCGCCGTCCCTCGGCAAGCACAGCCGGCACGCCGGCAAAGGACCCATCGATCAACACGCAAGCCGCCACCGCCCGCGCTGCCGCGCTGCCGCCTCCCATCGCTATCCCAAGGTCCGCCTCCTTCATCGCAAGAACGTCGTTCACCCCGTCGCCGACCATCGCCACGGTATGGTCTGCGGCTCGCAGTGCCCTGACGATATCTCGCTTCTGTTCAGGGCTGACACGTCCGAAGACAGACGCATGCCGGACCAGCGCAAGTAGGTCTGGCCCCGACTCTTGCATGGCCTTCCCGTCAATCGGATCACCCGATGTGCTCAGGCCGACCCGGGCCGCGATCGCAGCCACGGTGGCCGGATGATCGCCTGAAAGTAACTTGATAGTGATGCCCTGCTGGAGCAGCAGACGCACCGTTTCTGCAGCGCCTGGCTTGATCGCCTCGTGGAGCACCACGAGCGCAGCCGGCTCGAGGCTGCGGATCACCTTTGTGGCAGCATCGAGATCTGCCCTCGCAAGCAGGATCACGCGCCTGCCCTCAGCCGAGATCCTGTCAACACGATCAGCGACCAACTCGAAGCCGCGAGTCCCGGCCAGCAATACATCAGGCGCTCCCAGGACCCACCATCCGCGATCCGCGAATCGACCGGCGCTCCACTTGCGACTCGAGGAGAACGGCACCCTCGACTCGAGCCTCCACCCCGGGGGCGCGGTATGGCCGGAGGCGATCGCGCGAATCGAGGGGTTGGGATTCGGGTCCGCGTGGGCGATCGCGCCGAGCGCCTGCCGCCATTCCAGGGTTGTCGAAAGCGCCTCGACCGTCTCCACCGAATTCTCGGTTTCAGTGAGCGTCCCGGTCTTATCCAGGCACACGACATCGGTCCTCGCCAGCATCTCCACGGCCGGCAGTTGCTGAATCAGGACCTGCTTGCGACCCAGCCTGACCACCGCCAGGGCCAGGCTCGCGCTGGTGAGCAGCACCAGACCTTCAGGCACCAGCGTGATGACCCCCGCCACGGAGCCGCGAATCGCGTCGGGCAGGGAGGGGCTGGCCCTGAGCTGCGAGATCACCAGCAGCACAGCGGTGGGCACGACCAGCCAGGTCACGATCCGAAGGATCCGATTGATCCCCATCATCAGCTCCGAGCGGACGAGCTGAAACCTGCGGGCCTGCGCAGTCAGCCGGCGCGCGTAAGAAGCCTCGCCAACCCTGGTGGCCCGATATGTCCCCCGGCCGGCGCTCACGAAGCTTCCCGCCAGCACCTCCGCGCCGCGGTACTTCGTCACCGGCACCGACTCGCCAGTGAGGAGGGCTTCGTTCAGCTCGACCGGCTCGTCCGACTCGAGGATGCCGTCCACCACCGCCTCGTCGCCGGATTCCATCAGCACCAGATCGCCTTCGACGACGGCGGCGACGTCGATCTTCTTCTCGGTGCCTTCACGCACCACGGTGGCCTGCCGTGCCGCCAGGACGGCAAGGCGGTCGAGGGTGACCTTGGCGCGCAGCTCCTGCCCGATGCCAATCAGCGCGTTCGCGAAAAGGATCAGTCCGAAGATGGCGTCCTGGAGCGGACCGACCACCAGGATCACGACCAGCATCGATCCCAACAGCGCGTTGAAGCGCGTCAGCAGGTTGGCCTTGAGGATGTCGCCCAGGCTGCGGCTGCTGACATCCACCACCGTGTTGGCCAGGCCTCGCGCGGTGCGGCGAGCCGCTTCCGCCTCGGTCAGGCCATTAAAGGTCGCGGGTGGGCGGGCGGTTGAACTCATGCTTAGTCCGAGGATGCGGTCCCGGATCCTCTAGGTCGAAAGACCCTCGTCAGAAGCTGCAATCAGTGTCATTCTGATGATGTCCCGATGGACTGAGTACGGTAAACCAAGAGGTACCGAACGTTGAGCTAGGCGAAAAGTCAAAAGACCGGAAGCCGAAAGACGAAAGGGAACTCCAGGGCAAACAGAAAGGTCTTCTCGGGACACTTCCTTTTCCAGGCACTCGAGGGCGGGGTTGTTGCGGCTTGTTGGGACGACTAACGCTCGCGCGGCGCGGCGACGACACCGACTGCCAGCAGGTCGCCCTTCGACACCATCCCGATCGCCGAGTCTCGTTCAATGACCGGCAGGTGCCCGATTCCGTTCTCGACCATGCGCCTCGCCGCGAGTCCGGCGTCGTCGCCTGGCGTGACGGTGATCGCATCCGCGGTCATGAACTCATCGACAGTTGTCAGCTCCAGAGGCGCCTCCTCGGCGACCGCTGTCACCAGGTCGGCCTCGCTGATCACACCCACAAGGACCCCTTCGTCCAGCACCGCGAGTGCGCCCACATGGTTGCTCGCCATGGTCTGGGCCGCCTCCAATAGGGTATCCGTCACCTCGGCGGTGATCACACCGGCGCTGCACACAGTTGCGACCTTCATCGTTGTCACCTCTCTCGCGTGTTCCGAACGCAGTGTGCGTCGGATGCCTGACGGGAGCACGTGCCCACCGGCCCTCGATTCATGGGACTACCGCCCCCACGAGGCAAGGTCTTGTCAGGATGCAGTCGCTCGTAAGATGGCTTCGGTGCACGCTGTTGTTTGGCGCCGTGCGGCCGGCTGGGCCGCGCTGTTGGCGCCCCTTTTGATGTGGTCTGAGTTCCTCACCATGGGGACGTCCCGGTATGGCTACAACCTGCTCACCCGGCCCTTCAGCGACCTCGCCACTCGCGGCACCCCGAATGCAGGGCTTTTTGATCTTGGCTTCTTTCTGGTGCCGGGACTGCTTACGGTGATTCTCGGCCTCGGCCTGTACGCGGTCAGCCACGGTGAGGCGTGGCGCATGGGGGCCCTCATGGTTACCGCCTCTGGCGTGTTCCTGGTCGCCGCGGGCGCCTTTCCGCAAGACCCGAGCTCCGTCGTCGAGGGCCTGCTGCACGGAACCATGGCGCAAACCTGCTTTGCGCTGGCCAGCGTGGCGCCTCTACTACTTTTCCTGGGATCAGGGAACCTGTCGCATTTCGCCCCCCCTCGCCGCGTCTGGCTGGGGGCGGCGCTCGCGGCGTTTGGGATCGAAGCTCTGGCGATCGCGGCGCGACCGCTCACGTCCTACCCGGACGGGTTGTTCCAGAGGCCGTTCACTGTCGTGTTGACGATCTGGTTCATAACCACTGGCGCGTGGCTGCTGAGAGGCCATAAGTTGGAGGGTCTTTCGGTTCCTGACTAGCCGTCCGTGAGGACGGAAACTCGATCTCGAGTTGAGCCAAGAGCGCATCCATTACCTCGATTGGCTGAAGGTGCTGATCGTATACGGCATCGTCCTTTTCCACGTGTCGCTGGTCTTCTCGTTCGGGACCTGGTTGGTCTCGAACCACGAACGCAGCCTCGTCCTTACCGCGTTTGCCGGCTTTTGCTTCCCGTGGGGAATATCGGCGATGTTCCTGATCGCCGGCGCGGACGCCTGGTTCGGCCTGCGCTCGCGCGGCGTGCCCGATTTCATCCGCAAGCGCTTTCTCCGACTGCTTGTGCCGATGATTCCCGGCTTGCTGATCCTCTCGCCGCTGCAGAGATTTGTCAGCAGCTCCAATCCGCCGCCGTCGATCGACCGGCTGTGGGCCTTCTACCTCGGGTTCTTTCGTAACTTCCAGCTCGATTGGGATCTGCAGTTCGTCAGCCGGTACTGGCTGCACCTCTGGTTCCTCGGCTACCTGTTCGCGATCTCGATGGTCTGCCTGCCTGTCGTGCTCTGGCTGCGAGGTCCGCCTGGGCGGCGCCTGGCGTCGACGCTGGTCGCCATCGCGAACCGGCGTGCCGGGCTGCTGTTGCTGGCTGCGCCGCTCGGGCTCGTCCAGCTCGTGCTACGCCCCCGCTTCCCCGCCTACCAGGACTGGGCCGATGTGGCGACCTACACGTTCGCGTTTCTATGGGGGGCGGTTATCTTCAGCGACCGCCGCTTCGAGGCACTCCTCCGGCAGCAGATTCGTTGGCTGCTGGCAGGCGGCGTGCTCGCGATGTTGGGGATCGGCGCGGTGATCTTGGTCACGCCGTCCCATCTGGCTGGAGACACGCGTGCGCCGGCCGTGACGCAAGGGATCTATGCGCTCTTTTGGACGCTCTACGTGTGGTCATGGCTGCATGCTGTCCTGTATCTGGGCCTCCGCTGGCTCAACTTCCCG
>DATCAV010000010.1:0-21143 GCA_036512415.1 Candidatus Dormiibacterota bacterium | reverse complement strand
ACCGGTAGCCGGCTCCGTATTGCAAGGCCGCTCGGCCGAGATCGTTTAGGTCAGCTGAACCACAAATAGCCTCAGAACGATCGCCGCCCGGCCATCGCACGGGCGAGCGTCAGCTCGTCCGCGTACTCGAGGTCGCCGCCCACGGGCAGCCCATGGGCCGGCCGCGTCACCGTCACGCCCAACGGCAGCAACGCCCGCTGCAGGTAGACCGCGGTGGCCTCGCCCTCGATGTCCGCGTCGGTGGCCACGATCACCTCGGTGAGGCTTTCAGCTCGAACGCGGTCGAACAGCTGCGGCATGTGCAGCTGGTCGGGACCGATCCCATCGATTGGAGAGATCACGCCATGCAGCACGAAGTACAGACCGTTGAATTCTGAGGTCCGCTCGACGGCGAGCAGGTCGAGGGCCGACTCCACCACGCAGATCACCGATGCGTCACGACGCGTTGATGAGCAGATCGCGCACAGGCTGCCCTCGGCGATGTTGTAGCAGCGCTCGCAGTAGCCGATCCGCGCCTTCACGTCTCCGATCGCCAGCGCCAGCGACTCAGCGCGTTGCCGGTCCGTGCGCAGCAAATGGAACGCGAGCCGTTGCGCGGTCTTGGGCCCGATGCCCGGCAGTCGCGAAAGCTCCTGGATGAGCCTCTCGAGCGGCTCCGGCAGCTGTGGCACGTGAGAAGGCTTAGAGCAAGCCGGGCGGAAGGCCCAGACCCGACGCGACGGCTTGCATCTTCGAGGCCGCCAGCTGCTTCGATTTGTCCATCGCCTCGTTGACGGCCGCCACCACCATGTCCTGCAGCATCTCGGGTTCCGAAGCCGCGGCCGGGTCGATCGTCACCGACACCACCTTCTGTGTGCCGGTAGCCACGACACGTACTGCTCCACCGCCCGCGCTCGCCTCGACGGTCTCGGTCTCCAGTTCCTGCTGTACCTTCGCCATGCGGTCCTGCATCTGCTGAACCTGCTTGAGCATCTTCATCGGGTCCTTCACTCGGACACCTCCTTGACCCGCGTCACGCGCCCGTCGAAACGGCGCACCACCTCGCGCACGAAGGGATCATCCTCCGGACTGACAACGGCGGCCTTTGGGCTGGGGGCCGCGGCTGTGCCCCCCGTCTCGCGCAGCCGGTAATCGACCTTCACGCCTGTCCCCAACCAAGCGCGCACCAGTGGCATGAGCTGTTGCGATTGCTCCTGAGCCTTCTTGTGATGGAAGCCGTAGCGAAACCACAGCACCAGCGTGGTGCCGTCGACCTCCGGCTGCGCATCGAGATAAGCGGCGCGCACAGTGCGGTTCAACTTGTCGAGCACATCGGTCCACGCACCGATGACTGCGCTGTCGACCGCCGGCGCAGCGGCCGGTGCGGCCACCGCGTCCGGCGTGACTGCCACCGAAACCGGTTGCGGCGCCGCCACAGGCGCCGGTTGCGCAACGGCCACAACCTGGGTCGACGTCACCACCGGAGCCGGAGTCGCAGCGAGCGATGACGAAGTACCCAGCTCGACGGCGAGACGGGCCAGCGTCGCTTCGACGAGAAAGCGCGGCTCGGCATGACGCCGCACCTCGCCATCGAGGTGAAGCAGCGCGTCGAGCACGCTGGACAGCCTCCGCGCCGTCGCATTGTCGTGTCGAGTCAGGGCTGCGACGAGCCGGTCGCGGCAGCTCTCCATCAACCCACGCACCACCTGGCGCAGCTCGGCGCCCGCGGCGTACACGCGGTTCAGCTCGTCGAGCGCCTCAGCCGCGCGGCCGCTCAACACGTCATCCAGCAATGAATCGAGCAGGCGCGGGTCGGCGATGCCGAGCAGGGAGCGTGCGCCCTCCAGGGTGATCGGTCCGGAGGCCAAAGGCACCAACTGGTCCAGCAGACCGACGGCATCGCGCATCGATCCCTGCGCCGTGCGCGCGATCAGCTGCATCGCGTCGTCGTCGACTTTCACGTTCTCCGTCTGAGCGATGTGCGTCAGCCGGCCCGCGATCTGTTCCTCGCTGTGCCTTCGAAACACGAACTGCTGGCAGCGCCCGATGACGGTGAGCGGGATCTTCTGCGCGTCGGTGGTGCAGAGCACGAAGACCACATGAGGCGGCGGCTCTTCCAGCGTCTTGAGCAGCGCATTGAACGCCGGCTCGGTCAGCATGTGCGCCTCGTCGATGATGTACACCTTGAAGGGTCCGAGGGCCGGCGCCAGGTTTACCTTCTCGCGCAGGTCGCGAATCTCGTCGATGCCACGATTGGAGGCAGCGTCGATCTCGATGAGGTCGAGCGCTGACCCCGCAGTCATCTCGACGCAGGACTGGCACTTGTTGCACGGCTCCGCCGAGTCGCGTGCGCGCCCTGAGCAGTTGACCGCCTTGGCGAGCAGGCGCGCCGCCGAGGTCTTGCCGGTGCCTCGGCTGCCGCTGAACAGGTAGGCGTGCGCGACGCGCGAGCTGATGATCGCGCCCTGCAGCGCCCGCGAAGCGGCCTCCTGGCCGACCAGGTCGGCGAAGGTCTGCGATCGGTACTTGCGATACAGGCTTTGGTATTCAGGCATATTCACGCACCAATCTTTCGCCACGCCCCTCTCTCAGGCTCTCTCCCCTCAAGGGGAGAGAGGTTGGATGTACCGACTTCATTAGGTGGCCGCGCACCCCCGCTTCGATCGAAGACCCCCAGCTCGCACCGCGGTTCACAGCTCTGGCCCGGATGGCTGCGGCACCCTCGAGTTTCTCCTTACCGCTGCTTCCTTCCGGATCTGACGGGGTTCAGAGACCCGAGCTGCGCAGGTCCCGACCTTCAACGCCGTTTGCCGCGGCCAGGCGTGAGAGCCCAGACCTCAGCGCGGGAATTCGGTCCGGCTAAGGCGGATTGCCGGTGCAGGGTACCGCCAGCACCCCACTTAGCGCGACCAAAGAGCATCTTACCCGGCCCCAAGTCTCATCGACCGCCGCGCCAGTAAACCCAGGTGCACGAACGTGGCGACTGTGGCGATGGGGATCACGATCTCCGCGCCGATGACCACATTGCTCGCGTCCTGGTGCATGAAGCGGAACAGGCAGATGCCTCCCACCAGCACGATGATCAGCGCCGTCGAAATCTGCCCGCTGACACTGTGCCGAAGCTCAGGCCGCCGCCCCATCGAAAGCAGCACCAATGCCACCACCGCAGGCAACAGGTAGCGCACGACGATCACGGCGGCGAGCCACAGCGGGAAGATCCCCCCGAGCGCCAGGCCCACAGCGGCCGCCCCCAGCAGGATCCCGTCGACGACCGGATCCAGCCCCCCGCCCAGCATCGAAGGCTTGTCGAAGCGCCGCGCGATGGTGCCGTCGACGAGGTCGGTCAAACCCGCCAGCGCGAGCACCACGGCCAGGTACCCGAGACGATCGGACTCCAGCGAGTACAAGAGCGCCGGCGCCGCCAGGTGCACGCGCGCCAGCGACACCTGGTTGGCAATCCCCGGCACGAAGCCCCCGAGCGCCGCGACGATCACAAACCAGGCGACCAGCAACAAGGGCGCTGCGGGCTTCGCCAACGCCACCCAGGCAACACCCAGCACGATGTAAGCGAGGCCGAAGGCGACTCCGGCTCGATTGAAACGCACGCACGTCAGCCTACGGAGTCGCGGCTGGCGACGGTCCGGGTGTGGGCGACGCGCCTGGCAAAGGGCTTGGCGACGGCGCCACGTAAGGAGGCGCTCCCGGAGGCGGGTTGGTCCCGCACGGATAGTTCGGCTCGCCGACAGCCTTGATGAAGATCTCGTTGTAGCCGCCGGAAGCAATGTGGCCCCCGTCGTAAGAGCACACCATCCGCGTGACCACGCCGGCCGGCTGCTTCCACATCGCCGGCCACGGATGATGTGCGTAGTACTCCTCGAGGAACGGCTTCCACACGGAGATCCCGACGTTCTCACCAAACAGCACCGACGTCGGGCACTGCCACCCCGACGGAGGAAAGTTCGTGGCGAGGTAGGCATAGCCCGACTTGCATTTCGAGCCTGCATCGATGTGCATCAGCGACGCGGCGACGGCGATTCCCGGCGTGTAGCCGATGAAGATCGAGCCCGTGTAGGCCTCTGTGGTCCCCGACTTGCCGGCCACCGGCTTGTAACGGAGGTCACCGAGGTAGAGCTTCACCGGACCGCGCAGCAGATCGGTCATGACATAGCCGAGCTCCGGGCTGATCACCTGGATCCTCTTAGCCGAGGGGTTGAACTCTTCCAGCACCTTGCCACTGGGGTCGGTCACCTTGAGCACCGGCTGCGGCGTGATCTTGTAACCGCCGTTGTCGAAAGCCGAATAGGCGGCGAGATGCTGGGCCATCGAGATGGCGTCGTGGCCGAGCGTCGTCGACACGCCCGGAGGATTTTCGATCTTCGCCGTGATGCCCAGGGCGTGCATGAACGACACGACCCGGTCGCCGCCCTCCTCCTTATAGGTCCACAGCGCGGGCAGATTGCGCGACTCGGCCAGCGCCTTGCGCAGCGTGATCCAACCCTCGTGCTTGCTGTCCCAGTCGTTGAACGTGTGGCCGCCGATGACGCTGTTCGCGTCGTTGAGGAGCGTCGCCGGCGTCACCAACCCCGCGTTGAGCGCCGCCCCGTACGTGTAGACCTTGAACGACGAACCGACGCCTCGCCACCCCAGCGGGTCCACGCCGGTCAGGTTGATCTGGCCTCGAATCGCGGGGTTGTTGTAGTTGGCGCTTCCGATCATCGCCAGGATCTCGCCATCGTTCGGATTCATCACGAGCATCGCGCCGGTGTTCACGCCGCGCGACGCATATGTGCGCACCCCCGCCTTCACCCACTTGCTCGCGATCGCCTGCGTCGAGAGGTCAAGTGTCGTAGTGATCCGAAGACCACCCTCGTACATCGCCTGGTCGCCGTAGCGCTGCGATATGTACTGCTCGACGTAGTCGATGAAATGCGCGGTGAGCGGGTTGTGTTGCGCCGGCAAGCGCTTGTGGGCGGCGATCATCTTGTCGACCAGGTCGCCGGTGAAAATGTCGATCAACGTCGACAGGCTGATGTCGCCCACCGTCACCATCCCATCGAGCACCTCGCGCCAGCGCTGCTTCGCGGCATCGACCTGGTCGGGCGTGCCGAACACGTCGTAGTCGGACGGCGCCTGCGGCAACCCGGCGAGGAAGCTGGCCTGCGCCCAAGTGAGCTCGCTCGCGTGCACCTGGAAATACGTCTCGGCCGCGGCCTCCGCTCCGTACGCGCCGTTGCCGTAGTTGATGGTGTTGAGGTAGAGCTCGAGGATCTGCTGCTTCGTGTAGCGGCGCTCCATCTCCTCCGCGAGCACGAGCTCGCGGAACTTGCGGCTGATCGTCTTGCTCTGCGCTTCGGCGGTGTCGAGCACGTTGTTCTTCACCACCTGCTGCGTGATGGTCGAACCACCGAGCGTCGCCGAGCGATGCGTCAGGTCATACCCGATCGCGATCGCGAGCCTGCGGTAATCCACGCCTGAGTTGGCGTAGAAGGAGCGGTCCTCGGTGTCGATCGTCGCCCTCTGCAACTTGTCGCTGATCTTGCTGAGCGGCACGACTGTCCTGTTCTGGTGGTACAGCGCCTCGATCAGGGTCCCGCGGCGGTCGAAGATCCGGCTGGTCTGCGTGAGCTTGCCCGCCTGCAGCGAGTCGATGGACGGCAGGTCGCCGGCGAAGTAATCGATGACGCCGATCGTCCCGCCAGTCCCCAGGAGGCCGAACGCCCCCACCGCCACGAACACCGCGAGCACGACCCGAGCCATCCACGCGTGGCGCGCCTCGCCGCGAGGTCGGCGGACGTGGCCGGACGCACGAGGCGCACGAGCCTTCCCCTTGGCGGGATGGGACGCTGCCAAGCGACGGGCGGATCGGCGGCTGCGACTGGTCGCCACGGTCAGACTCGGGACCTCCAGGACGTTTTCTAGGACGTAGGCTGCGACCTCTGGGCGGCAGTTTACCGAAGGCCCAGCGCTTCTGCTCCCTGATAGGCAAGGCCCAGGATCGGGTTGGCGAACGCCCCGTAGGCCGCGATCACGACGCAAAAGGCGACCGCGCCCGCCGATGAGACGGACGTCCAGGCCGGCAGAGCGAAGCCCACGGCCCGGCGCCCTTCTTCCGGCGGGCTCTGTAGATAGAGGACGCGAAGGGTGCCCAGGGCCGCCACCACGCTCAGCACCGACCCGAGCAGCCCGAGGGCCAGGAGCCCGAAGTGGCCGCTCTGCGCGAGAGCCGCTGCGACCGTGAACTCCCCAAAGAAGCCGGCCAGCGGCGGGGCCCCGGCCAGGGACAGGAAAACCATGGCGATGCCCAGCGCCCGGGCCGGCCGCAGGGCACCCATGCCGGCGAGCGAAGCTTCGCCACCTTCCGCTCCGCCGAGGACTGCCGGCCCGCAGGTCGCCGCCAGGGTGAACGCGCCGGCCAGGAACAGCGCTCCGCCGAGGCCGCTCCGATAGTGGGTCGCCAGCCCGGCGGCCACCCAGCCCACCTGCCCGACGGCCAGGTAGGCGAGCCTCGCCCGGGGCGCCCTGACTCCCAACGCGGCCGCCCCACCCCCCACCATCGCCACCGCCGCAATGACCTCGAGGTATAGGGACAGCGTCTCCGGCACGGGGCTCAGCAGCGCGGCGACCTTGATGGCGGCGATAAGCGCCGCGGCCGCGACCAGGCCGAGCAGGATGCCGGCGCCCATCGGGCTGGCGCCCAGGCTCGAGGGCACGCTGGCGAGATGGAAAGGAGCAATCCCCGCGCGCACCGCGAGGCCGCCGAAGAGAAGAAGGACGGGGATCGCCAGCGGAAGGGTGGGCGCCGCGTTCGCAATGATCGTGCGGGCGGCCAGAAGGTCGGCGGTGCCGGTGGTGGCGTACACGAAGGCGAAGCCCATCACGAACAGCGCCGTGGCGACGCCCCCGACGATGAGCAGTCGCAGCCCGATGTCGGGCCGCCTCAACCCGACAAGCGCGACGCCTGACGCCGCGGCCAGCTCGAGCCCCGCCCACAGCGGCACGAAATTTCCCGCCGACGCGACGACCATGACGCCGAACGCAGCGAGCAGCGTCATCGCCAGGCCGGTGCTGAGCGAGTCCTCGGCGCTCCAGTCCGCGACAGCGATGGCAGCGGCGACCGCAAGCAGCACCGCCGCCTTGGCGAACAAGGCGAACCGATCCTGGATGAAACCGCCGCCGAAGAGGGTGGCGAGGGTCCCGCCCGCCCACAGCTCGACGACGAAAGCGGCCACGACCACCACGGCCACGATCGCGGGCAGCCGGCTGCGCCACGACCTCGGCACGCCACCCAATGGACCCGCCACCAATAGAAGGAGGGCGGTCCCCGCCACGAGGGCCTCCGGAACGAGAAGGAAGGACCTCATCACTTGGCCGCGTACGGAGACGCCATCTCCGTGATGCCTGCCGCCATCGCGTTCACGAGGCCGGGGTCGAAGATCGGCGTGTCGGTTCCAGGCAGCTTGGGCCCTCCGGGAAACATACCCACCCAAAGAAGCGCGCCCGCGAGCACGCCGAGGAACCATTTCTCGCCAGAGGACGCATCGGAAACACCCGGCGCATCCGGATTCGGTGTCCCGAAAAGCATGCGGTGCATGATCACCGCGAGGCTTGCGGCCGTGATGGCGAGCCCGCCCGCGACTGCGAAAGTGGCCAGCGGCTGGTTCTTGACCGAGCCGAAGAATGTCATCGCTTCAGCGGGGAACGACGCCATGAGCGGGAGGCCGAGCAGGCCGAGGACCGCGAAAACGGTGATCCATGTGAGGCTTGGCATGCGTGGCGCGAGGCCTTTCAGCACATGCAGGTTTCCTGTTTGCGCGCGCTCCGTGAGAGTCGCGCACACGCCGACTATCAGCGCCGCCGCCAGACCGCCCGAGAAAAGTGACAGCACGCTCCCCCCAATCGCCAGCGGTGACAGCGCGGCCAGGCCGAGGACGGTGACCCCGCCTGGAACCATCGCGAGGTATGCGGCGACCCTCCGCAGGTCGGTCATACGGAGCACGACCAGCCCTGCGTAGACGACCGTCGCCGCAGCCATGAGCCCCAGCAGTGGTGAAAGCAGCTGCGCTCCGATGGGCTCGGCCCCAATCAGCACGCGGAGCAGGACATAACCTCCGAGGCGAGTGGCGCCGCCGGCGACAACCACGCAAACGCCAACCGGGGCTTGCGAGTAGACGTCGCGCACCCAGCCGTGAAATGGAAAGAGCGGAAGGAACGTCGCCGCCGCGACGATCAGCGCAAGACCGGCCACGAGCTGGACCCGCGGGCTCACCGGAATCCTGAACAGCACGTCCATGTCGAAGCTCTTGCCGCCCGCGGCGGAATACAGCACGAGGGTGGCGACCAGCAACGCGATGGTCCCAAGACCCCAGTAGGCGGCAAGCCGCCATGCCGCCGGCTCGCGACGCGGGCCGCCCCAGCCAAGCACGAGAAGGACGAGTGGAATCGTGGCGGCGCCCCAGAAGAGCACCAGCACGAACATGTCGTGCGCCACCACCGCGCCGTTGATGCAGGCCTCGGATATCAGGAGGAGACAGAAATAGGAGCGCACGCGCTCGCGGACGCCCCACGATGCGAGCACCGAGGCCAACCCGACGAGGCCGGACAGGATCAACATCACGAGACCCGGGCCGTCGATCCCGAGGTGGTATGCGGCGCCGATCGCGGGCAGCCAGGGCACGTTCTCCTCGAACTGCACGGTGCCGAGGATCTGGAACTGGTTGTAAGCGACCCACAGGATGAAAAGCAGGCCGATGTTGGTGAAGAACGCGATCTGCTTCATCAGCGCGTCGAAGCGCCCGCGCGGGTTGGGCAGCACCGCGATCACGACCGCAACCAACACCGGCGCCCACACCATGAGGCTGAGGAGCAGAGACGACTGGAAGATCCCCGAGCCGGGCACCGTCACCGGCAAAGGCGTGGGGCTGGCCGCGTTGACCGCCGCCACCACCGCGTTCATGACGATCATCGGAACACCCCTGGCGACAGGAGCCCCAAAGCGACGGCGAGGATCACGGCGAGGAAGATGAGCACAGGCACCACCGGCACGCGGGCCGCCAGAGCGGCAAGCCTTCCCGTCGCGACAACGGACAGCCCCAGCGCGTCATCACGCACAACGCTCCACTCGTCAGCGCCGGCGGCAATGCTCACGGCAGGTCCGACGATGAATCGAGCAGCCGCGCTCTGCCCCTGCCCAACCACTCGGTCCACCACGCCGCCAAGACGTGACGTCGCCCGCACGGCTCCATCCTTGTTGGCGGTGAATGCGATGGCCGCGGCAGCAAATCCGACAAGGGCCACCGCGATCCAGAGCACGTAGCCGATTGTGTTGGGGGCCGGGTGCGTACGACCGTCGAGAAAGTCCAGCCACCCATGCACCATCGATGCAACGAGCAGCACCGCGCCACCGAGTGCAAGCCAGTACGACCAGCTCAGCACGCCTGCAGGAATGTCACGCACGCGATCGGGCTCGAAGGCGCGCCGGCGTCGAAGTGGCCCGATCGCAATCGCCAGGAAGATGCGCAATGATCCGACAGCGATGAGCAGCACGGCCTCACCCAGCACGAGCCCGAGCTTCGATCCCGAGACGACCGAGTAGGCGAGCGCACCCGACGCGCTCAGACCAAGCACCAATCCTGAGATCAGCAATGCGATCGCGCTGCCACGCATGCGGCCCCACGCGTCGCCCATCTCGGCGATGTCGTGTGTCCTCATCGCCGAGGCGATCGCCGACGCAGCCAGAACGCCGGCAACGCGGGCCGGCGCTGCCGCGAGCACACACGCGACTCCGGCGATGGCGAAGGTGAAGGTGAAGCCCACCTTCTCGAAGCCGTGAACGACGACGGCGGCACCGACCGCAGTCGCTGCTGTTCCCAGCAACGCGATCGCCCTACGAGGCTCCCTCGAGACGATGGCCAGGAGTGGAGCGATGATCGCGGTGGCAGCGCACGCGTACAGGAGCGCGCGCAAAGTCTGCGAATTGGACGCGCCCGCGATCGGCATGAGGCGGTAGAGAACGACGATCGCGACCACCGACCACGCCGCCTGGGTCATCGCCGACGCGACCGGCGGAGCGTCGGTTGCCGTGCGCGTCACCCAGGACTGGAGCGGCCACAGCGCAAGCCTGCCGCCCACGCCCACGAACAAGAGCACCGCGGCCACCGCGAGCGCCTTGACTGTCGCCCCCGCCGTGATGTGAAGGATCGGGATGAGCGTGCCGAGGTTCAACACGCCGTAGCGCGAATAGACCACTGCGACGCCGCAAAGAAGAAAGAGGTCCGTGAGGAAGGGAAGCGCCAGGGCGATACGTGTGCTGCGGGCAGCGCTTTCAACGCTCCATCGATGGGCCAGCAGCAGATAGGTGGCGACGCCCGCGAGTCCCCAGAAGGCCAGGAGCTCGGCGAGGTCGTAGCTCACGAGCACGCCGGTGCACGCAAATAGAAAGAGGCTGACGAGGGCGTGGAAGCGCGCCGCGCCCGGCTCGACCCGGCCCATGAAACGATGCCAGCCCAGCGCGCCGATCACGCACAGCTCAACCACTGCCAGCGTGACGACGGTGAGGTGGTCGACCCGAAGAACGATGTCGATGCCAAAGCCCTGGAAGTTGACAGGGCCCGAGAAGGCGACAGGTAGGTTGAGGTACTGATAGCTCCCGACGAACGGGGCGCTCTTCTTCGCCAGGCCCCAACCGACAAGCAGCGTGTCGGCGAGGGAGACCACGGCTCCGAACATCGCCAGGTTGGAGGCCGACCGGCGGGTTCGCACCCCCGAGATCGCGGCCACGAACATCGCCAGCGGAGCCATGAGCAGCAAGGGCACAGCCCATGGCAGGGTCGAGAACGGGTCGAAGTTAAAGCCGGCGCGCGAGGCGGTGGCGGAGCCCGACGCGGCTGTGAGGATCCCGGCGACGGCTGTGAGCGGGCTCAGCGGCGCCCCTCCCTGCCGGCGAGCCCGACTCCCAACGCGACGGCCGCAAGGGCGGCGACCGATAGCAGCACGGCGACCTCCTGGCCGAGCAGCTGGGCGCCGCCGGCGGGTGCGGCCGCAAAGCGTGAGACACCAGCGAATGCGGTGCCGGCGCCGGCGAACATCAACGGGATCCCGGCCAGCGCCACGGTCAGATCACGCCGCCACGCCGCGACAAACGCGCCGACGGCGACCAAACCGGCGGCGACGAAGAGCACCGCGACAAGGCCGGCGGTCATCGGTTGCGATCTCTCGCGCGCCACGCGGCGGCGGCGCCGACCAGCGCAACCAGGACCAGTGCAGCGACCGCCTCGGTCGCGAGTGCGTCATGGGCAAAGAGCCGCCGGCCGATGGCAGCGCTTCCGAATTCCCCTCCGAAATAGGTGGCGCGGTGGAAATCACCAAAGTAGGCGGCATAGGCCAGCGCGACGAAAAGGGCGGCCGCGGCGATCGCGCCGAGCTGGCGCCAGGGACTGCCGGTGACGGACTCGACAATGCGATAGGCCGGCCCCGCAAGGAGCAGCGCACAACCTGCGTAGCAAGCGAGCGCGACGAGGGCCGCAAAGCCCGCCGACAGCGAGAGGTAGATGCCGGCGACGCCGATCGCCACCGCGCCCAGGGCCATGCCGCGCCGCACGCGATCGGGCAGGAACGCTACAGAGAGCCCGCCGGCCACTGATATTGCGGCGGACACGTAGAAGCCAATCGCGTGGAGGGAGTCCATCGGCACTCCGTGGTTGGTGAGAGTGGTCTCTTACCGGCTAGTCGACGATGCCACCGTTTCCGAGCCGCCAAGCATACAGGAGGCCAGAACCGGCAATCGCGAGAGCGGCAAGAGCAGAAACCATCCCACCAAGCGTGGGCCGGGACTCGATGGCAGCGAACCCGTAAGCGCCAACGATGAGCACGAACGCAAGGCCCAGGGCGAACACCGCAACGCGAAGGGGATCGGTCCGCAAAAGCATCGGCCGCAGTATGGCACCGCGAACAGGCTCGAGGCGGCGTCCGCAGGACCCAGGTAAATCAGACGAGCGACTCGACCCAGGCGCGGTGCAGCGACCCGTAGCGCCCCCGCTCACCACGCAGCTCGGACGGCTTTCCGTCCTCGACCACCCGTCCCTGGTCGATGACCAGCACCCTGTCGGCGATGTCGACAGTCGAAAGGCGGTGGGCGATGATCATCGCGGTGCGGCCTCGCAGCAACGTGCGCAGGGCGTGCTGCACCAACCTCTCCGAAGGCAGATCCAGCGACGACGTGGCCTCGTCGAGGATCAGCACTCGCGGATCGGCCAGGAAAGCCCGCGCAAACGCGACCAGCTGCCGCTGCCCCGACGACAGGCGCACACCACGCCTCCGGACGTCTGTCCCGTACCCGTTGGGCAGCGCCGAGATGAACGCATCGGCTCCGACCGCCCGCGCGGCCGCGATCATCTCTGCCCGCGTGGCGTCGGGTCTCCCGAACAGCAGGTTGTCCCCCACCGTCCCTGAGAACAGGAACGTCTCCTGCGTGACCACGGCGACCGACCTCCGCAGATCCGCGGTGGCGATGGAGCGCAGGTCGACCCCGTCGAGCGTCACCCGGCCCACGCTCGGGTCGTAGAACCGCGCGATGAGACGCGCCATCGTCGTCTTCCCGGCCCCGGTCTCCCCCACCAGGGCGATGATCTGGCCCGCGGGGATCTGCAGCTCGATGTCGTGCAGCACGGCCTTGTCCCTGTACGCAAAGGTCACACCTTCGAAGCCGACCGCGCCCTTCACCTCGCTTAACCGGACCGGCGCACGCGGCTCCGGCACTGTGGCGGTCTCCTCGATCACCCCGGCCAGCTTCTCCAGCGCTGCGCCCGCGGCCTGGAACGTGTTGTAGAACTGAGAGAGGTCCTGCATGGGCTCGAAGAACTGCCTCAGATAAAGGACAAAGGCCGTCAGCACGCCCAAGGTCAGCTGTCCTTGCACGACGAGGAACCCGCCGAACACGAGGACCGACATGGTAGTCAGGCGGCCCAGCAGGATGATCCCCGGCCCGAAGGTCGACGCCAGCCGGTTCGACCAGATGTTGGCGTCGCGGTAGCGACCGTTGACGTCTTCGAAGATCTCCTGGTTGCGCGGCTCGCGGCGAAACGCGTGCACGGCTCGGATGCCGCCCAGCGACTCGACGTAGTGAACGATCACCAGCACGATCGCCCGCCGCACCGCTCGATACGAGTGGGCCGAGTTGTGCCGGAACCAGGCGGTCAGGCCCAACACCAGCGGCATCACCACGAGGGTCACGACACCGAGACGGGTGTCGAGGTGCAGCAGGATCACGGTTATCCCGACCACCGAGATCAATGAGGTGAGGACGGAGGTGAGGCCTGTCGCGAGCAGCTCGTTGAGCGCATCGATGTCGGACGTGAGCCTCGAGATGATGCGTCCCGACGTGTAGCGCTCGAAGAAGGACAGGGACAGCGCCTGGACGTGACTGAAGAGCATCCGGCGCAGGTCGAACAGGATGTCCGCGCCGACCCGTCCCGATAGTCGGAGGAACGCGTAGTTGGCGACCGCGTTGAGCATCAGGGCCCCCAGCAGCGCGGCCACGATGAGGACGAGCGTCTCGAGGTTGCCATTTTTTCCCGCGAGGATGCCGCGGTCGATACCGAGGCCGACCAGGTAGGGAATCGCGAGATAGGCGGCGGACCGCACGAGGATCAGGAAGCCGGCGAGTGCGATCTCCTTCTTGTAGGGCCGCGCAAGCGCGGCGAGGAGGCTGCGGCTGCGCTTGCGCAGCAGCCCGGCGACGGTCGCAGAGAACTCGTCAACTTCCTCGCCGGCGACGCCTCGCCACCGGTCCGCAGGGGCAATCAAGCTCACTTCCCCGCCACCGCGGACACTGCGTCGTACTCCTGCGAGAGCAGCGCCCGGTAGAGCTCGTTGGACCGCATCAGCTCGGTGTGCGTCCCAGTGGCGACGATCGTGCCGCCGTCGAGCAGCGCCACGCGGTCGGCGAGCGCGAGCGTGGAAGGCCTGTGCACCACGAGCAGCGCGGTCACCCCTTCGAGAACTCTGGCGAGCGAGGCCTCGATCACCGCCTCGGTGTGGACGTCGACTGAGGAAAGCGGGTCGTCGAGCACGAGCACCTGGGGCCGGCCGAGGACCGCCCTCGCCAGGGCGAGCCGCTGCCGCTGGCCGCCCGAAAGCGTGTAGCCCTGCTCGCCCACTCGGGTCTCGAGACCCCACGGCAGGTCCCAGACGAAGCCCGCCTGCGCAACCTCGATGGCGCGCTTGAGCTCCTCGTCAGAGACCACGTTCCTGCCCATCACCAGGTTCTCGTGCACCGAGGCCGAGAACAGGATCGGATCCTCGAATGCGACGCCGATGTGAGAGCGCAGCGAGCGGAGCTGCAGGTCGCGCACATCGACCCCGTCCAGCAGCACCTGGCCTTCGGCGATGTCGTAAAGGCGCGGCAGCAGGTAGGCGAGGCTGGTCTTGCCGCTACCGGTGCGGCCGACGAGGCCCAGCGTCTCCCCGGGCTCGATCACGAGGTTCACGTTGCGAAGGACCCAGTCGTCCGACTTCGGATACTTGAACCCGACGCCGCGGAACTCGATGCGCCCGCGGCATCCGTCCAGGGCGCGAGCGCCGGCGCGATCGGCGATCTCGGGCCGCGAATCAAGCACTTCGTTCAGCCGCTCCGACGCGGTCTGGCATTCCTCGCTCATCGAAAGGACCCAGCCGATGGCCTCCATGGGCCACGTGAGCATGAAGACGTAGCTCATGAATGCGACAAGGCCTCCGATGGTGAGCCGGCCTTGCACGACGTTGATGCCGCCGAGCAGCAGCACCGCGACGAGCGAGAGGTTGGGCAGAAAGTTGAGCTGGGTCCACAGGCGTGCTCGCGCCTCGATACCGGTGAGGCTCGTCGCTCGGAGGAGGCTCGCCTGGTCCTCGAATCGCTTCTGCATCAGCGGCATGCGTCCGAAGGCCTTGATGATCCGCACGCCGGTGGCCATCTCTTCGATGATCGTGGTCAGGTCGCCCTGCTGGTCCTGGAGGCGCCTGGCTATGACCTTGTACTTGTCGTGGAACTTGTTGCTGAAGTAGGCGATCGGCAACATGCAGGCCAGGACCACCAGTGCCAGCTGCCAATCCAGGTCGAGCATGAGGACGAAGACCACGATGAACGTCACGATGGTTTGCAAGAACCAGATCAAGCCGAAGCTCACGAAGCGACGCACCGTGGCGATGTCGGAGATCGCGCGGGACAGCAGCTGGCCCGACTGCCAGTTGTCGTGAAACGCGACCTGCAGGTTTTGCAGGTGGGCGTAGAAGTCGTTGCGCAGGTCGGTTTCCATTCGCAGCGACGCGACGCCTGAGTAGTTGCGCCGCAGGTAGATGAAGATGAACTCGACCACGCCGATGGCGAGGAGCAGGCTGGCCATCGGCACCAACGCGCCGAGCTGGTGGTGGGTGATCGGTCCGTCGATGATGCCCTGGATCACCTTCGGTATCGCGGCGGAGGCGGCGAGGCTGCCCAGCTGGGCGATGCCGAACACCACGACGAGGCCGATGTATGGCCGCATGTACGGCAGATAGCGCCGTAACGCGAGCAGACCCAAGTTCGCTAAGACTCCTGGCGCCCGTTTATTAGCAGGCGCGTTGAAAACACGTGGGGACGGGGGTCGATCAGTCTACCGAGTGAGCACAGGCCCCCTCTCCCCTTCAGGGGAGAGGGCTGGGGAGCGGGGCGTGAACTGGCACGGCTGCGTGAACGGGGGCGTCCACTTGCACTACTGAGTGGTGGTTGCTGTTCCCCACTTGCGGCCCGGCTGCAGGATCGACATTAGCCGCCGCGCCTTCGCCCGCAAATTGGTGCTCAGCGCATTACCGAGCGTGAGCTCCAGTACCAGCCCGGTGAGGATCTCCCTGTCGATGATCACGATCCCCTGCTCGTCGGCGAAAGCCCAAGCCTCAGGTGCGAAGTCGCCGTCCGACACGATGGCCACGCCGGCCTCATTGCGTTGCGCGACCACGGACATCTCCGTCAGCGGCTCTACCCCGATCGGGTCGAGCCCCCGCAGCTGGCAGTTGACGAGCATGCGCTCAGCTCCGCGCACGACCTCCATGTCGATAACGTCCCCGTCGGGCCCCTCGCCGCCGAACACCTCGTACCCCTCGCGCCGGAAGATATCGCCCACCAGCGCGAAATAGCCCTCCCACGACAACTCGCGCACCGCAGCCACTATCTCGTCGTGCTCCCTGCCCCAGCGCGCCGGCCGCCTCGAGACGAAGACACGAGCGGCGGATACGGGCACGATCTCCCTCTCCCCTTGAGGGGAGAGGGCTGGGGAGAGGGGCGTTACTTGCACCTGCTCCTCCATGGCCCAGGGTGCAGCGCCTGCAATGAGCTCAACCGGTGAGTCGATCGGCACCGTCGGATCCGGGCTTGCCTGCACGAACGCGACCCCTACCAGGTCCCAGTCGAGCTCGGCCGGGCTGAAAGCGTCGACCAGGGCCTCGAGGACCTCTTGAGTCGACACCCCACGAAGGGGAGACGCGGCGTGGGAGCGATCGTGGTGGTGCTTGCGCAGCTCCTGCTCGATCAGCCAGGGCGGCGAGTCATAGCGAAGAAGCGCCGCCTTCGGCTCGACCGCCGCCCGCTCTGGTTCCACCCCCTGCCCAATGGACCAGGACTGATGCTCGTCGTACCCCAGCGCGCTCGTCGTCGCCTCGTAGCGGCGCCCCCGACGAAACACGCTTGTAGAACGACCCCATCGACCGACTCTTGCGCAGCCAAGGCTTCGTACGCCAGCAGGAAATGTGCAATCGCGGCAGGGTTGGCCGGGGTCCCCCCGGCCATGACTTTGTCTCAGTCACTCAAGCATCGCGTGGAGAACCTCGTCTAAGGCAATCCCATCGATATACCGGAGGGAGAGCAGCCGCGCGCGAAGCGCCCGGCGATGAGGGGAACCATCCGGGTTCCCTCTCATAAGGCGGTCGAAGACCGCCGCGGCTACCCCGCCAGATCGCGAATAGAAACAATTCCGACCACCTCGCCGTTCTCGACCACCGGCAGGTGGCGGAACCCGTGGTCCAGCATCGTGTTGAGGGCGACCTCGACATCCTCGTCCGGTCCCACGGTCATCGGGTCCCGGGTCATCCAGGAAGAGACCTCGTGGGCCGGCGCGTCGTGGGACTGTGATATCGCCCGGACCGTGTCGCGCTCGGTGAAGATGCCCGCCAGGCGGCTGCCGTCCATCACCACGGTCGAACCGATGCGGTGCTGTGCCATGAGCGCGACAGCTTCACCCACGGTGGTCGCCGGGCTCACCGTGTGAATCAAGGTGCTCATGACCTCGCGGACCGCGGGCACCCCGCGATTCTAGTCCGCTAATGGCGGGTATTGGCGGCTCCCACATATATCGTGCCATCGCTCGTTGCGGGCGGGATCGGAGTTGCCGCCAGCACCGCGGTGGCGGCCAGCACAAGGATGGCGACGCCGGCCTCGAATCGGACGAGTCCAAGCCCTCGACGCCACGCCAGCGTCGACAGCACCACCATCACGACGACGCCCGCCGACTTCAAGCTCAAGACCAATCCGTACGGCGTCGTCCACAGGTCGGACGGCGAGCCGAGCACAGAGGTGGCCGCCAGGACCCCGGTCATTGCCGTGATCGCAAATGCGATGAGTGCAACGCGCCCAAACCGCGAGAGCAGGGCCTTGCCCTCCTCCCCATTCCACCCTCCTGGCGGTCGCACCGTCGCCAGCGCCATGACCCCTCCCGCCCACACGCCCGCGGAGAGAACATGCAGAGCGTCGGCGAAGATCGGGCCCGCCGGCTGCCCTTGTGCTGCCGCATGGCCGGCGAAGGCAAGCGACGCCGCGGCGAAGATCGCGGCAGGCGCCACCATCCGCCGTCCAAGCAAACAGAGCGCAAGCGCCAGACCCTCGGCCGCGACCCGGACGATTCGCACCCAGCCGGCCGCATCTCCAAACAGGAAGGTCACGACGCCGGACAGCGAGTGGCCGGCGACCAGCGCTTCGGCGACGACCACGCCCAGCCCACCGACAAGCGCGGCTGCCAGCGCGCGCTCCATCGGAGGCCGCGCCCATGCGATTCGCGGCGCGTTCCCCGCCAGGCGTCTGACCACGAAAACTCCGATGACATAGATCAGGCCGGCGTACTCGACCCAGCGCAGGGCACCGATTGCGAGATCGGTTGCCGATGGCACGTCAGGGTTCGACGACGTTAAAGGCGGGATTGATGATCGCGGTCAGCACGTGGTCCTCCCACTTGCCGTTGATCAGGAGGTATGCAGGCGCAAGGCCTTCGACATGAAAACCGCTTCGCCGGAGCACCGCCGCGCTTCGCGCGTTGCGCGGCATGTAGTTGGCGGTGACCCTGTGCAGCCTCCACCTCTCGAAGGCGAATGCGACGCCGCCTTTCACCGCCTCGGTCATGTAGCCCTTGCCTTGGTCGTCGCGCGCAAGGTTGTAGCCGAGCACGCACGACTGGAGGGCACCGCGGTAGACCTGGGTCAGGTTGAGGTTGCCGGCGATCCGGTCAGGCGCCTCTCGGGCAAACAGAAACGCGCGGAAGGATTCGCCGGCCGCGTGCTCCCGGGTGCGTATGCGGACCTGCTCGAGCCACATCGCCTCGTCCAGGAAATCGGGTGCGAAGGTCGGTGAGAAGGGCTGAAGGTGCGCGCGGTTGTCGCCGTAGTAGCTGATGATCAAGGGAACGTCCGCGGCTTGCGGCAGCCGCAGCGTCAGCCGCTCGGTCTCGATCAACCGGGCTAGAGCCCGGCTGCGGCGATGATCCCTCCGCCCAGCACGCGGCTCCCCGAATAGAGAACCGCGGCCTGCCCGGGGGCTGCGCCCAGGAATGGCTCCTGAAGCGAGAGGCGGCCAGACTGGAAGACGGCCGCGATGGGGGCAGCGTGATAGCGAAGGCGCGCCTCGCATTCAATGGGTTCTTCGGGTTCTTCGACCGAGCCGTCGATGAAAGTCACATCACGCAGCTCGACCTCTCGCGTCTCCAGCTCCTCGCGCCGCCCGACGACGAGCCGGTTGGCCGGCGCGTCGATTTTCAGGACGTACCACGGGCCGGCGTCGCGCAGGTCTCCGAATCCGCTGCGCTGTCCGACCGTGTAGACGGCGGTACCCCGATGCGTTCCGAGCTCGCGGCCGGTGGAGTCGACGACGGCGCCGGCATGGACCGGCAGCCTCTCGCTCAGGTAGCGAGCCGTCTCGCCGCGCGGCACGAAGCAGATCTCCATGCTCTCGGCCTTATCCGCGACCGGAAGGCCGAACTCCCGCGCGTGCTCGCGCACCTCGCTCTTGTGCATCCCCCCAAGCGGGAAGACGATCCTGGAGAGCCGCTCGCGGTCGAGGTGATAGAGCATGTAGGACTGGTCCTTGGCCTGGTCGACCGCCGTGTGCAGCTCCGGGCCCCCGGCGCCTTCGACGATTCGCGCGTAGTGACCCGTCGCCAGCTTGTCGAAGCCCAAGGCGAGAACGCGGCCGAGCATGAGGTCGAAGCGGACGAACGCGTTGCAGCGAACGCAAGGATTCGGCGTCCGGCCCTCCAGGTAGTCGCGATGAAAGGGCTCGATCACGCGCTCGCCGAATTCCTTCTCCAGGTTCCAGCAGTAATAAGGAATGTCGAGCAGCGAAGCCACGCGCCGCGCGTCCTCGACTGCATTCAGTGAGCAGCATCCCGCGTTGCGCTTGTTTTGCTCGTCGTCGCCTCGAGGCCACTGCTGCAATGTGATGCCCACGACTTCGTGTCCTTGCGCCTGCAGAAGCGCAGCGGCGACTGAAGAGTCAACACCACCCGACATTGCGACGGCGATCTTCACGAGCGGTTCCCCACGATGTGTCGAGCGACGACCTCCGCGTCCTCTCCGACCCCATACAGGACGGCGGACTTCATCTTTCTCATCCAGTTCACACCTACAAAGTAAAGCCCAGGCACCGACGTTCGCCCATCGACCTGCACCGGAAACCCCATTTCATCGAAGACGGGGAACTTCACCCAGTCGTACTCGGGCCGATAGCCGCTGGTCCAGATGACGGTGTCGATGCCCTCGCGCACCACATCGATATCCACGCGCGTCTTGATCCTCATCGGGGCCGGAATCTCGTAAGCGGGCCTTGTCGTCCCGGTCGTTGCGCAGTACCTGTCGATGTAGCCCCTTACGTCCGCCCAGCGTGCGTCGCCAAAGTCGATGCTGGCGGCTAGATCGTCCGCGAAGTGAACCGTTGAGCCGTCCGCGCCAAGGAATCGACCAAGCAGCTCGACTCCCGATGCCTGGAGCGTGCGGAAGTGGAGGTCGCGGCCATTGTGGTGGCCTGTGGCTTGAGGGTTGCCGAGGAGACGAGCCGCGGACGATGGAAGCTTGTCAGGGGTGCGATCCAAGAAACCGGACTCGATCAGCCACCAGAGAATGTCGCGATCGCCAACCCGGCGTGGGACCCACGGGCAGCGACCACAGGCGAGGAAGACCTTGCGTCCAGCCTGGTGCAGCTCGTCGGCCAGCTGACATCCGGTCTGGCCGCTGCCGACGATCAGGACTTTCCCGGAGGCAGCGTATCTGGACTCCGATAGTCCTCGGCCAATATCTGGTGAAGCGCCGGCGGAAGGGACTCGGCGCCGGCCGGCCGATGTGCCCTCTGGTAGCCGCCCGAAGCCACCACCACCTTTCGAGCTCGGACCTGTCCGCCGCCGCCCGTCAAAACAAATCCCCCGTTGGAGTCGGCTTCGAGGCGGGACACGTGACTGTTGTCGAGGACCGGCGCGTTGAACGCCGCAGCCCACGACTCGAAGTAGGCGATCAGCTCGGCGAGGGACATGAAGCCGTCCGGCTCTTGTCCCGCATAGACCGCTCCTGGGAGCTGGACTGTCCAGTTGGGGGTGACGAGGCAGAATGAATCCCATCGCCGCGTTCGCCAGGTCTCGGCGACGCGCCGGGCTTCGAGGATGACGTGGTCGACCTTTGCCTGCGACAGGTGCCAGCTGGTGGCGAGGCCGGCCTGGCCTGCGCCGATGATTGCGACGTCAACGCTGCGATCCATGCCGGCGGCAATCTTAGTCCGGGACTAAGCTCCGAGCGGTGAAATCTCCCTCTCCCCTAGGGGGAGACGGCTGGGGAGATCGGCGGCTAAAATCTCCCTCTCCTTGGGAGAGGGCTGGGGAGATCGGCGGCTAAAATCTCCCTCTCCTTGGGAG
>DATCAV010000009.1:0-6060 GCA_036512415.1 Candidatus Dormiibacterota bacterium | reverse complement strand
AAGCGCATGCAACGTCCGCATACATCTTCGCCACGGCAACCGGAGACGCTTCAAGTCCCAACGCTTGCATCATCGCCACCGTCGGGCCCTTGAGAGCGACGCCGCCGACGATCGGAGCCACCGCCACTGTTCGATCGCGAGGCACATGAGAACCGACCACCCGAAGGATCGGTGCTATGGAGATGAGCGGGTTGGATGGGCCGATCACCACCAGGTCGGCGCTGGCGAGCGCGGACAGAACCTCGGGAGTCGGCTTCGCCGACTCGATGCCTTCGAACTCGATTTGGCGCAGCGCCGGCGCCAGCCGCTCCCGCACGAAATATTCCTGGAACGAGAGCTCTCCCCTATCAGTGGCAAAACGAGTGCGGACGCGCTCATCGGTCATCGGCAGCACAGTCGTTTCGATTCCAAACCGGCGGCACAGATCCAACGCCGTCTCGGTGAGGCGCCGGCCACGCCGAAGCAATTCCGTCCGAAGCAAATGCGTGGCAAGGTCCTTGTCCCCGAGTCGAAACCAGACCTTCTCACCCAGCCGCTCGAGCGCCTCGAGTGTGTTAAACGACTCGTCCTTGATGCCATAACCTGCTTCGTCATTGAAAGCACCGGCAAGCCGGTAGACGGCAGCGTCAAGATCAGGGCACACCAGCAGGCCCCAGAACTCGTCGTCGTCAGCGGTATTGGCGACCACCGTGAGGTCGCTCGCAGGCACCGTCGACTGGAAGCCTGAGGCGAGCATGGCCCCTCCGGTGCCGCCGGCGAGCACGACCACCTTCACCGGAAAAGGTCTTCCGCTGCCGGCCGGATGAGCTCGCGCCCGCTGCCATTCCCCTCGAGCTCGAGACCGCGTACGACCACGACAGGCGTCCGCCGTGTCTTCCCCATCACAAGGCCTGCCGCCGCAGCCACCTCATCGGCCACGGCGAGGACTGTCGCGTGCAGCTCCTTGCCCGCATCGTCGACCCGCCCGCGCATGTCGAACAGGGCTGGCATGCCTGCGACGCCGAGAGCCACGTTGACGATCCCCAGCCGCCAGGGGCGGCCGAACGTGTCCGACACGATGACGCCCACCGTGGCACCACTGACCTCGCGCAACCGCTCACGGAGTCGCGCGGCACTCGCATCAGGATCGACGGGAAGCAGGGTCACCACGTCCGACCCCGGGATGTTGGAATGATCGACTCCGCTGTTGGCGCACACAAAGCCGTGGCGCGTTTCCGTGATCAGTACACGCTCGGTTCGCAGGATTCGCACGCTCTCGTCGAGGACCACCTGGACAAACCGCGGGTCGGGTTGGGCAATCAGGTCCGGCGCCAGGCGCACGGCGTCATCGCTCGCGGTGACATCGGCGAGGTTTCGGGTGCGGCCCTCGGCCTTGGAGACCACCTTCTGCGCAATTACCACGATGTCGCCCGCCACCAGGCCGATCCGTGCGCCGATGAGCTGCGCAAGGTCGTCGCCGGCACCAATCTCGGGCAGGCCGTCGACGCCGATGAGCTCCAAGCGCCTCAATCCATGCGCCGCCGAGCGTGCTCGAGATCCTCTGGCTCATCGAGGTCCAGAGCCATCGCGTCCGACTTATGGACGGCAAAGTTGACGCCCTTCGTCTCGGCCTCTTGCCGGAATGCGGTCAGCGAGTCCTCGCCGAAATGCAACGAGATCGCGTCCGGGGGACTGATGTACAGGGCATTCGTGCCTCCCCGGCCGATTGCAGGCGCGGCCACCACCGCCGGTGGTGCAACGCGGCCGGCGACGTCCAGCATGTCCCTCACCGACTTCGCGGTCACAAGCGGCAGGTCGCTGGACAAGATGAGGACCGCACGGGCCTTGCTCTTGAGCGCGTGGGCGATGCCGCGCTTCGCGGCCACGTTCTGCCCTTGCTGCCGTCTTTCGATCACTGCCTCCGCGCCCAGGCGATCGGCGATCTCCTTTACCTCGGCGCTGCCGCCGACGACAAGGCGATGGTCACCTGCGGATGCGGCTCGAATTGCTCGCTCCGCATTTCGAAGGGCGAGGGTACGGCGCGCCTTTGCGTCGAGGACGTTGCCCAGACGCTGCTTGGCCTGATCGAGATCTTTGACCAGGACGATGACCCAGGCGCCTGTACCGTCGCCTTCCTTTACGGGACCCTGCGTCAGCCCCATTGAGCGCGAATCCGAGGCAGGATCTGCGAACCGTAGAGTTCCAGGAACCGTGCCTGGTCGTTGCCAGGCGCATGAAAGACAAGGTGGTTGAAACCAAGGTCGAGGTACGGGCGAAGCTGCTCGAGGTGCTCGTCCGGGTCATTCGAAACGAGCCAGCGGCGATGCGCGACGTTCTCGACGTCGCGCGCGAGGCGCTCCATCTCCCGCGGATCGTCGATGCCGGCCTTGGCCTCAGCAGGAAGAGCGAGGGCTGCCCAGATCTTGGTGTCCTCCATGGCGCGGTCGCGATCGGTGTCGTAGGAAACCTTGACCTCGATCATTCTGTCGAGGCGGCTGGGGTCGCGGCCCGCTTCTGTCGCACCCTCGGCAAAAGAGGGCAGCAGCTGCTCGGAGTAGAGCTCCATGCCCTTGCCGGAGGTGCAGATCAGGCCGTCGCCCGCGCGCCCCGCGAACTTCGCCACCTGCGGTCCGCCGGCGCCGACGTAGATCGGAATTGGCTTGTCTGGCTTGTCGTAGATCGTGGCATTCCGCGTGCGGTAGTACTCGCCGTCGAAAGTCACCAGCTGCTCGTTCCAGAGCTGTTTGATGAGACGCACCGCCTCACGGAGACGAGCGAATCGCTCCTTGTTGTCGGGCCACTGGATGCCGAGGGCGCCCTCGTTGAGGTGTTCGCCGGTCCCGACGCCGAGGATCATGCGATCCGGGAACAGCGAACCAAGCGTTCCAAAAGCCTGGGCCACGACTGCAGGGTGATAGCGGAAGGTGGGCGTCACGACCGACGTGCCTAGCGCGACGCGACGCGTTCTCTCGCCGGTCGCCGCCAGCCACGCGAATGCGAAGGGCGCATGGCCGTCCGAGTGCCGCCACGGTTGGAAGTGATCGCTGACGAATACGCTGTCGAAGCCGCGCTCCTCGGCAGCGACGGCGAAGTCGAGCAGGGTGCGCGGGCCGAATTGTTCGGCCGACGCCTTGTAACCGAGCCTGAGCATCTGTTTCAACCTCTAGCGCCTGTAGTAGCGCTTCCAGCTGAAGGCGACGCCCCCCACTGCCGCCGCTATCACGACGACGACGAGGGCGATGAGGGAGTGGCTGTCAAAGTTGGCGATCCCCGGGATGAGAAGCAGCGCAAGCGCGCCAACCGCGAGCAACATCATGGCCACCAGCGTGACGGCGCGGTGGATCTTCATCGCCCCACCAGCTTACCGGCGCACGCGCTAACGTCGAGGAGTGGGAGCTGAGGAGGCGCAAACCATCCACCTCGAGTCCGTAGCCTCCACCCAGGACGTGGCTCGCGACCTGCCGCTCGGCTCGGTGGTGATCGCCGACCACCAGACAGCGGGCCGCGGGCGCCTCGAGCACCGATGGGAAGCGCCGCCTGGAACTGCGCTACTCGTCTCCTTCGTCCTCGCCCCGAACCCACTGCTGAGCCTGGCGGCCGGCGTGGCCGCGGCTGAAGCCTGCGATCACAGCGTGCGGCTTAAATGGCCCAACGATCTGCTGCTCGGGGGCCGCAAGGTCGGCGGCATCCTGGTCGAGGCGACGTCCGCGAAAGCCGTTTGCGGAGTCGGCATCAACCTCACCTGGGCGCCCGAGGGTGGCGCGATCTTGAATCAGCCTCGGGACTGGTTGCTGGACCGGCTGCGCATCGCTGTGGAGAGATGGAGCTCAGCGCCCCCGAAAGAGGTGCTGGCGCGGTGGCGCGAGCTGTCTGACACGATCGGAAGGAAGGTGCGCGTGGAGCTGCCGGATCGCGCCTTCGAAGGCGTCGCCCAGGACATCAACGAGCGAGGCGAGCTGTTAGTCGACGGCGCAGTGGTGAGCGCGGGGAGCGTCAGGCATCTGTAGAGCGATGAAGGAGGAGCGGCGAGAGATTCGGTGATCCAGGTGGTCCAGCTGCTAGGCGCGACCGAGTAGCGCAGGGAGCGCATCGGTAGATGCGTGAGCGAGCAACGGAGGTCGCAACAACGCAGATGGGCCGCATGGGCGCCGAAGATCCGTCGATCCTTCCTTCAGCGCTCTACTTGAGTGAGGATTTCGGGCAGCACCTCGCCGGCGCGGCCGTGGATCACGACCTCGGCGAGCGAGTCTAATGGTGTCGGCTCGGCGTTGATGATGATCAGGCTCGCGCCTGCGCGGACTGCCGCCAGCGGAATGTCGGCGGCGGGATGCACCACCAGCGACGAGCCGACGACGAGCATGACGTCAGCGCTTTGTGCCAGAGCCAAAGCCTCATGCATCGCCGACACTGGCATCGGTTCACCAAACAACACAACGGTCGGTTTGAGAAACATGCCGCCGCACGATTTGCAAAGAGGCGGCATCTGCACAGCCAGCCTGGCCTGTACGACGGCTCGTGACTCTCGCATCCCACAGTCGAGGCACTGCACAGTGCGACTGGACCCATGAACCTCGACCACGCGACGGCTACCCGAGGCCTGGTGGAGCCCATCGGTGTTCTGCGTCACTATCGCCACCAGAACGCCTGCGGCCTCAAGCGCCACCAGCGCCAAGTGGCCAGGGTTGGGTCGCGCGGCGAGGGCGATATCACCTCGCTCCTTGGACACGATCCAGTAGGCGGTCGGATCCTGCATGAAGGAGTCGATCGATGCGACCTTGACCGGGTCGTACTTGGTCCATAGCCCGCCCGCTCCACGAAAGGTCGGGATGCCGCTTTCCGCCGAGGCTCCCGCGCCGGTGAACGCCACTCCCCTGCGAGCAACCGAGAGAAGCTCGGCCGCACGCTCCACAGTCATGCCTCGGGTTCTTGAGCCGCCGCGAAAACTGACTGCTGGGCGTAGCGGTGCTTGTACATCTCGTAGGACTCGAGGGCAGACTCAGTCGGGATCTGCACCCACGGCGCTTCGCGATGCTCGCGGATCGCGCTCACCCTCAAGACTCGGAATTTCTCAGCCGACTTGCCCTTGAGCTGAAGGCCTGGCATCTCGTCGACGGCGATGTACTCGGTGCACGCCTCAAACGTCGGCCAGCCGATAAGAATGTTGAACGCGGGCGCCGCGCTGCAGAAGCGTGCCGCAGTGTTGACGGTGTCTCCGAGCGCGGTGTACTGCAGTCGATCCTTGCTTCCCATGTTCCCCACCACGGCCGGCCCCGTGTTGATGCCGATGCCCCAGCTTACGGGCGGCAGGCCGTGCTCGACGAGTTTCGCTTGCAGAGCGGAGGCTTGCGCGATGAGGTCATACGCGCAACGCAGCGCGAGCAGCGCGTGGTTGGGCTGGGTGGCAGGCGCATTCCACAACGCCACCACCTCGTCGCCAACGTACTTGTCGATCGTCCCATCCCACTTGAGGATGAGCGCGCTGATGTCGTCGAGATAGTGCTGGATGACTGCAAGCACGTCCTCTGCGGCCATTGCCTCGGACATGGCCGTGAAGCCACGAATGTCAACGAACAGCAGCGTGAGGTCGCGACGTTCGCCCCTGGAGATGATCTCGCCGATGGAGTGGGTGGCGGCGAGCTGCCTGACGATTCGAGGATCGACGTAGTGGCCGAAGATCCTCTCGACCTTGCGCCGCTCGCGATCCTCGAGCACGTACCGCGCGGCCATCGAAAACGAGGCAGAGAGGACGATCGCGATCGGCGCGTAGAGCGGATCGGCCAGATAGCCGGACTGTCCGAGCGCGACGATTCCGCCGAAGTAAGCGACGAGCAGGGCCCCGATAAAGATCACCGCGACGCGGAACGACAGCACGTACACGATGACCGCGACTGCGAGCGAAAGGAAAATGATCGCCAGGAGCATCGAGTTACCGGGCTGAACGCGGATGTAACGATCGGAAAGGACCGTGGTCATCGCGTCACCCTGGATCCGATAGCCGTAGTTCTGGTTGTCGAGCATGCAGCGCGATCGGCTCGGGGGGCAAAAAGTGCCGTCATGGGTGAAGCCGACGGCTTGCGAGTA
>DATCAV010000008.1:0-3893 GCA_036512415.1 Candidatus Dormiibacterota bacterium | reverse complement strand
ACACGGTCCTGCTCCTCAGGATCCAGGCGCAGGAGACCGACCTTCACCTTGCGCTGCGACTCGGAAATGCCGAGTGCCTTTTCGGTTTCGCGCCATCGCGAGAGCGGCTTCGCAACGGGCTTGCCGTCGGCGCCGTTGACGATGTGGGTCTTGTGCTTGACCAGCATCTCGCGCAGGCCGTCGAGGTGCTGCACAAACTCTTGTCGATGGACAATCCTTTTCTCATCGAGCGGCTCGAAGGGCACTAGCGATTCCCGCAGCAGTTGCTCTGCCATCGCGATGTCACGGATGGTCTTGTCGACCACGATGCAATGCGCCTCCTCGACCACATCGAGGTCGGCGCGAAGGTGGTTCTCCTCGTACTGTTTCTCGAGTCGCTCGAGATAGCCGAGCTGCGGATGAACTCGAACCAGGATCTCGAGCAGGCCAGCCGCCTTCGCCGCGCGCCACCGCTGCTCTCCGAAGACGATCTGGTAGCGGCCGCGCATGCCAGGGGCTGGTTCGACCTCAAGCAGCGGTTGATGGCGGCCAGACCTGATCGAGTCAGACAGCTTTGCGACCAGGTCGACTGAGACGTTGACACGTGGTTGGATCGGGCAGGGTTGGATCAGGTCGATTGGCACGATCGCGAGGCCAGGAGGCACACGATTTCCGATCACGCGGCATCGCCTCCGGTGAAGCCATGGGGCGACGGCTCTCTTTTGACGACAACCAGATCGATTGGCTTGGCGAGCTTCTGTGCATATGCCAGCTCGTGCGACGTACCGCTGCTCTTGCCGTCCCAGAAGGCGAGAACCCAGTCGGCCGACCGGATCATCTCCTCGTCGCGCGCGAAGTATGCCGCCTCGACAGTGGGGTACCGATCGGTGATTGCGGTCCACACTTCCAGCTGGAGGCCGCGCCGCATGACCGCATCTCGAATGGCCGCTGATGCGCCGCGCGTTCGGCTCGTCAGGACTATCGCGGTACGAGGAAGTGCCTTGATCCTGGAGTCGATGACCGAGCGATCAGCGATAGTGCGGCTGCCGCCAGCGAAAATCCTTGGACGCTGGGTCGGTCGCGAGTTAACGACATCGACGTGAGCGGTTTCCGAGGTGAACCAGGGTCCGCCGTGTTCGCCTTGCGTCCACTCGCGGTTCCAGACATGAAGATTTCCTAGTGCACGAGCTCCCTGCGCGATCGGAAACAGCGGCTGTTGCGGCCCCATGACGCAGGGGTCAGAGTCAGGCCCCCTCGTTCCATCGATCACGCGAAGGCGAGGCCGGCGACCGCTCATGCTCCCTCGCCTCCGCCCGGACGCCGGTCCCACCAGCGGCCTTTGGCGATGGAGTCGTTTGCCGCACGGATGCCGCGAGGGTAGCCGGGCATGTCGGCGAAGGCGTATCGGCCCGGCGGTCCTGCGATCTCCAGCCACACCGCACCCAGCCAACCAATTGCCGAAACCGTCTCGACAGCCGTGGTCCAGAAGCGGCATAGATTGGTGTGCTGGGGAAGGATCGGAGAGATCAGGTCGTGGAGCTCACCTTCGCGCACGCGCGTGGGAGCGACTAACAACACGTGGTTGAGGGCGGCGTCTCTGCGGCCGCGGAAGTAGACGACGTATCCGATCGCCTTCTGTCGGATGCGCCGCGCGTGCTCCGTGCCGCGGTCCCACTCCAGGTCGAAGGTGATCTCGCGGTCGGCGAGCAGATAGCGACCCCATCCATCAGATGTCGGGCTGCCGTCGCGTTCGTACGCGGCGCGACACGTTGCCTCACCGAGCCAGTGATAGAGACCTTGGTCGGGCAGGTCGCGCGCCCCCGCCGCCAGCTTCGTGAAGAACCGGTTGGCTTCCAGGTCGTGTCTCAGGTGGTAGGTCTGTTCGCGGGCGCGGCGAGCGCGGTCGCGTATCGGCCTTGGGTCTTGCCCACGGAGCTGGGCGACTCGTCTCGCTCCAGACGAAGTCAGCCCGTACACAGAGGGCTTGATCGGTGAGCCTTGCCAGCGCACGACAGGCCAGCGGTAGATGAGCCCTCGCCAGAGCAGGTCTTTTAGGCAGAGCTCCGCACTTCTGCGACCAGGGAAGAAGAGGTCAGTGACATGATCGCGATCCAGGTAGCGGTACTGATCGATTGCCAGCAGGATGGCAAGGTCACGGTCGGAGAGCGGTCCAGGGTGCGCATGTGTTGACGGAGACAGTCCGCGCTTAAGGCCCTCGATTTGAACGGGAAATGGGTCTGCCGTCATCGTCCTCTGCGCACCCTATTGCGAACCCCTTTGCGACCACCCTCTTCGCCGACCGCGACATCGCGGCGGTCGCCGGCGGCGCTCGCATATGTCCGGAGGCGCTCTTCGATCTCGCTTTCGACTTCCGAGCGCGGCCGCCCGCAGCGCGCGAGCGCGACCTCTGTCAGCCCTCGTCCATGGTCAGCGCCCAGGCTTGGTGGCTCGGGCCGCGTGACCCCGGTGAATGGACGCTCGGTGCGGCCGGCGTGGAACTGGCGCACGGCGACCTGATAGGGACGAAGGTTCCGGAGCTGCAGGTCGCCGAGCCAAGGGTCGAATTCGCGCGCCAAGTAGCGAGCGTCGTCCTGTCCGCATTGAAAGATGACGCGCGTGCGCGCGTTGGCAGCGATCGCCTCGCGAGTCGGTCCGGAGAGCTGGCCGAGGTGCTGGTTGGCCAGCACCAGGCCGAGGTGGTATCCGCGGGCTTCGACCAGGATCTCGTCCAGGCTCTGCGGCAGATGCAGGTAGTTCTGGAACTCATCCAGGTAGAGGCAGAAGTCGGTCCGAGTCGACGCCGGCCGGCCCGCCCTCGCCATCGCCGCCTGCCAGAGGCGGGCGACCAGGAAAGAGCCGAGCAGCTTGCTCGTCTCCTCGCCGAGCAAGCCCTTGGCCAGCGAGACGAGAAGGATGCCGCCGCCGTCCATGCAGCGGGCGAAGTCGATGGTCGAGGTCGGCTGACCCATGATGTTGCGGACCGTCCGCCGCAGCAGCACCGAGCGCAGCTTGTTGAGGACGGGCCCCACCATCTGAAGGCGCTGCCCCTCCGGCAGCCGCTCATACTCGTCCCAGAACGGACCGAGACCGACCGGGTCCTCGATGCCTGCGGTGAGGACTTTCCGAGCTCCGGGTTGAAGCAGCAGCAGCGGGACCTCGCAGAGCGTGCTTCCGGGTCGGAGGAGCAGCGTCAGCACCGCCGCCCGCAGGATGTCATCGGTGCGCGGGCCCCAGAAGCGCTCATACGCCTTGCGGAAGATGGTGACCAGCTGATCGCACGCGACCTCGTGCAGATCGGGATCCTCGCAGTCGAGGATGTTGAGGCCGACCGGCCGGTCGCGCAGGGACGGGTCGATGAGCTGAATGCGATCCCAGTGCCGCTTCGGAATCCGCTCCAGAAGCGCGGCCACCAGGTCGCCCTTGGGGTCGATGACGCCCACACCGCGCCCGGCCTCGATGTCGTCAAGTGCGAGATTGAGCAGCAGGGTGCTCTTCCCGGCGCCGGTGGGTCCGAGGATGTGGACGTGGTGGCGGGCGTCAGCAGCGTCGAGAGTTGCTGGGGTCTGGCGGCCGTCCTCGAGAAGGCAGAGGATCTTGCCCTCGTTGCCCGGACGGCGCGCGGGGGTGAGGCTCGTCGGTGCAGTGTCGAAGCCAGCCACGTCGGTTGGGAGATGGAAGAGGCCGGCCAACTCACTGGCGACCAGGACCATCCCGCCGGATGGCGCCACTCGCCCGGCGACCGTTTTATCGAAACGTCGACCGAGCCACACGCGTCTTGGCCGAAAGCCGTTGGCGCCATCGAAGCCTCGAAACGATGCGAGTAGCGCGTGCATATGCGCCTGGGCGGCCGCGTCATTCGATGCGGAAACCCTGAGCCGGAGATCGGCGCAGTAACCCGGACTCCATGCCTTCTC
>DATCAV010000007.1:0-2095 GCA_036512415.1 Candidatus Dormiibacterota bacterium | reverse complement strand
CCGTCTTCGAAGTAGGAAACGATCGCGATTCGCTCCGCACCGGTGCGTCGACCAACTGTCCGAAGGGCCAGCATTCCCTGTTTGTCGGCGCTCGCCCGCTGGAGGCTGCGCCGACTGATTCGATAGATCGCTCGCTGGACCACCCAGAACGTCCGAATGAACCAACGTGGCGGAAGGCGAACCGCGTGGGGGATATTGGTTGTGGTAGCCATGTCTTAGGCCTCCCTCTGATGACGTCCTGCTCTGGTCAGCTTGTCGCTCGATCGACTGGAAGCACAGAGCATTTAGACCCGCAACCGGAGGGTCTGGTGGGGAGCGGCATCGCGCACCGGCCAGCGATCGTGGCTGGCGCGGCAGCCATGAAGGCGCGCGGTGATGGCCACCCGATCTTGAGGCCGGGAACGATCGCAATTGACAGGGAGAAACCGGTTCTCCGTGATTACCCTGGCGGCGATCACGCGGGCTCGGCCTTCTCGGTTAGGGCCGATGGTCACCGCCGTCGCAGTCTGCAAAAGGGATTGTCAGGCCCGGTAAGGCCGGGGCTGATGGCCCTTCGCTTCTCGTCGCCGTCGTCAGATGCTGGGATAAGGAGGAAAGAGAAAACATGAATTACGGCTACCTGATCAAGCGACCATTCGAGATCGTGGCCCGACGCCCCTACCTGTGGCTGTTGGGCTTCCTCGCCGGCGGCGCGACCGCGTACAACTTCTCGAGTAGCGGCACTAGCTACACCCAGTCCAGCACCTACACGGGGCCCAGCTGGGCTGCCGTCCAGAACACGTGGAACGGCAACTGGGAATGGATCGTCGGCATCCTCGCATTTTTCCTCGGGGTCTGCATCGTGATGTTCGCTCTCGGCTGCATCGCCACAGGTGGGATCATCCACGCCGCGGCCGAGCACGACGCGGGCCACGACTACAGGCTGGGCACGGCCTGGCGTTCGGGCTACGCGACCGGCTGGCGGATCGCGGGCCTACGACTGCTTACCTTTTTGCTCGCATTTGTGCCTGGCGTGCTCGTCGGCACACTCGTCTTGGCGACAGTCGTCGCAGCCATGAACTCCAGCGCGGCCGCTCTCGGCTTCGGGCTCTTTGCCGTTGTGGCCTTCCTTATCTCGGTGGTGTTCTGGCTGGCGCTTGGCGTCGCATTCGAGCTCGCCCAGCGAATAGTCGTGCTGGAAGGTGGCCATGTGGCTGCGAGTCTGAGCGCGGGCTTCCGAATGATTGGCTTGCACCTCAAGGCGGTCGGCCTTGGCTGGCTGCTCTTGATCGTCCTGTCCATCGGGATCGGGATCGCTATGGCGGTGATCGCCGTGGCAGTCGCCATTCCAGCCGTCGCGGTCGGGCTTGGGGGCTGGGCGATCGGCGGAACGACCGGAGCGATCGTGGCGGGATCCGTCGGGGCGGTCTTCTTCTTCGGCGTTCTCCTGGCTGCAGCGGGAGCCTACTCAGCGTATTCGTCGGTGTACTGGACCTTGCTTTTCAGGAGTGTCCGCGCTTTGCCGGTGCCCGTGGCGCAAGGCGCGATAGTCCCGGCAGCCTGAACTCCGAGGGACGACCGCCGGGCCAGGGTCACCGGCGGTCTGTCCCACGCCTGATTTCGGAATTACGCTGCGGCGTCCGAAGGATCTCAGTCCGGCCTGAGGCCGCCCGGCGGCTGGGGACGCCGGTTATGAGTGGTTGGCCAGGGCCGAACGGAAGATCGGTCGCGGGCCCTCCGCCTCGTTGAACAGCCGGCCCTCACGGTCGATGCTTCTCTCATGGCGGTTCCTATTCGCGGGATCGAGACAGGTCCGCGGCTGTTGCCCGCTTCGGTCAGCGGCTGGATCGCCCTCGGACTGTTCGGAATGTCGATCCTGCTTCTGTTCGCTCGGCTGGTGCTGACACCTGCATTTGGACTCCCCTTCAACTATCTGATCGTCTTCATCGCAATGGCCGCCTCAGGGCTCGTCGCGGTCTTGGCCGTGGCGCTCCAGCACGAGCGAAGCATCGGCGGCTTCGTCACGCTGTTGTTTGGCCTGCTCGCGGGTGCGTTTCTGCTCGCGGGGGCTCTAGGAGGATCAGGCACGAACCCCTCAGTGACGCTCGGTGAAGGC
>DATCAV010000006.1:0-9587 GCA_036512415.1 Candidatus Dormiibacterota bacterium | reverse complement strand
GGATCGCCCCGAGGTCAGGGCGTCGGTGATCGAGTTCCTACTCGAAGGCCTGCACCTCAACAAGCGGCTGAACAAGGACGAGGTCGAAGGAAACAAGGCCGTCTACAGACGCTAAAAGGCGTGTGGGAAGCAGGCCTCCCCCACGGAACCCCCACCTGTTAGCCGCCACGCCTGGAGGTGTTTCGAGGGAACCGCTTGGGTGCCGGCCGGAATGAATCCGGCCTAGAGCTCCACTCAGCTCATGTTTTAGCGTCTGTAGACGGCCTTGTTTCCTTCGACCTCGTCCTTGTTCAGCCGCTTGTTGAGGTGCAGGCCTTCGAGTAGGAACTCGATCACCGACGCCCTGACCTCGGGGCGATCCGCCAGGCCCAGCTTCTTGAGCGCTCCGGCCAGCTCGGGCAGCTCGCCGATGGCACGCGTGTACGTGCGTGCGGGTATGCCCTCGCCGGCCTCCAGCATCGTGCCCTCTTCGAAGCGGGCGACGATACCGTCGAACTGGGCGGCGGAGAAGTGCCGGCTGAACACAGCGCTGATGGCGCCACGTTCCAACCGCGAAAGCACCTGTTCCTCTTTGCCCTCGTCGAGCGCCTCGATCTCGAGGCGGCCCGCAGTCGACGACGCCAGGAACGAGAGGTCGGTGATGCGCGGTACCGCAAGAGATTCTCCCAACCGGGCTGCACGGCGCACGGAGTTGCTCGCGAGGTTCTCGAAGTTTGCGATCGACATGCGTACCGAGACACCGGACGACTGTGAGATGTGCGGGCTCCGTCGCGCCAGGTGTGTGAGCTCGGCCACGATCTCCTTCATGAAAGTCGGAAAGATGAGCTCGAAGTCTTCGGGGGCCGGATTTCTCTCGGCTTCCATGATCTGCATCTCTTCGCCCGTAGTGAGGGGATAGTGAGTGCGGACCTGGGACCCGAAGCGATCTTTCAACGGCGTGATGATGCGGCCGCGCGATGTGTAGTCCTCGGGGTTCGCGCTGGCGATGACGAACAGGTCGAGCGGAAGGCGCACGCGGTATCCGCGGATCTGCACGTCCTTCTCTTCCATGATGTTGAGGAGGCCGACCTGGATGCGCTCCGCCAGGTCTGGGAGCTCGTTGATGCCGAAGATGCCTCGGTTGGTGCGCGGAAGAAGGCCGTAGTGGATGGTGAGCTCGTCTGCGAGATAGCGGCCCTCGGCCACCTTGATCGGGTCGACTTCGCCGATGAGGTCGGCGATTGAGATGTCAGGTGTCGCCAGCTTCTCGCCGTAGCGAAGATCGCGATCGATCCACGTCACCTCCACCTTGTCGCCATCCTTGGCCACGAGGTCGAGGCATCGCCGGCAGATCGGCGCGTACGGGTGGTCGTTGATCTCGCAGCCGGCGATCGCCGGCACCTGCGGGTCGAGGAGCGTGACGAGCGAGCGCATGATGCGGCTCTTGGCCTGCCCGCGCTCGCCGAGCATGATCACGTCATGTCCCGAGATCACTGCATTGGCGAGCTGAGGCAGCACGGTCTCGTCGTAGCCGACGATGCCGGGCAGCAGCGGCTCGCGCGTGCGAAGCCGCACGATCAGGTTGCGGCGCATCTCCTGCTTGACGGTCTCGCGAACGTGGCCGCCGGCGCGAAGCTCTGCGATGGTGGTGGCGAGGTTGCTGGACACTCCTAGCACTATAAGGAAGGGAGGTCAAAGGGCGAAAGTTTGGTAGTCGGTGTCCTCCCCAATCACAAGTATGTCTGCCTCGCGCAGTTAGACTTTCCGGCGCCTTGACTGAATCGATCCGCGATCGCTATGAAGCCGCTCACGACGAAGGCCGACCCTTGATCGGGGGGCATCGAGGCAACCCCGCGCAACACCCCGAGAACACGCTTCGATCGTTCCGCTCGGCCATCGCCGCGGGCTGCGATCTCATCGAGTGCGACGTTCATCTCTCATCGGACAGCCGCTTGATCGTGATCCACGATCACACGCTGGATCGGACCACCAACGGCAAAGGCCTGGTCCGCGAACACACGGCCGCCGATCTGCGCCGCCTGGACGCCGGCCACGGCGAGCACCTGCCCCTGCTGCAGGAGGTCATCGAGCTCGCGTTGGGCAAGGTCGGCCTCGTGATCGAGATCAAACAGATACCTATCCAGTACCCAGGGCTCGAGGAGAAGCTGGTGGCGATGCTGCGCCAGCTCGGCGCCGTGCAGGAATGCGCCGTCGTGTCCTTCTATCACCCGTCGATCAAGGCCCTTCGCGCCATGGAGCCCAAGCTTCAGCTCGGCCTGCTCGAAGGGGCGCGGCCGATCGAGCCGGCGCGGATGATGCGCGAGGCCGGCGCCGACGTCTACTCGCCCCACTGGGGCGCGATGGATCCGCAGCTGGTCAAAGAGATCCACGCGGCAGGCGGCGCGGTGGGCGTCTGGCCGGTGGACGACGAGATGGCCGTGGGCTGGTGCCGCCACTGCAAGCCCGACTCGATCTTCACGAACCGCCCGGTCGAAATCGGCGCAGCGTTCAGGGCTACTGCCGCCAGCTGATCGCCGCGCGGTACAACCGCCCGCCGCGGCGCGTTACAACCGCCCGCCGCGGGGCGTTGGGTCAGAACAGCAGTGCTTGCCAATACCATGAACCGGCCGTGCCCGACGATCGGCCTCCATTCGAAGAGCTATACCGCGACTACCTTGGTCGCATCTACGCCTACGTCCGCGCGCAGGTTTCGACGGCAGCCGACGCCGAGGACATCACGGCCCAGGTCTTCATGAACGCGTACCAGGCATACGGGCGGTTCGAAGCGCGCAACGCGAGCCCAGTGGCGTGGCTCTTTCGCATCGCGCGAAATGCGACGACCGACCATTTCCGCGCGCACGGCAGGCGCGAGCGCTTGCGACGCACGATCGAGCACCAGCCGATCGCCGAGTCCGACCCCGGCACGATGGCCGAGGAGCGGATCCAGTACAAAGCCCTTCTCGTGCATGTGGCGCGCTTGCCCGAGCGCCAGCGCGGCTCCATCGCCCTTCGCCACTCCGGCCTCAGCTTCGAGGAGGTGGGCGCTCTCATGAGCTGCACAGAGGACGCTGCGAAGATGCTTTATCACCGCGGCCTGAAGGCGCTGCGCGAGTCTGTCCACAAGGAGGGCGAATGATCGAGGACGAGGACCTCGAGCTGCTGGCGCTGCAGCGCCGGCTCGACGATGCCTTCCAGACGACGCGGCCGCGCCGCGACTTTGAGGACGAGCTATGGCTCCGCATGCAGTCCCGCCGGCCGATCTGGCGGCGGGTGCGCGACGGCGTGGCGGGTCTCGTCGAGGGCATTCGGGAAGCGCCAGGGGTGCCTTCTGCGGCGGTGGCGGTCGCCCTCATCGTGCTGTTGGGGGCAGGCATATTCACACTGGGCGGGCTCGGTCGGGGAGGCGGTACGTCGAGCACTGCTGCCAGGCCGGCAACCAACGACACGGGAGCTGTGCCCCAGGGTTCGGGCTTCGGACCGGTGCCGCGGCCGGTCTTCGGCGAAGCCGTCCCTCCGCTCGTCCCAGGTACTGGGCAGGCTGCTTTCTACGCGGGGGCTGCGACGCTGGTCTGGGCCGGTGACCTCAAAGTCAGCGTCACGGCTCTGCCGGTCTACAGGTACGCCGAACCAACTGAAGCCCAAGCCAACAGCTTCGCCGCCTCGGTCGGCGCCCTGCCGTCGGCTGATGTGGCGCAGGGCGGGATCGGCGTTTACGCCGGTCGCGATTTCACCCTTGTCGTCCTCGCCAGCGTCGCTCAGCCGCCGCGAGAACCTTATGTCAACGTCAGCGACCTGAAATCGACAGTCGCGCCGACCAGCGACAGCGTCGTGATGGCGACCGAGTACCTGGCGGCACACCATCTGCTCCCAACCTGGCCCTATCAGACCGACGTTCAGACGAGTGGCACGACAGTGCGAGTCAACTTCCTGCGGTCCTTTGATGTACCAGGGCTGGGGCAGGCCAACCTCGTCGACAGCGCGGGCAATCGCTACGGGACCGAGGTGGATTTCGCGCCGGGCACCACAGGCGCGTTCGAGACGGCGCCCATGCCGTTGACCCTCGAACCGGCGACTTACCCGATCATCTCTGCCGACCAGGCCATTCGTTCCCTGGGCGCATCATCGGCGCCCAGTGGTGGCTCGATCCCCGTGGTGCGCATCACCAAAGCAGAGCTGGTCTACACGCTCGTGTGGGGTGGCGACCACAGCTACTACGAGCCGGCGTATCTGTTTTCTGGCACCTTCTCCAATAACGGTGTCCCCACGGTGAAGCGCGTGCTGATCCCGGCCGTCACCCCATCGCTACTAACGCGATAACTCCGCGCCTTGCCATGTCGCCGCGTCGTGATGCGCATCGACTTCTAGGCGCCCTCGAATCCCAAAACCCCCTCCCGTGAGAGCGAGGGTGTTAGACGGTACAGTTCGGTAGGTGGGAAAAAGGCGCGTGCAGGTTCGACAACAGGTGCGGAAAGTCCAGCCGAAGGCTGCCGCCGCGCCCACATCGGGGGCAACCAAGCGCCAGCGCGAAAGGTTTGTCCAGGCCGGCGGGATGCTGCAGGGCTATGCGCCCGAGTTCGTGATGCGTTTGGGATACATCTCGATCGGGATTGGCGTCGGCTGCCTGATCGTGATCGCAGCGCTGCTGATCTTTCTTCCGGCCGTATACGGCCTGCCTGTCGCCATCGCGGCGGCCATCGCGTGGCTGTTGCCGATCGCCTTGCTCGCGAGCTTCGTCGGTCCGGGCTTCCGCCTGGCGATGAAGGACAGGAAGGCGGAGGCCAGGCTCGTTCAGGGCCAGCTGAAGGGTGCGGCTTCGGTGAGCACGTCGAGGGGTCTGGGCATGCTGATGATCCAGACTCGCGGCGGCGACGAGCAATACCTCGTGCCGCCTGCTCGCTTGAAGCAGGTGCCTGGCAACCAGGTCAGCGTCGTGCTGACCGTCACGCCCAACCTGCGGCACGTGCGCTCGGTCGGAGTGATGGGCCAGCGGATGGTCGGCCGCATCGAGCCGCCTGTGCCCCCGATCATGAAACGCGTCCAGCTGGTCCCTCTGCTGACGCCGGTCGCTCTGGCGGTGGCCGCCATCGTCGGGGATGATGCCGTGGCGCTGGCGCCGATCTCGCCGCCGCTGCTCCATGCGGCTCTCGCCATCGTGGGCGGCGCGATTCTCGGCGGAGCCGTTTACCTGGGGTCGACCCTGCTGCAGCGCAGGATGATGGCCGAAGTCCAGGCCCTGGTCCCCAAGGGTTAGACGGGCAGAGGGTCCCACTCCGGAAGGCCCGACCGAAATGCCAGGGGCAGCGCTGCGCGGTGCCCGAGGCACCTACGGCTTCATTTAGGGGGGACGTCCCCCCTTGAGGGTTCCGGCCCGGCGGAGCCGGTTCCAGACGCACCCCCCTGCGGCTAGGCGCCCGATCTCTGCGTTGCCGGCTCCGCTACTCGCTTACAGGTCTATCGACATGCGCGCTGTGTTGGCGCGCTGGCGCGGCGACCAGGATGGGCCCTATGGATCGCTCGCCGTCGCCTTGACCTCGGGCGCCGATCCGGCGACTTTCGGCCGATCCTCCGAAGCAGGACCCTAGTCGACCTTGGCCGGTGAGGCCGGCACCGAAGCCGAGGGCGTCATCGCTGGTGTAGCTTCCGCGCCGCGCGCCTGTCTGTACGCGGTGGGCGGGTCGCTCATCGGGGGCACGAGCTTCGCCCTCTGCGGATAGAGGGCGATCAGCAGCAGGGTGCACGCGAGTCCGAAGATCACGGGGCCGAAGTAAAACCTCGAACCGATGATGTAGTGCGCGCCCAGCTCGTAAAAGACGGTGACGAATCCGTACAGGATTCCCGCCCTCACCCAGGCGATGTTGTTCGCCGGATGGATCGCGGCCGCCATCATGCCGATGCCCAGGACCGCCGCCGCCGCCGACGAGTTGGTCCCGATCTCCAGGTCTAGCGGCAGAAGGGCGTTGCCGAACAGGGCCCGTGCCGATCCGGCCGCCATCGCAGCCCCCATCAGGACCATGACCACCGTCAGCATCAGCCTTCTCATGGGGCGACTCTATACGGCCGCGTACCCAATCGCTACCTCTTATCGGCCTTGCAGCCTAGACTCGAGCTGATGCAAAACGACGTTCATATCACCCCCGAAGGCCTCGAGAGCGTGCGCAAAGAGCTGGACGAGTTGGTGACGGTCCGCCGCCCGGCCGTCGTCGCCAAGATCAAGGCGGCGCGTGAGTTCGGCGACCTCTCCGAGAACTTCGAGTACCACGCGGCCAAGAACGACCAGGGCTTCATGGAAGCCCGGATCAAGGAGCTCGAGGCGATCATCAAGAACCACGTGCTGATCGAGACGTCCACGCCGTCGGGCATCGTCAGCATGGGCAGCACCGTGCGGTTCAGCGAGGACGGCGGGAGCGACGAGGCGTACCGGATAGTCGGCCCCGCGGAAGCCAACCCCAAAGCCGGCACCGTGAGCTACGAGTCCGCCTTGGGCAAGGCAATGCTCGGCCACCACGTCGGCGAGGAGGTCGAGGTCAAAACTCCAAACGGTGCCTATCGTGTCCGCATCATCGGCATTGAGTAGCCAGGCCGCGCCCGCGGTGCGCCGGCACGACCCCCTCTCGAATGTCCGCGATTGGATGGCGGAGCAAAAGCTCGACGCCGTTTACGTCACGCGTCCGGTTTCGATCGCCTACCTGACCGGGTTCTCTGCCGAGCCCCACGAACGCCTGATGGCCCTGGCGGTCCTCCCCGGCAGCGCGACCCTCGTGGTGCCCGCGCTGGAGGGAGAACGGGCCGCGGCAAACGCCGAGCAGGCGCCCGTCCTGGCGTGGCGCGACGGCGAGGACCCGTACGCGTTGGTGCGCGAAGCGCTGGGAGCGCGGGCTCGGCTGGGCGTCGAGAAGGAGCACCTGACGGTGCAGGCGGCCGAGGCGCTTGCCGCGGTGGTCGGAGCGCGCCAGCTCGTGGACGTCGCTCCGGAGATCCGCCGCCTCCGCCGCACCAAGAGCCCGGCCGAGCTGGACAAGCTAGGGCGCGCGTGCGCGATCACCGACTCGGTGGCAGCGGAGGTGATGCGAGGGCTTCACCCCGGGCAGTCGGAGCTCGACCTCGCAGTCATGATGGGCGCGGCAATCGGCGCCCGGGGCGCGTCGCTCTCCTTTCAAACTTCGGTGCAGTCGGGCGCCAACTCGGCAGTGCCTCACCACAATCCGTCAGGTCGCAAGCTCGAGTCCGGAGACCTCGTGCTGTTCGATTTCGGCGCTGCTTTCGAAGGCTACTGCGCCGACCTCACGCGTATGGCGGTTGTCGGCGAGCCGACCGCACGCCAGCGCGAGATTTACGCCCTCGTCCTGCGAGCGCATGACGCCGCGATCGACGCGGTGCGTCCTGGCGTCACGACCGGGCAGGTGGATGCCGCGGCACGTCAGGTGATCGAGGCGGCCGGGTTCGGCCCTCACTTCTTTCATCGCGTCGGCCACGGCCTTGGCCTCGAGGTGCACGAGGACCCGAGCCTCGACCCCGGCTCGAGCACCGTGCTCGAGCCTGGCATGGTGTTCACGATCGAACCGGGTGTCTACCTCCCGGGTTGGGGCGGAGTGCGAATCGAAGACGACGTTGTCGTGGAGGCCGGCGGCTGCCGCGTGCTGTCGAGCGCCAGTCGCGAGCTGCGGGTCGTGCAGGCTTCCTGATGCTCGCACCCGGAATGCGCCGCACGGCTCAGCGGACGATGGTTTACAACGCCATCGTTCGACTCGGCGGTCACTGCACGGCTGAGGAGATAGCTGCCGAGCTGCATAAGACGAAACCTGGATTTCCGCGCAGCACCGTGTATCGGTCGCTCGAGGCGCTGACCGCGTCGGGGTCGGTTTATGCCGCGCACCTGGGCGAGGGTCCGACTCACTACGAGCTCGCCAGCGGCGATCACCACCACGCCGTGTGCCAGATTTGCGGAGGCGTGCTGCACATCCAGGAGGAGCTCGTCAACTCGCTCGAGAAGCACCTCGAAGAGTCGCACCGCTTCCGTCCGGTGCGAACCGAAGTCCTGGTCGTCGGGGTTTGCGATGCGTGCTCGCGCAATCCCGGTCGGAAGGCGGCCCGCAGGCACACGCTCGAGCACGTGCATCACGACGGAACCGGCTCAGCCTCCTGATACAGTGGTCGCCGAGGCGACTGCTTTCGTCTTTCAAGGGGGGAACCGTTGGAGCCAAAGATCATCGGCACCGTGCTGCCCGTGCTCGAGCTGAGCATGCAGCCGGGCGACAAGGTCTTCGCCGAGTCGGGTCAGCTGGCGTGGATGTCGATGGCGATCCAGATGCAGACGTCGACGTCTGCCGGCGGCCAGCAGGGCGGCTTCATGGGCGCGCTCGGGAGAGCAGTCGCCGGCGGCACCCTGTTCATGACCGAGTACACGGCGGGCGGCGGCCCCGGCCTCCTCTCATTCGCGGCCAAGCTGCCCGGCCAGATCCTGGCCATGGATGTCGCGCCCGGCTCTGGCTACCTGGTGCACCGGCACGGATTCATGTGCGCCACTCCCGGCGTGCAGTTCTCGATGGGCTTCCAGCAGCGGCTTGGCACGGGGCTGCTCGGCGGCACCGGCTTTCGCATGCAGCGGTTGACGGGGCACGGAAAAGCATGGGTCGAGCTGAGCGGCGAGGTCGTGCCTTACGACCTACAACCCGGCAACACCTTGCGCGTCCATCCGGGCCACGTGGGGATGTACCAGGAGTCTGTGCAGTTCAGCATCACCACGGTGCCCGGAATCAAGAACGCTTTCTTTGGCGGTGACGGCATCTTTCTTGCGTCGCTCACCGGACCCGGGCGAGTGTGGCTGCAGTCAATGACCATGCAACACCTGGCGCATGCGATCCAGGAATACCTGCCCCACAAAGCGTCGGGCGCGGGCGGCATCGTTGATATTTTGAGTGGAGGCTAGAGGAGTGGAAACCAAGATCATCGGCACAGTGATGCCCGTGCTGGAGCTCAGCATGCAGCCCGGAGACAAGGTCTTCGCCGAGTCGGGTCAGCTGGCGTGGATGTCGATGGCGATCCAGATGCAGACGTCGACGTCTGCCGGCGGTCAGCAGGGCGGCTTCATGGGCGCGATCGGGCGAATGGCCGCCGGGGGCACGCTCTTCATGACCGAGTACACGGCGGGTGGCGGTCCTGGACTGCTGGCGTTCGCCGCCAAGCTACCGGGCCAGGTCCTGCCGATGGAGATCGCACCGGGCCACGGCTATCTCGTGCACCGGCACGGCTTCATGTGCGCGACGCCGGGGGTGCAGTTCTCGATTGGTTTCCAGCAGCGACTGGGCGCCGGCGTTTTCGGTGGCACCGGATTTCGCATGCAGCGCTTGCAGGGGCAGGGGCAAGCGTGGGTGGAGCTTCACGGAGAGGTGGTGACCTACGACCTTCAGCCGGGTAACACGCTGCGCGTTCACCCAGGCCACGTGGGGATGTACCAGGAATCCGTGCAGTTCAACATCACGACAGTCCCCGGCATCAAGAACGCATTCTTCGGTGGCGACGGCATCTTCCTCGCCTCGCTCACCGGTCCAGGGCGTGTCTGGCTGCAGTCGATGACGATGCAGCACCTCGCGCATGCCATTCAGGAGTAC
>DATCAV010000005.1:0-3423 GCA_036512415.1 Candidatus Dormiibacterota bacterium | reverse complement strand
TTGCCAACTACCGGCAGGAACCGCCGAAGCTCTCGCCACAGACGCTGAAGGAGGCGTTCGACGCCTGCTTCAACCCAGCGCTGGGCAGCCTCACCGAAGACGACTGGGCAAGGCCCGCGATCAACTAGCCGGTTACTAAGACCATCGCAGCAGGGTTGGGCGGGGTCCCCCCGGCCATGACTTTGATACCTCTGGGGTCCCCGCGACGCAGTCGCGGGAGGCAGCCCTGCGGCGGAGCCGCACGCTCGATGAGAGAGGACCGACTGGTCCTTTCTCATATTTTCTTCGTCACTCCCGCTAGTCTCCGGCGATGAGATTCCAGGTCGCTGAAAGCGCCGCGCTGGTCGGCCGGAAGTAATTCCGCGATCTCGACCATGATCGCGTCGGAAGCCTCCTGGTGCGAGACCCTGGTTCCATCCGGTCGCTTCGATGCGACCAGGAACGGTTTGCCGAACGTGATGCTCACAGGCACGCGGCGCGGCCAGTGCGCGCCCTTCGGCAAGCATTCGCGAGTCCCGGACAGTCCGACCGGGACGACCGGGCAGCCCGCTTTTTGAGCAAGGAAGCCCGCGCCCGGTTCCGGGCTTGCCAAGACCCCCGAATCAACGCGCGTGCCCTCCGGATAGATGATCAGCGCGTGTCCTGACTTCAGCAGATCGAACGAGCGCTTGAGCGCGGCGCGATCTGCAGTGTGCCGCACCACCGGGAATGCGTGATACCACCGGAAGAGCACCTCGACGACGCCCCCCTTGAAGTACTCCGACTTCGCCATGCTCCAGCTGTCAGATCGAGGGGAGAACGCCGGGACCATCGGCGGATCGAGGGTGCCTGAGTGGCTCGGGCAAATAATCAGCGGGCCGGTTCTCGGCACGTTCTCTGTGCCAACCACGCGAAAAAGTCCGACCACGTAGGTGCGCGTCATCGTGCGCATAAACCAGCGGAGGAATCCGTACATCATCTCGCCTCGCCTCGCTGGGCGATGTGGCGAAGAATTACATCGACCACCTCATCGACCGTCAGATGGTCGGTGTCGATGACGATCGCATCGGGTGCCGGCCGGAGCGGAGCCACCGCTCGCTCGGTGTCGACACGGTCGCGGGCCTCGACCTCTCTGCGCATCGCTTCCTGGTCAACCACCTCGCCTCGCCTTTCATACTGCGCGGCGCGCCTCCGAACTTTCTCTTCGAGACTAGCGGTGAGGAAGAACTTGTAGTCCGCGTCAGAGAACACGACGGTGCCGATATCTCGACCCGCCATCACGACCCCGCCCTGTCCAAGGCGTCGTTGCTGCGCCACCAACGCCTCGCGCACGCCCGCGATTGCCGAAATCCGCGGCAGCGCTTCCATGTGGTCCGCGTCAAAGATCCCTTCCGTCAGCTCGACACGATCGGCCCAAACCCGGTCGCCGTCGACCTTCAACCCCGTCTTTCTTGCAAGCTCGACGAGCCCATCGACATCACTCGGATCGATTCGGCGCTCAGCGGCCAGCTTGGTCACCGCGCGGTACATCAGCCCGCTGTCGACGAACGGAAGGACGAGGGCTTCGGCCACTCGCTTGCCGACGGCGGATTTTCCTGACGCCACACCGCCATCGATGGCGACGATCACTTCAGCGGGGGGGTTGCGCCGGGATCTGGCTCTGCCAGGCCCGCCGCATCCAAGGGGGGCCCTCCCCCCTTCAAGCCGATACCCACGGCCCGGCGGAGCGCAGTCACCTCAGCGTCGCCGAGCAGTCGCCAACCGCCAACCTTGAGGCGGCCGATCTTCAAGGGTCCGAACCCGACACGCCGAAGCGAATGGACCTTGTGGCCGACCCCATGCACCATTCGGCGCACCTGCCGGTGGCGCCCCTCGCGAATGACGATTCGGACGTCTGCCAGCACGGAGTCCCGACTGCCCGGAGTCACCGCGACTGTCTCGACCTCGGCGGGAGCGGTGACGCCCTCCTCGAGCTTCACACCCGTGCGAAGGGTTTCGAGGTCCGCTGCGGTCGGGTTGCCGATCACCGTCGCGATGTATTCCTTGGCGACCTTGTAACGCGGGTGCGTGAGACGAAACGCGAGCTCGCCGTCATCGGTGAGCAGCAACAGGCCGGATGTATCGGCATCGAGCCTTCCGACTGGGAACAGTCGGTGACCGGCCTGCCCCTCATCTCCGACCACATCGAGAACTGTCGTGCGCGCCTCCTCGTCACGGGCGGTGGTGATCACTCCGAGCGGCTTGTTGATGACCACGTAACGGTGCCTGGTCACCGGCCGTACCGGGTTGCCGTCGACTGTGACCACGTCTTTGTCGGGGTCGACGAACATACCGGAGGGCGGCGGGACCTCGCCGTTCACGCGCACCGCCCCTGACGCAATCAACGCGTCTGCCGCGCGGCGGCTGGCCACCCCCGCCCTGGCGAGAAAGCGGTTTAGCCGCTCTTGGTCAGAGGATTGGTCGGAGATGTCCCCACCTCCGTGCGGTCGAGCCGAGGGGTGGGCAGGTGATCGAGCGACTCGAGACCCATCACCTGGAGAAACCTCATCGTCGTGCCGTACAGCCTGGGCAAGCCGGGCCCGGTGCCGCGGCCGACCTCGGTGATCAGATTGCGGAGCTCCAGGTTGGTGAGCACGCTCTCGCAGTTGACGCCGCGCACCTCTTCGATGCGCGACCGTGGCACCGGCTGCTGGTACGCCACGATCGCCAGTGTTTCGTAGGCGGCAGGCGAGAGCTTGCCTGAAACCTCCGGGCGAAGCGCGCGCCGTACAGCGGCTGCATAAGCCGGGCGCGTGGCGAGGTTCAACTCGTCGTGGTGGCGCATCAACATCACGCCACGTCCCTCCAGAGAAGCCTTCAGGTCTTCGAGAGCCTGCTCCACGGCTGTGCGGTCGCTGCTCGTCGCCTGTTGCAGCTCACGCAGCTTGATCGGCCGGCTGGAGGTGAAGAGGATCGCCTCGAGCGTCGCTGACAGCTCGCTCATCCTGCCGCGACCTCAGGTGCACTCCTGGATTCGATGTGGATTGGTCCGAAGCGCTCCTTTTGCCGCACGCTGATCAGCGATCGCCTGAGCAGCTCCAACACTGCGACGAAGGTGACCACCGCCTCGAGACGGTCTTCTGATTCCAGGATCAGCTCGAGCAGCTCGATCGGCCCAAGGCGCAGACGGCTGGTGATCGCGTCCAGCTTTTCCTCCAACGTCCACGTCCGTCCCGTGACGACAAGGGGGCGCGGCGGGACGCGTGCGAGCACGCTGTTGAACGCGACGACCAGCAGTCCCACCTCGAGTGGCTCTTCCTGTCCTGCCGCATCGACCTGCCGCGTGGGCGGCGGAAACGCGAACGGCTCCTGCTCCGCGCGGGTCATCATCCCCTCTGCCATCTCCTTGTACGCGCGGTACTCCTCGAGACGCAGGCGGACGTCCTCCTCCCAACCGAGCAGCTC
>DATCAV010000004.1:0-6060 GCA_036512415.1 Candidatus Dormiibacterota bacterium | reverse complement strand
ACCGCGATGGCCCGGCCGCTCAGCATCGGCGAGGGACGTACGCTTCTCGGATGGTCGGGCAAGCGATCTGACAATGAAAGGCAGGCCGGCATCGGGCCGGCTGACGACATCAAGGAGAGATCCAATGGAACTCGGAACCATCCCCTCAACGTCGGCGAGACAAGTCCAGGTGCGGGAGATCCTGTCGGCATTTGGGCTGCCCTTTGGTGGATTGGTCTCCGGAGTCGCGCGAGGCGGCGATTTTGTGGCCGAGCCCACGGGCCCGGAGTTGCTGACATTCGACCCGACCTCCGGCGATGTGTTGGCTCGGCTCATGACCGCGGGCCCTGACGATTACCTCGCGGTCTCATCGGCCACTCACTCAGCTTTCGAGCGCTGGAGGACGGTACCCGCACCACGCCGGGGCGAGGTCGTGCGCCGCTTGGGGCAAGCACTCCGGGAGCGAAAGGAGGACCTTGCCAGGCTTATCAGCCTCGAGAACGGGAAGATCCTCGGCGAAGCACGCGGGGAGGTTCAAGAGGTCATCGACATGTGCGACCTGGCCGTCGGTCTCTCGCGCCAACTCTACGGGAACCAGATGCATTCCGAGCGCGTGCAGCACCGGCTCACCGAGCAATGGCACCCGCTCGGGATGGTCGGCATTATCTCCGCCTTCAACTTTCCGGTCGCGGTCCCCGGGTGGGGATGGTCACTGGCCGCGGTCTGCGGTGACAGCATCCTATGGAAGCCGTCCAGCCTCACGCCGCTCGTATCGATAGCCATCCAGCAAGTGTTTCACCAGGTGACGCGCGGCACAGAGGCGGAGGGCATCTTCGGCCTGGTCATCGGCCCGGGCAGCACGGTGGGAGAGGCACTTCTCGCCGACCCCCGGATCCCACTCGTCCAGGCCACCGGTTCATGTGATCTTGGCGAACGGGTCTCGACCGCGCTTGGGAAGCGCGGCGCACGTTCGATTCTCGAGCTCGGTGGAAACAACGGCCTGATCGTCCTGGACGATGCGGACCTGGACATGGCCCTCGCCGCCGTCGTGTTCGGTGCGGTCGGCACAGCCGGCCAACGCTGCACAAGCACACGGCGCCTCATCCTGCAGCGCGGCATCGCCGAAACCTTCATCAGCCGGCTGGTCGCAGCCTACGCGACGGTGCGCATCGGCGACCCCCTCGATGAGGCAACACTGATGGGCCCACTGGTTTCGGAACAGGCGGTCAACGACTACCGAGAAGGACTCGATCGGATCCGGAAGGAGGGCGGCGAGATACTGTGCGGGGCTCGGGTGCTAGGTGACCGGCCCGGCTACTTCGTCGAACCCACGATCGTCCGCTCCAATCTGGATATGTCCGTGTGCAAGGAGGAGATCTTCGCCCCGATCCTCCACGTGTTGACGGTCGAAAACCTCAGCGACGCGATCACCGCCAACAACGCTGTTCCTCAAGGCCTCTCGAGCAGCCTCTTCACCACCGATCTTCGGTCGGCGGAGACCTGGCTGTCGGCAGTGGGGTCCGACTGCGGCATCGCCAATGTGAACGTGGGCACGTCGGGCGCGGAGATCGGCGGTGCCTTCGGCGGCGAGAAGGCCACGGGCGGCGGCCGCCAAGCCGGTTCAGACGCCTGGAAAGCCTACATGCGACGCCAGACCAACACCATCAACTTCGGACGAGACCTTCCACTGGCCCAGGGCGTTCGATTCGACCTTGGAAGAGCCCCAGATGTGTGACCCTAGATTGAGTAAGAGGACGCGATGACCAGCCTCCTGGTCCTGGCTCAGCTCATCAGGGAGTCGTGATGGCTCACAAACAAAAGGGCGCGCACTCCCCGTCGAAATCGCCGCCGAGGATGTCCCTACAGCAGCCGCACAAGAAGGGGACGCGGTCGATGCGCAAGCCCGTTCGGCGTACGCCCGGATGGCTCCCCGCCGCGGCCACGATCGGCGCCATCGCCCTACTGGTGGTCGCTTTCCTGGCCATCCGCTGGGTGACCACCCCTCCAGCCCCGGCCCCCATCGACTCGACACATGCAGCCGCGGTGCTCTCCACAATCACGAGCCTGCCGCCATCGGAGTTGGAGCAGGTGGGTTTGGGTTCGGCCGCCAACCGCCTCAAGCCCGTGTCCGGCCCGGCGCTCGTTGGCCCCGGCGGCAAACCGCTCGTCTTCTACTTCGGCGCCGAGTACTGTCCCTACTGCGCAGCCGAACGCTGGCCAATCATCATCGCGCTCTCGCGCTTTGGCGCCTTCTCAGGCCTCAAGACGACAACCTCGTCCTCGAGCGACATATACGCGAACACGCCCACATTTACATTCCACAGGGCAACGTACTCAAGCCAGTACATCGAGTTTCAGGCCGTGGAGACTACCGACCGGAACCAGAACTCGCTCGATTCACCGACCCAGGCTCAGGTTGCGCTCGTGAACCGCTTTGACGCGAGCGGCAGCATCCCATTCGTCGATCTCGGCAACCGCTATGCCTTCTCTGGCGCGACCTATGCCCCCGACTCCCTCCAAGGCATGAGCTGGCAGCAGATCGCCGACGCGCTGCAGCAAGCAGACTCAGTGCAGGCCAAGGCGATCCTTGGTTCTGCCAACCTGATCGCCGCCGCCGTGTGCAAGCTCACCTCGGACCAGCCTGCCGAAGTGTGCTCGGGAGCCGCGATCCAATCCATCGAGGCCAAGCTGTAATCGAATGGGGCGCCACGACCGCTTGCTGCCGGGGCTAGCGGCGCTCGCAAGTGTGGCGGGCCTGGGCGTGTCCGTGTACCTGACGGTTGTGCACTACTCGGCAATCCCGCTGGTGTGCACGTCGAGCGGAGCGGTCAACTGCGAGCGAGTCTTGTCGAGCGGATATGCAGTGATTGCCGGCTCAGCGCTGCCCACGTCGGCCGCCGGCATCGTCTGGTTCACGGTCAGCGCGGCCCTCGCCGTCGGGCAGCTGAGCGGGCGCGGCGTACCACTCTTGACGCTCCTGCAGGTGGCATGGTCGGCACTCGGCTTGGTCACGGTACTCGGGCTCGTGTTCATCGAAATCGTGATGCTGGGCACTATCTGCGTGTGGTGCACGGCAGCGCACGCACTCGTGCTCGCCACGTTCCTGCTCGCGATCGCTATTTGGCAGTCAGCCACGGAGAGTGCCCGCTCGATGAACACGCGTCCAATGCGCAAGTGATTGCTATGTGCCGAGAAAGATGAATCAGAAGAGCCCGTGCTACACGCGTGCTAGACCGCTAAAGCGGATCTATCACATTAGCTACACACAATCCGACGGATCGAGATCAGATTTTGGTCGGGGGCCGGGGATTTGAACCCGGGGCCTCACGGTCCCGAAATCTAGGCGGTCTCGTCCACAGAGACTGTTTTTCGAGGGTTTTGGCTTAAATTCGAAGCCTCGCCACACCATTTGAGTGCCGTTTCAGCCACCGAGGTCGCCAGGATTGCTACATGAACTACTACATGCCCGGCGGTCAGGTGGAAGCTGGCGGCGCGCCGCTGGAGTGGCTCCGCGTCGAATTCAGTTTTTGTCGGGGCCTCGGAGATTTTAAGCCGGCGCCTCACAGTCCCGAACTCTATGGTGCCGTTAATTTGAGACATCGGAGGACGCGATGGAATTCCTGCGAAAAGTAGACTTCGACCGCCTCAATGCAACCAGCGAGCGGGTCTCGCAGACGCTGATCGGTCGCGATTCGGGGGCGTCCAGCTGCAGCGTCAACTGCATCAAGACCCCGCCAGGCGAAGGTTCCCCGGCGGGCCTCCACAAGCACATGGTCGACCAGCTGTTCTACATCCTCAGCGGCACCATGAGCCTGGAGATCGAAGGTAAGCGATATGAGGCCGGTCCCGGAACTCTTGTGGTATTCCCAGCAGGCATTCCACATCGCAATTGGAACGGCGGCCGCGAAGCGACCGTGCATCTGGCCATCAATTCACCCTTGCCGGACCCCGCCCTACCCTTTGCGCAGTCGATCGACTGAGCTTCGTTCTGAATGCGTAGGACGGGACCCAGAACGAACCCATCGCAAGAAGCTAAAGCAAGCGCTACTGCCTATCTGGAGGCTGGCAGGCTGGTCATCAGGCGGTAGCGGTGCTCGGGCCGGCCCGGCCCGCCGTACCGCATGGTGAGCTCCACCTTCCCCAACTGGCAGAGGTGATCCAGGTACCGCCGCGCCGTGACGCGACTGACCCCGGCCTCATCCGCAACCGCGCTAGCCGGGAGCCCCGACTGCGAACGGCTCAGGGCCTGGACGATCAATTCAAGCGTGGCGTCGGACAGGCCCTTCGGCAGGGGTTCGTTGCGAGCGGTCCTCAGGGCGCTGAAGATCCGGTCCACGTCCGTTTGCTCCGCCTGGCCGATTCGGGTCATGCGGTCGCGGGCCGCTGCGTAGGAGAGGAGCTTCTCTTCGAAGGTCGCGAAGAGAAACGGCTTGATCAGATAATGGACGACGCCGCCGCGCATCGCCGCCCGCAGGCTCTCGATCTCGCGCGCCGCTGTGATCGAGATCACGTCGACCGGAGGATGGTCGTCTTCGCGCAGCTGCTGCAGCACCTCCAGGCCCGAGATGTCGGGCAGGTAGATGTCCAGCAACACCAGGTCTGGCCTCAGTTGGTCCACGCTCGAGAGCGCCTCGGCGCCTGTGTGTGCTCGGCCGGCGACGGCAAAACCAGACACCCGTTCCACGTACGCGCAATGGAGGTCTGCAACCCGGTAGTCGTCGTCCACGACAAGCGCGCGGATCATGTGCCCGCGGTCACCATCAGAGGAAGCCGGACCGTGAACAGGGCGCCGCCGTCGTTGACCACGCTGACTTCGCCACCGTGCCGGTGGACCACCTGGCGCACGAGCGCAAGGCCGAACCCGCGGCGTTTGCGGCCGGCGCCGGACTTCGTGCTGAACCCCTCCTGGAAGATCTGGCCGTTGAGGCTGGCCAGCACCCCTGGACCGGAGTCGTGGACTGCGATCACGACCTCGCTTTGCTGCTCGGTAACGGACACGCTGACCCATCGTTCGCCGCTCGAGGATCCGGCCGCGTCCAGCGCATTGTCGATCAGATTGCCGAGGAGCGTGATCAAGTCCTCACTGTCCAGCGCACTTCGAGTCATGACCGTGTCCTCACTCACTCTCAGCTCCATTCCCCTCTCCGAAGCAACTGCGGCCTTTGCGAGCAGGAGCGCGCCGAGCACCGGATCTCCAACCCTGTCCAGCAGCGCTTCGGTGAGCTCCTGGTGAACGCCAGAGGTCTGTGCGATGAGCTTCATCGCCTCGTCGCCGCGACCCATCTGGACGAGGCCCGCGATGGTGTGCAGACGGTTCGAGTACTCATGCGCCTGGGCGCGCAGCGCATCCGTGAGGCTGTCGACGCCGAGTCCGCGTGCAAGACCGCTCAGCTCGGTCGAATCGCGCAATGTCGCGACGTGGCCGATTTCGCGGCCGTGGACGCGAATCACGCGGCGGCTTGCCACCAGCACGCGATCCCCCGCGAGGAGCACCTCGTCTTCGTCGTTCAATCCGCCGGAGAGGAACTTCAGCAGCCGGCCCTGCGGGAGGACCTGCGACACGCGGCGACCGACACAGTCCGCGGGTAGCGCCAGCAGGCGGCGCGCCTCGTCGTTCGCAAGCGTGATTGTTCCGTCCCGGTCCGTGGCGATGGCGCCCTCGTGTATCCCCTGTAAGCTCGCTTCGCGTTCTTCCAGCAGGCCCGCGATCTCGTACGGCTCCAGTCCGAACGTCTGGCGCTTGAGACGCGACGCCAGCAGCATGGAGCCGGCGACGCCAAGGCCAAGCGCGAGCAGCACAGTCACTGCGAACCCGGGCATCTCGGCAAGGAGTTGGTTGAAGACGGTGGTTTCCAGGAAGCCGACCGATACCATTCCGATCACGCCACCGCCATGGAAGATCGGCGCTTTGCCGCGAGCCGAAACGCCGAGAGTGCCTTGCTGCACGCCCACCCAGGTGTTGCCCTCAAGCACCGTGCCTGGGCTTTCATCCACGGGCTTGCCGATCAGGGCAGGATTTGTGTGTGAGTACCGGATGCCGGCACGATCGGTGACAACCACGTAGGTCGCTCTGGTCGACTG
>DATCAV010000003.1:0-8818 GCA_036512415.1 Candidatus Dormiibacterota bacterium | reverse complement strand
AACTCGAACTAACCCGTCCACCCCCTTCCAAAAAGGGTTCCGCTACCCTTCCCGAGGACGCCGGCATAGCTCAATTGGCAGAGCAGCTGTTTTGTAAACAGCAGGTTACGGGTTCGATTCCTGTTGCCGGCTCCAACGAATCGTATTCAATTCGCGGCCTCCAGCCTTGGATTGGAGATCGAAAACAGCGGTTTATGTAACCGCTGTCGAGCGTTTCAGACGCGCTCCAGCCGTCCCTCAGCCGCTCGGAGGTCGGGCCGGTGCCGGCGCTTCCAATCGCTGAGCAGAACCGGGTCGGCCAGGACGTAGTCAGGCGGGGGCTCAGTGCTGGGCCGTTCGACGGGATCGAGGGTTGAAGATGAAGAGACGGCTGAGGGCTAACGTCGCGCTGGCGATCTCCAGCGTTGCGCATTTGTCTTGGACGTAGAAGAATGCGACCTTGGCATCTTTGGGCACTTCAGCCAGTTGTGGCGGCGGGGTCTCCCTTGACGGGCGTCAAGGAGTGAGCGACCTGCCGCGCATCCTACCGTATCACCTGAATTTGCTGGGAACTTGCTGGGAAAGTACTCAGAATGGTCTTATCAAGCAAATGTTTATAAGAGATGGAATTCGATGACCAATCGCATGCACCTGGCTCGGCTTGAGCGCGAGCTCGCCCGGCGTGGCTGGAATGCCACCGATCTGGCGAGGGCGTCCGGAATAAGTGTTGCGACCATCTCCGCAGCGCGCCACGGCCAGCGGGTGGCCAACTCGACCCTGTGCAAAATTGCGAATGCGCTGCTAGAGACGCCGGTGATTCCTGGGGTCGACGGTCTGCTGGGGCCCTCAGATGGACCGCTGGCCGACGGGCCGTTTGAGTATTGAAGACGCTCCAGGTACAGCTCGGCGCGATCTCGGCGTGCCTTTATGACCCTACTCGGGCCGAGCGACATGCTCGCCTATCTCGCGATGATGGCGCCGCGATTTGTGGAGCTTCGGCGAGTTCGGGTTCTGCTGTATAGATCGATATTTGTCGAACCCAAATGATATTTGCAATGGCGTCGGCAACTTTGGGCTGACGAAGGCGTCGATCTGAGCCAGCTTCTTCGCGAGGTCGTCCGGGGAGAAGGCCCGGTGACGACGCTGAGTCGCAGTGCTCACGCGGCTTGCCCTGGTCGGGGAATTCGACGTTGCCGACTGTCGCTCAGTCGATGGTGCCGAACGCAGAGTCGAACCATCCACGCGCTGTCGAGGGTGTAAAGCAGGCCGGCATATCGCCCAGCCCCGACGAGCAGCTTGTCTGCTGGAACATTGGGCTTCAAAGCGACCTCGAGTGTGCAGTGCTCACAAGGCTTGCCTGCCAACGCGGCACGATGGATGCGATGGGCGGCTTCATAAGAAAACGGCTTGGCCATCAGACCAGCTCGGCGAACGGCTCCTCCCAGGGCGTGACCTGCTCGACTTCGACAGCTTGGTCGAGAACACCCACATCCCCGTCCAGGCCGTCGAGCGTTACGTTTGCTCCCCGGCCGGGATTTACTAGATCAGGACTATTTGGTTGGATACTCTCTAACGAGCCCTCTAACGTTCCCTCTCCCTCTCCCTCTGTGCCGGTAGGTCCCCCGGTGTGTCCCTGGGGGACAGGTGGGGGACGTCCCGTGGGACATCACTCCTGCGGTGCCGAGCCTTCTTCTCCCGGGCGGCGGTCCGAGCGCCTTCTCGATCCTCGCGGCTGCGGCTGTACTCGAGGAAGTCCACGAGCTGGTAGTTGCCGTCATGGAGGTCGAGAACGATTGCCGCCAGCTCTGCCAACGCAGAGGCATCGGCGCCGGTCACTGCGTAGAGCATGGGGAGCACGACGCCTTCGATCAGGCCGTCCGTGAGCTGCTCGCAGGCGTGGTCGGTCATGGCCCAGAACAGGAGCTTTGCTGGCGCCTCGAGGCGCATGACTTCAGGGCGGCGCAGGAAGCCTTGCGGGAGTGATGTGTAAGGCCGCAGGCGGCGAGGCGCGCTCACGCGGCACCACGGACGGCGACTCGTTCAAGGTAGGCCGCGAGGTCTTCCGGCCGCACCCGCAACGACCTGCCGAGTCGCACGGTGCCGGCTGCGTGGGCGATCTCATATGCCTGGCGTTGGCCGCACTGACAGACGCGCTGGATGTCCTTGATCGTCAGGAGAGCCGGGAAAGCGAGCTCGACGATGTTGGTCGTCATCAGAGACCTGCTGTGGCCATTGGATCGCGGGCGGCCTCGAGCAGTCCAAGCCGGGCCAGGGTGTTAAGCAGACGATGCTGTTCATCGGGCTCGAGCCAGCGCCCGCCAGCGCGTGCTGAAGACGTTGGTAGGGGAGGCGGGATTCGCGGGCGACGAAAGCTTGGGTGATCCCACGGGAGCGAAGTAAATCGACGGTGATGTCGTTGAGGTCGCGCAAGGTGTGTTTCCTCCTTGAGGGCGTGCTAGGGCTGAAAGTTGGGGTTCCTAAGAAGTTCGGCGCGTGGGTGAATCACTCCGCGCCTGGATGAGGGAGACGGCCTAAATCTCCGGTCCCTCTATTACATAGCGAGTCTTCACGCTTACGGCCGGGAGCGGCTCAGTCGAAGGTGTTGGTCAGGACCTCGCCGTAGATGCAGCGGTCAGGGGGGAGCTTTCGGACTCCGCCCACCAGTCTGACGATGAGGGCGCCGACTCAGTGAATGGCCAATCAAGCGTTCTCCTTGGTCACCGCGCTCGGCGCTCATCTACGCTGCGTAGGTGCGAAAAGCGACGCGCACCAAGCGCATAAATGTCAGGTTTACCCGCGGCGACCTCTGGCTCGATCTGGGCACGGAACCATACGAGCTGACGGAGGGCCTGCAAGGTGCGGTTGCGTGAGAACCGGACAAGGAATGGGGAGCGCCGAGTTCAGTCAAGTCAGCCACTTCATCGTGGAGTACGCGGAAAGGGTGCCTATAGATGTTGCAGTGGCGTTGCTAAGCGCTTGGATCTACGACAAGCTCAAGCGTCATAAGGCGCCCGAACAGCAGCGCAAGTTGTAGACGATGGCCCCCCATCTACGCAAGCCGATTAAGCGCACAGAGACACAGAAAGCGCGCAAATCGGAACATCGCGCACGGCGTCTGGCACGCCAGGAACAAGAGCGAGTCGCAGCAGAGGAGGCGCGGATCGTGTCGCTCTCGTTTTCGCGGAAGCTCGATTGGGCGAGCAAGCACATCGAGGGTCTGCGCCAACTGACACAGGCTTGGCTTGGCACTAACGCGTACACCCTCGTTCCGCAGACAAATGCCGGCACCGGCCGCACCGTGGTGCACGCCCGCATCAGCAAGCCACCTCCGCCTGAGTTGGCCCTCATGGTTGGGGACGCCGTTCACGCGTTGCGGGCCACTCTTGACCATCTCGCCCTGGAACTCGCCGTTGCGTTCCATCGCCCCAAGACCATCCCGGCCCAACTAGAAGAGACCTCTGAGTTCGTCATCATCGGCGTTGCAGACGAAACGCGGGGCGCACATTCCTTTGACAGTGCCGCCGGGAGCAAACTCAAGGGGATTGACCCGAAGGCTCGTGATGCGATTAAAGCCCTTCAGCCGTACCACCGCAAAGCCGCCTATTCCGAGCATCCGCTGTGGGTCATACATGAACTCGACCGGATAGACAAGCACCGCAGACTCAGCCTGACCGCATACGCGATGGGGGGCGTCGGGATCGGTGCAGGTCCGTCGGGATTCGCGCACATCGGCCACCTTCACATGGAACGGGCAGGACACTCGGGGCCGGTAGTCGACGGATCCGTAGTAGCCATTTTCACAGCGCTGAATTCACAGTTCCAAATGAACTTCACTCGCGATCTAACGCTCGCTGAGCCTTCCCTGCCAAACGCGCTATTTGTCGTTCAAACGCTCACGACCCTGCGCGACTTTGTCCGTACCGAAGTCGTGCCTACCCTCACGCCCTTCCTTTAGAGCCAGGCTTTCGAGCCGACCCAACGTAAACTCACCACGCGTGACAGATAAGCCACGGACATTACGCGCCGGCGGCGTGATCGCGACCACTCATTTCCTGCCGCAGCGTGGAATTCGCATCACCCGCGACGCGCTGCAAAAGATGGTGGATAGCTTCCGCCCGGGCGGACCCATCTTCAGCGAACACGGTGCCCGTCAGATCGGGCGGGCCAAGAGTCTGGAGCTACGCCCTCGACCTGATGGCGAGTGGGAAGTCTATGGCGAGGCCGACATCGACATTCCACTAGGGGAATCGGAGGATTCTGTCCTCGCCGATCTGCCCAAAGGGGGGTGGAGTATCGGGATCACGGAAGTAGGCGAGGATGCCCCGCCCGAGCCGGTGGCAATCATCGGCATTGACTCGCTTGCGTTCCATGACCGCGACCGCGAGGAGGCGCGCATTTCATTCGAGGCGATCCCGGTTTCTGTCTATGTGACCTGGTATCACCAGTTCGCCGAGGTTCCTCAGCCAGCGATAATTCTTGACCTGGTTCGGCATGCCTTCCTGAGCATGCCTCCTGAGGTGTGGAATCAGGTCTTCAAGACCCTTGAAGACGTTGTTGTCAGACTCATCTTCCGGGAGCCTAAGAGGACTACGCCGCTCATATTCCGCCTGAGAGCTGGCGACGTGCGGCTCAATGTAGAGGTTCCTCCCGAAGCCAATCCAGCAGTCGTGAGGGAGGTGTTTCGAGGTGCTCGGTCCCTCCTACGTCCGAGGAAGCGCCGGCCAAAGAATAGGCCCACGTAATCGCGCGTAATCTCGGCCATATAGCCAAGTCATATAGCCAAGCCGGGGACTTCCACGGCGCCACCAGGAGCCGCAGGGCGGTCACTCGAATACGCTAGGAGGCCCCGGGATACCCTGCGCAGGGGTCGGGTGGATTTTGTAAACAGCAGGTTACGGGTTCGATTCCTGTTGCCGGCTCCAACCTCGGCCGGCGATTGAATCAGGAGGGTGTTTGTGGACGCTCAGGAACGGAAGGCCTTGATCCGGCGGTATCGGGAGGGGCACAGCGCAGTGGTCGAGGCGTTTAAAGGTCTGACGGACGAGGAACTCGATCGCTCCGCCAGCGATGAGTGGACGCCCCGGATGATCGCTCACCACCTCGCCGACAGCGAGATGACCTCGGCAATCAGGCTCCGGCGACTGGTCGCCGAGGACGGCCCCGTGATCAGCGGCTACGACGAGGTCCTCTTCGCCAAGAAGCTCACATCCGATCGCCCGATCGAGCCTTCCCTCGAAGCGATGCGCTGGGCGCGCGAGTCCACGGCGCAGATCCTGGAGCGGCTCACCGAAGAGGATTGGCTGAGGGCGGGAACCCACAGCGAGCGCAGCCGCTACTCGGTGGAGGACTGGCTCACCATCTATGCCAGCCACGGGCACGATCACGCCAAGCAGATCGAGCGCTCGCGAGGGCGATCGTAATGGCCAATACACACGCCCTTAGAGACGCCGCCCTGGCGAAGGCGAAGGCATCCCGCGACGCCGACCTCGCCGACCTCGTGGAAGAGCTTCGTATCCCGTCGGTCAGCACCTTGCCCGAACGGCGGGACGACTGCATCCGCAACGCGGAGTGGCTGCGGGATCGCATGGTCGCGCTGGGAATGAAGGTCGAGATCGTCGACGTCATCAAGGATGGCAACCCGGTGGTGGTCGCGGATTGGAACGGACGCCCAGGGAAACCCCACCTCACCATCTACGGCCACTACGACGTGCAGCCGCCCGACCCAATGGACGAATGGAAGTCGCCACCTTTCGAGCCTGAGGTTCGCAACGGTCACCTCTATGCACGAGGGTGCGCCGACAACAAGGGCAACCACATGGCCACGCTCAAGGCGGTCGAGCACCTCTTCGCCGCGGGTGGACCACCGGTCAACCTCCGCTTCCTGATCGAAGGTGAGGAAGAGGTCAGCGGCGAGTCCTTGAAGCGATACCTGCGCGCGAACGGCTCAAAGCTCAAGACGGACTCGGTCTTGATCTGGGATGGCGGCTTCGACGAGGCCGACAACCCCACCCTTGGCACCGCTCTCCGCGGCATCCTTTATGTGGAGCTTCATGCCAGCGGCGCCGCAGTCGACCTGCATTCCGGAATGTACGGCGGCGTGGCGCCCAACCCCATCAACACACTGGCTCTTGTCCTCGGGGAGCTCAAGGATCGCAATGGACACATCACCATTCCGGGCTTTTACGACGACGTGCGCCGGCCCAGCGATGAAGAGTTGGCGGATTGGAAGAAGAAAGACGAGCACTACGTCCGAATGATTCAAAAGGTGTCGGGAGCGCGTGCGTTGGAGGGTGAACCAGGTTTTCTCGGAATCGAGCGAACCGGCAGCCGGCCGACACTGGACGCCAACGGCATCATCGGCGGATTCACCGGCGTCGGGGAGAAGACTGTGATTCCCGCACGTGCGATGGCAAAGGTCAGCATGCGGCTGGTACCCGACCAGGACTGGAAGGCGATCCTGTCGTCCCTGGAGAAATACGTCAACACGCTCACAACTCCAGGAGTGGAGATCAAGGTCAAGCTACTCGGCTCAGCCCCGCCTGTAGTGTGCGACGTCAATCACTCCGCTGCCAACGCGCTCCGATCCGCTTATAGCGAGGCCTTCGGCAAGGAGACAGCTCTTGTTCGAAGCGGTGGCTCGATCCCGGTATCGCTGGACTTTCAAGAGGCGGTCGGTGCGCCGTTGATGATCAGCGGGATCCCGCAGGCTGACGACGCAGTCCACTCACCGAACGAGCACCTGGCGATCGACCACTACCACACAGGCATCGAGGCGATCATTCGCTTCATCTGCAAGTTGGGCGAGTGAGCGGTTCCTAGGCCGACTTGGCTCTCTGCTGCAGATCCGCCACGCGCGCGTCCCAATAACCGAGGCGCTGGCGGAACCTTTCCGCCTGGGCGACAACGACAGGAACGTTAGTGAGCTCGACCTCGCGTCGAGCTGTATCCGATTGGGTCAGCATCAGCTCGCGGATGCGCGCCAGCACCTTCTCCTCCATCGCGAGGATCTCGGTGTAGACCTCGCTCCAGTAGACGGCCTGTACCAGGTTCGCATCGCCTGGTACGCCTTCGCCGTCCATTCGCTTTGTCCAGTCGCCACCGCGCTCCGCCGCATCCACGTCTGGTCGATCCCTTTTGCTCAGAGTTTTAGCCATCTTTCGTACGTTGTACGGGCCTTGCCGTAAGAAGTTCAGCAACAAACGCTCCCTTCTCGATTCCAATTTTGTTCCGTGAGACATTGCACATAGAACAATCGCTGTCTTAGAATCGGCTGAAATGGCACCTCCTACCAGGGTGCGGGCGGGGCGTCCCCTCGAGGGTGAGGACCTCAAGACCACTCACTGGGAAGACGCCCGGCACTGGATGAGCATTTACGCCGACCTGCTCGAGTTCAAGCGGGGCTTGCTGGATCGAGTCGAGCGGGACGTAGCGGCCCTGCGGCCGGAGGCTCGGAAAGCAGCGATGGTCGACCTACAGATAATCGACGATCAGATGCAGGGGTACCAGAGGCGTCTCGACCTCTGGTACAAGCGCATCTGGGACCTTCAGGGCTTGTGGCTCGACCCGACCGGGCGGATGATCAGGCATGAGGGCCAGGGCATCTCACTGACGAAGCGCGAGTTCCAGCTACTTCAGTTCTTGCTGAGTCACCCCCACCGGTACTTCACGACCACGCAGATCCTTGGACAGGCTTGGGCCGATCCGGCGCTCTTTCCTGAAGAGGTACGCAACTACATCAGGCGGCTTCGCAAGATCCTTGGCGACCTTGCGATTCCCGTCGATATCGTCAACAAGCCAGGGCGCGGCTACTCGCTGATCTTCCGCCCCTGACAGGGCCGGCGAGAAGCCGGACAGTCACTCCCCACTCGGCGTTTCAGGCTCGCTCCAAGAAATTTGGCGGCGACGACGAGACCTGGCTACTCGAGCTGGCCCCGTCGCGAAGACCTATCCACCCAGCTTCGTCAGCAGCGCCCGGCTGTCCGGGTCGTAGGGGTCCAGCGACAACGCCCGACGGGCGGCCGCCAATGCGGCGGCATGATCGCCGAGGTGCTCGTCGACGATGGCGAGGTTTTGGAAGGTCTCAGGGAAATAACTGCCCAACCGGGCGGCGGTCTCGTATGCCTCGCGGGCAGCGGCCCAGTCGGCATCGGGGGCCGGAAGGCCATTCGCGTCCTGGTTAAGCGCGTCATTCCCGGCCTCGACTGCGTAGGTGGCTTCGTACGGGGCAAACGACCGGGCTTGCGCGATCGCAGCGCGAGCCTCAGCGAGCGTTGGAGCGGCCTGGGAATAGTAGTAGTCGGCATCGGCGAGGTAAGGCAAGACGATGGCCGGGATGGCCAGGGCCGCCAGGGCCAAGGAGCCGGCCGCCAACGTCGGAATTGCGACGCGACGCGGGAACGCCACAACCCGCGCCGATTTGAGGTCGGGCGCCCAAGTCACCACAGCTGCCGCAGCGAAGAGCCAGAAGGGCACCGCGGTCGGGATGTAGGAGAAATCGACCTGCATAGACACCTGATAGGCGACCCAGCCGGCGAACAGGGCAACCGCGCCGCGCTGGTGGCGGCCTGCCCAGAACGCACGAACGAACGCGACCAGGATCCACAGGTAGGCGAGGAACCCCACGACGCCCTGTGTCGCCAGCACACCAAGCGCCTCCTCGTGAGGGTCGGTGAGGAGTACTGCATTGCGATTTGAGGTCTGGAACTGCGGGTACACGAGGGCAAAGTTGTCGGGGCCGTAGCCGAGAATCGGCCGGGCGGCGATGAGCGCCGGCGCGTCCTTCCAGATGGCCAAGCGCTCTGCAATGCTGCCGGAGCTCAGGTCCACACTGGAGACGATG
>DATCAV010000002.1:0-14738 GCA_036512415.1 Candidatus Dormiibacterota bacterium | reverse complement strand
TCCATACCGCCAGTCGGAGCGGCTTGACATCTACAAGGAGCACGCGGCCAGGCTGATCGCCGAGGGCAAGGCCTACCGCTGTTACTGCACGGCCGAAGAGCTGGACGCAGAACGCAAGCAGGCGCAGGCGGAGAAGCGGCCGTACAAGTACTCGAGGCGGTGCTTGATCAACCCGCCGCAGGGACGCAGCGAGTTCACGGTTCGCTTCAAGGTTCCCGGCGGCGAGGTGAAGTTCACCGACATGATCCGGGGCGAGATGAGCTTTGACTCAGGGCTCATCGGCGACTTTATCATCGTGAAGTCCGATACCTACCCGACCTACAACTACGCAAGCCCTGTCGACGATGCCACCATGAAGATCACGCACGTGATCCGCGGTGAAGAGCATCTTTCCAACACGCCGTATCAGCTGATGGTGATCGACGCCCTTGGCTATGCGCGGCCACAGGCATACGCGCACATGCCGCTGATCCTTGCCAACGACGGCAGCAAGATGTCCAAGCGCAAGCACCCCGAGCTCAACCTGCTGCTGTATCGCGAGCAGGGCTATCTGCCGGAGGCGTTGCTCAACTACCTGGCGCTGCTGGGCTGGAACCCGGGCACATCGCAGGAGATCTTCTCGTTCGACGAGCTCGTGCGAGTCTTTTCTTTCGAGCGCGTGCAGCACGGCGGCGCCCGATTCGATTGGGACAAGCTCAACTGGATCAACGGCGAGTACATCCGCGCCTTGAGCGACGATGAGCTCGCGCGGCGTCTCCAGCCATTCCTTCCACAGCTCGAGGAGGCAACTATCAGACGAGCCGCCCCCGCGTTGAAAACGCGAATAACCAAGCTCGCGGACGCGGCCGATCTGCTCGACTACCTCTGGACCGATCCGCCGCCGCCGGCGCTCGATCCCGACGCGGCCGGGCGAGTTCGCGCCGCCATGGAGGCCCTGAAGGATGTGCCATGGGAGCCGGCCGCCATTCATGAGGCGCTGATGGGCGTAGTTGAGAAATCCGGCCTCGGACCCAACAAGACGTTCATGCCGATCCGGCAGGCGGTGACCGGCAAGAAGATCTCGCCGCCGATCGACTACACGCTCGCCCTGCTGCCCAAAGAGGTCGCCCTCGCGCGTATCGCGCGAGTCGCTGGAGTCTCAGATTGATTCCGCTATCGATAGTCATCGACCTGGATCCCAACCTTTTCAAGCTCGGGCCGTTCCTCATCACGTGGCACGGGGTCTTCGCGGTGCTGGGCATCCTGGCCGGCGCACGGCTCGGGCTATGGCTTCTGAGCAAGGACGACGTCGATGTCAGCCATGGCGCGGATGGGGTGGCGTGGATGGTGGTGGTCGGGCTGATCGGCGCCCGGCTTCTTTACGTGTGGGAGAACTACAAGCTCTTCGCCGGCCAGCTGGGCAGGATCTTCTTGCTCACCGAGGGGGGCATCAGCCAGTGGGGCGGGCTGTTCGGCGCGATGTTGGGCGCCTACATCTGGGCGCGACGCGCAGCGATCTCTTACTGGAAGGTCATCGACGCAGCTGGGGCCGCGACCATGATCGGGCTGGCGATCGGCCGCATCGGGGACGTGATCAACGGCGAGCATCACGGCACGCCGACCAACCTCCCCTGGGGGGTGGAGTACGTCAACGCCAACACGCTCGGCCAACCAGGCCTGGTCGTCCACCCCGAAGTCGCCTACGAGATGATCCTCACGCTGGTGCTCCTCGGAGCGCTGCTGCCATTTCATCAGCGCCTGAAAGCACGGCTGCCCGACGGAGTGGTGGGCCTGGTGTACCTCGGCCTGTACGGTCTCGGTCGATTCTTCTTGAGCTACCTGCGTACCGACCCCGCTGTGTTCGCGGGCCTGCGCCAGGCTCAGCTCGCCTCGGTGCTCATGTTCGTCATCGCGGTGGTCGCGATCCCACTCCTCATGCGGCGAAGCACGACGGCGGTGCGACGTGAGCTGGCACATGAGCCGGCTGCGGCGATCGATGCGTTGCCCTCACACGAGCTTCGACCCGAAACGGCTCCCGAGCCTGAGCCCGAGATCGCGGCACAGCCTATGACCGCCTCATCACCTGAGCCAATCGCCGGCAGTCCAGGCTCCAGTCCACCCCAGAAACCGAGGCTCCCGCGAACGAAGCCGGTCCCATCATCTCCTGAACCGCCTGACGACCTACCCGGCTGATTGCAGCAGCTGCTCGGCCAGCGCCGGCGCCTCGGGGTCGTGCTTGAAATAGACGTGGACCTGATCGTGTGAGGCGATGGCCGCCTTGACATCGGCGAGCCAGGGCTTCAACGACTCGGAGTCATAGCCGCGGCGGAGACGGAAATAGGCAATCGGCCCGAGCGTCAGGAAAGGCGCGCGCGGCCATTTCTCCTCGTCCGTCACGACGAGAGCCGCACCATGGGTCTGGAGCACCCGATAGGTCTCATCCTCGAACCACGACTCGTGACGAAACTCCGCTGCGACAGGACGGCCGAGTGCGGAGAGCAGACCATCCAGCAGGCCCGCGTTGCGCTGTCGCGCCGGCGGGAACTGCAGGAGCACGGGTCCGAGCCGGTCGCCGAGCGGGGCGAGCCGCTCTCCGATGATGGCGGCCAGGCCGACGCGATCAAAGGCGTCAGCGGAGTAGGTGAGCCCTCGATGGGCCTTCATGCAAAAGCGGAACTCCTGTTTCGTTCCGCTTGCCCACGCCAACAGCGTCGACTCGGGTGGAGTGCGGTAGAAGCTTCCGTTCAGCTCCACACCGTTCAGCCTCTGTGAGTAAAACTCGAGCATCCGGCTGCCAGGAAGATTCGCCGGATAGAAAACGCCTTTCCAGCTCGTGTAGCTGAAGCCGGATGCGCCGGCGTAGAGAATGCCGCCTATGACCCGATCACCGACGGTTCCAGGCGAGGCCGCGCGGCAGGCCCAGACGATCGCTCCCGCAAGACGCGCTCGTGCAGCTGGCCGCACGCCGCGTCCGCTTCGCGCCCGCGGGTGTCGCGCACGGTCACGTTCAGGCCCTGGCCTTCGACCAGCTCTTTGAAACGTCTTATCGCGACGCGGTCAGGGGCTCGATAGGGCGTGTCCTCGACCGGGTTGAACGGGATCAGGTTCACGTGCGCGAGCCTGCGGCGCAGCAGCCTGCCGAGCTCCTTGGCATCGCGCTCCGTGTCGTTGACACCTGCGAGCAGCACCCATTCGTAGCTGACGCGGCGGCCTGTCGTGTCTGCGTAACCCTGGGCCGCCTTGACCAGTAGGTCCAGCGGATATTTGCGATTTATGGGCACCAGCACATCGCGAAGCTCATTGCGCGCGGCGTGCAGCGAGATCGCAAGCGTGACCGGCAACTTCTCAGCGCCCAGCTGTTCGATTCGCGGAATCAGGCCGCTGGTGGATACGACGATGCGCCGCGGGCTGATGCCGAGCAGCTCTGGATCCGCGATCCGCCGCACCGATTCGACGACCGATTGATAGTTGGCCATCGGCTCACCCATGCCCATGAAGACGACATGCGACAGGCGCCGGCCTTCGGCCGCGAGCAGCCTCACCGCATCGGTCGCCTGCTCGACGATCTCGTGAGCCTTCAGATTTCGACCGAAGGGAAATTTGCCGGTCGCGCAGAACGGGCAACCGATCGGGCAACCCGCTTGTGACGAAATGCACAACGTCGATCGGTCCGCGTAACGCATGACGACCGCCTCGACCGAGTGTCCGCCATCCAGCTCGAACAGCGTTTTCGAGGTGAGCGCGCGATCGGCCTCGGTGCTGGCGACGGTTCGCAACGAAGTGATGCGGAAGTCGCGCTCCAGGTCGGAGCGCAATTTCTTCGGGACGTCATTCATCTCCTCGAACGATGCGGCGCCGCGCGCGAGCCATCCCCAAATCTGGCGCCGGCGGTATGCGGGGGCGTTGTTCGCCACCAGCCATGCCTCGAGGTCGGAGGCGGACAGCGAAAGAATCGCCGGTCGGAGATCGGTCACATGAGGAGGCTACGAGACTTGGCCGGTCGCTGGTTCGAATGTCTCGTGCTGGGCGCCGACCATGCGCACCTTGCCCTCGTCAACCAGCTTCTCCAGATGTGCACGCATGGTCATCTCTGCAGCGACCAGCAGCTCCTCACCCAACGCCGGTCCGTAGACGCGCCGCGTCAGCTCGCGCGCGGTGCTCGGGCCCCGGCGCACCTCGGCCAGCACCTGCGCCTCACGCTCGAGGCGATGCGTCCTGTATTCCTCGAGCTTCGCCATCGCACTGGTCACCGGATCCCAATGACCGGGGAAAAGCATCCTCGGCTCCAGCGCGATTAGCCGGTCGAGTGAGCGCAGGTAGGCGGCCACGTTGCCCTCGGGGTAGGTGACCATCGAGCTTCCTTTCCCCAACACCAGGTCGCCGGTGAACACGACCCGGTCGCCGGCCAGCCAGAAGCACAGGTGATCGGCGCTGTGACCCGGCGTGTAGAGCGCAGTGACGTTGAGGGTGCCCGCCCTGACGACATCCCCGTCTCCGAGCTCGGGATACCGGCGCACCGTAGCGCCGTGAGCGCCGGCCAACCTCTCGGCCAGCGGCAGGTGGTCGGGGTGGGAGTGGGTCACCAGGACCACGCCAACCGTCGCCCCGGCCAGCTTCTTTTCGATCGCCGCCAGGTGCCGGTCATCGTCGGGTCCCGGGTCGATGACGACGACCACGGGTCCCGCGCCGAGGATCCATGTGTTGGTGCCGGGCCCGGTGTAGGGCCCAGGGTTGGGCGCCACCACGCGGGTGACTAGAGGCACGGAAGGTCTTCTGGCCCTACCGCTTTCATCAACGCGATTGGTGGGCGGGCAGGTAGATGTCGGCGCGGTCCGGCCGGCTCGCGTCGAACCAGCCGTCGAGGTACGACTCGACGATCAGCCTGATGAGCGGCTCCCCCATCTCAGGCACCGCCAGCGTTTGCCTGGCGCCGGTGGCGATCACGCTGACCTTCCACCACGAGCCCATCAGCTCTGCCTCGACCATCAGGGTCTGACCGCCCATCCAGTCCTGGGCTCGCGTAAACGCCTCCACCAACGCGGGCTCAGAGCCGAGCACTGACGCCTCAGGAGGCAGCCGGCGGTCTGCGCCTCGCATGGCGAGGTTCAGCACCGCACCGAGCACGACGCCTCGAGCCCCCTCTTTGGGCTGGACTGCCGCGGCTTCCACAGCCGCCGCGCGCCTGGCGACCTCCTGCGCCTGCTCGAAGACCGTCTCCATCAGCTCGGGACGCCCAAAGGCAGCTTGGCGCGCCGACTCCTGGAGCGCGAGCGACGCTGAGCGCAGCTTGTGGCCGAGGCGGCCCAGCAGGTAGGCGCGGTGCTCGTCCGCCAGCTGCGCGCCCAGCTCCGCACTTCGCCTCGCCAGTGCCAATCCCGACTCCTCGGCCCAGCCGACCAGCCGGCCGTTCAGCGCCAGCGGTTTCCAGGGGCCGCCGGGTGGTGGAAAGTCAACATCGGCTGGACCGTGACGCTGGTGATCCGGGATCGATTCCATCCCGCCCCCAACCCTGACCCACGCCGGGCCGGCTGATGAGGAGCGCCGACCCCCGGCCGCTACCACCAACGCCGCGTGTCGATATTCCAGCTAGAGCTGATCATTTGAGGTGTCTAACGGCCGGTACCTGCGGTTTCTCGCGTCCGGGTTTTTGCAGCGCCGTCGACGGCGGGCACTATGAACTTGAACGTGGTGCCGCTGCGGTCGCTCGAGGACACCCAGATCCTGCCCCCAAAAGAGCGCTCCACCACCAGGCGGCAGAGGTAGAGCCCGAGCCCGAGCCCACCCTGCGATCGGTTTCGTCCAGCTGGGCCGGTCTTCTCGAACAGCCCGTCGAGGCTCGTGGTCGGAAGGCCCGCCCCGTGGTCCGCCACGGTGATCTCGAGCCAGCCGCGTGGTGCGTTTCGGGCCTGCACCAGCACCGACTTGTCGGTGTACTCGAGCGCGTTCCCGATCAGGTTGGTGAGCACCTGCGCGAGGTGAGTCAGTTCGCAGTCGGCCGGAGGCAGGCCGTCGGGCAAGCTCACCTCGACCGCCGAAGCGCGCTCCGCGTAACGGTGATGCAGCACAGCCATGACGCCTTCGAGCGCCGGGCCGAGGTCGACGCGCTCGGGATTGGGCTCGAAATGCCGGGTCTCCAGCTTCGCGATGATCAGCTGGCTCTCGACGAGGCTCAAGAGTCGGTCCGACGATTCGTAAGCCTCCTGGAGCAGCTCGCGGCGCCCGCCTGCGTCGATCGTCGCGTCCCACTGGATGATTCCGGCGAGCGTGTTCTTCATCGCTGCGGCCGGGCTGCGCACCTCGTGGCCGATCGCTCGGAGCATCAGGTCCTTGGCCTCGAGCGCGAGGCGCTGCGCGGTCACGTCCTCATGTAGCGTCAGGACGCCGGCAGGCTCACCCTCGAGGCCGGGGATGACGACGCGGCGCACGTGAACGATGCGGTCGGGGTCGCGCAGATGCAGCTCGAGCGTGCCGTCGGACTCGGCGTCCTCCCTCGGAACGGCGCCGGCGGCGGCGTAGATCTCCTCGGGCTTTCGCCCCGGCATCTCGGACGCCTGGAGGTTGTAGATCGACTCGACCTCCGGGTTCGCGTAGACGACGCGCCCTGCCGCGTCCTCCAGCATCACTCCAACGGGTGAGTGGCGGAGGATCGCGTTCATCATCCGGCGTTCGCGGTCGAGCGCGTCCACCAGCTCGAGCTGTCCGATCAGGACGGACGCCTGGCCGGCAAGCACCGCAGCGAGCCGTCGAGTCTCGGAAGCGCCGCCCGTCATCCTGGCCACCAGCAAACCGGCAAGCCGGCCCTCGACCTGGATCGGAATCGCGAACGCGTCGGGGGACGCTCCGAGCAGGTCGAGCAGCGCGCGCATCCGCCTGCCACCGGTTGGTGAGAGGAGCGCCGTCAACAGCCCGACGCTGTCGGCGATCGGCACTCGCGGTTCAGATTCCGAATCTAGCGCCCTGCGCACAAGGTGGCCGTCCTCCAGCAACCAGAGCTCGCCCTGCGAGCTCGCCAGGGCGCGTCCGACGAGGCGCGCCATCTCGGCGCGCGCCCGCGCCGGCTGGGTTGGCGTCAGCTCGGTGAACGCTGCGACCGCCTCCAGTGTCCGGATCCGTCCCCTGGTCTCGGCGACCAGCCGCGAGTTCTCGATGGCGACTGCGGCGTGCCGCGCGAAGTCGAGCGCCGCCGAGCCCGGCTCAGCAAGGTGGGTTGAAGCGTGAACCGACCCGATGGCGCCGACCAGGCGGTCGCCATACCAGAGGGGGATCAAGCTCCAGGCCTGCTCGCGCGCGACCCCAGTCAACATTCCGGCAGGGGCCTCGCGCCAGGTGTCCTCAGAGTTCAAGCCGGCCCACGCAAGCACTCCTTCGGCGGCCGGGTCGCCGCTTCCACGAGTGGCGCTGATGCGACCTTCGGTGTCGAACGCCCAACAGACGACCCCTGCGCACTCGAGCATCGTGAGTGCCTGGTCGGCAATGTTCGCGACCACGCTCATGAGCTCGTGCCCAGCCAGCGCAGCGAGCTCCTGGATGCGCACCGATTGCGCGAGCGCGAGCTCGTTTGCGTGGTGCAGGCGCATCGTGCGGAGGGCAATTCCGACCACCGGTGCTGCCGCCTCCAGGAGCTTGAGGTGCGCGGCCGGAAAACGACCGCCATCGGCGCGCTGCGCCGAGATCGCTGCGACAACTCGTTCGGCTTGGGTCACAGGTACCCACACGACATGGCCGTTGGCACTGGCGCCAGAGCCATTGAGTGGCACCACCGCTTCGACATCTTCCGCAGGCAGCGATTCGATGCTGGGTCCGCCCTCCTCGATCAAGTGACGGAACGCCGGTGCATCCTCGAGCGGGGTCGGTCCGAATGGAACGGCAGGCAGGCCGCGGTCCCCTGTGAAACCGATAACGTTGCCCGCAGCGTCCAGGTACGCCAGAACCATGTGAGAGGCATCGGTGTAGTCGCTGACCGCGGCGAACACGGCGTCGGCGATCTGGCTTTCGTCAGAAGCGCCGGCCACACCCATCTCGAGCAGATGCAACGCCTCGAGGCGCGCGCGCTCTGACTGCGCCTGCGCGAAGTGGTCGGCGTTGGCGAGCGCCAGGCTGACGTGCGCGGCGACATCCTGGAGCAGCCTCACGTGCCAGTCGTCAAACGCGCCGTCGTGGTACGACTGCAACGAGAGCATCGCGGTGATGGTGTCGCCGCTGAGAACCGGCACCCACACAAACGAACGTGAAACGTCGCGATGCTTGCCCGGGGCACCGGAAACGAACACCGCCGCGCCCCGTCCGACGTTCCATCGTTCTCGCTCGAGGCCTTTCCGCTCAAAGCTTCGAGCCCATGGCGAATGGCGGACGAGGACCGGCTTGCCCGTCTCGTAGGCCTCACGCGATGGACCGGTGACTGCGAGGGCGACAGGCGGCACTACCTCTTCGATGCCGGCCACGTACTGGTAGCCCTCGGCGATCGGGCCGTCAGGGGATTGAGTGATGGCCGCCAGGATGAAGCCGTCGAAATCGAGGAACGCGTTCAGTTCCTCGCGCAGCGTTCTCATGATCGACCAGCGGTCCAGGCTCGAGGCCAGCCGCCTACCTATCGAGTTGACGACCTCGAGCTGGCGCCTCTGATCTTCGATGGCTTCGTAGCTCCGCGCATTGCGCAAGGCGAGGGTCACCTCGTCGGATACCAGCTCCAGGAATGCGGCCGTGGAAGCTTCGTACGCGTATGGGCGCGAGCATTTGATGGCAAAGGCTGCGCGCGTGGCGCCGCCCTCTTTGATCGGGACCCACAGCGACGAGGTCGGTTCGTGGATCAGCAGCGGCTTGGGGTCTCGCAGCACGGTGCGGGCGGGCGCGAATTCGGCGCTGCGCAGCGATATCTCCCTTGACGTTGGGGCTGAATCCGCCTCGAGGTGCAGCAGCCGGGCCTTCTCAGTCCGATCGTGCGCCACAGACACCATCTCCAGCGAGTCCACGGGCAGCAGTTCGCTGAGCGTCGCGTGCAGCGCGGTCAGCACGCTCGCCTCGTCGAGAGTCGATGCCATCGCCCGGGCAATGTTGTTCAGCGCCTCCAGGCGGCGCGCCTGGTTACGTGTCAGCTCGTTCAGCGAGGCGTTGGCGATCAGCACCCCAAGGCGCCGGTGCACCTCGTCGAGGAAGGAGATTTCGGTCGCCGGCACCCGGCGGTGGCGATATGACTGGTAGATGACGCTGCCGATCACCTTGCCCTGGTGTTCGACTGGCACCCAGATCACCAGCCTGGGTGTCTGGCCGGCCCCCGGGCCCTTCGCCCGCGCCTCGAGGGTAGGGTCCTTGATTGGAACCAGGGTCGTGCGCGGGTTGGTATACAGGTCGGCGAACATCGAGCTGGCGAGCGGACGGCGGCGGATGTCCTGCAGCACGCCGGAGTCGGTGGCAAGCGAGTGATACCAGCCCTCGCGCTCCAGGCCCTGGAGCACCACTATGTCGTAGCCGAAGAGCGGCTCTAGGCCGCGATAGAGGACCTGGACGATGTCGGCCTCGGTGACGCAGCTCCCAAGCTCATGGACCAGGAAGGCAGGTGTGGAGCGCGCGAAGGCCGTCTGAGCTCGCCTGGCGGCTACCTTCCTCGGCGGCGCCTTGAGGTCTTTGCCCTTCGACGGCTCGGTCGAAGGGTGATGTTGCAACCGCTTGCGGGCGGGACTAGGCATTGCCACCGATATACTGCGCTACGAACCACTTGCCGTTCACACCGCCTAAACCGATCGCGCCGACGCCCGACGACCTGCGCGGCTCAACGATCCTTGTTGTCGATGATGAGCGCGCTTGGCGGGTGATCCTGGAAACCGACCTGCGCATGCTCGGCTACAAGGTTTCCATGGCTGAGGACGCGGACCAGGCGCTGGAGAAAGCGAAGTCAGACGATCCCGAGGTGGCGATCATCGACCTGATGCTCCCGGAGCCGATGGATGGATGGGGACTCCTGAACGAGCTGCGGGCGCGGGGGCAAAAGGTGCCGGTGATCTTCTACACCGCGTATCCGGTCTTTCCGTCAGGAACCGACGATCCGGACGTGGTCGGCTATATGAGCAAGGCCGTCGACCGGGCCGATCTGTATGCGCTGCTCCCGCCCGCTATCCGGCGCTCTCGCGAGCGCCGGGCCGAGGGCTAGCTGATGCCTACCAGAAGTAGTTGAACCGGCAGTCGAAGTAGTTTGCGCCTACCGCCAGGGCCAACATGGCCACTATCGCCAGGGCAAATGCAACCCTCTGCGCCTTGAACTTCCACGTCATCCCCATTACTCCCCTTGGTTTTCCCAACTAATGCCAGACTCGTGAGCGAGTATGCACTTGCTAGTGTAAGAGTGCATGTTCAGGAAGTGTGAATTCTTATGAAAAATCATTTAGACCCAAACCTTGGAAAATCCCAGGTGTAGGCGATGAGGGATGGCACTGCGCGAAATCGTGAGCTGCGGCTTCCACCGCTGCCGCCCGGGCTCGAGGTGTACCGGCCTGCCGAGGTGCTCGGCTCGGCCGTCCTGGTGGTCGAGGACGAGCCGGCCATGCGGCAACAGCTTCGGATCGATCTGCACGACCTCGGCTACCGACCAGCGGTATCGTCGTCTGCGCCCGAAGCGATGGAGCTGCTCTCGCGGGAGCGCGTGGCTGCCGTGCTGCTCGACCTCGTGCTCGACGAAGGCGAGGATGCCGGCTTCGACCTGCTCACCTGGATCCGCCACCACCACCCCGGCCTTCCGGTGATCGTGCTGTCGGCCGCGCAGGTCAACTCCGCAGCGATTCGCAAAGCCTATGAGCTGGGCGCCAGCTCATATTTCGTGAAGGGCAACGTGCCGATGGCTCACATCTATTCGGACCTTGCGGCACGCCTGGTCGAGCGGGGCACGGGACGACCGGGCAGCTATCGCTTTGGGCGCCTCGAGTTCGACCCCACGCGCCGCATGGTCAAGCTCGGCGACGCAGAGGTGCGCCTGACTCCACAGCAAACCGCGCTGGTGCTTTACCTCGCGCAAGGGTCCAAGCCCGCGACGGCGCGCGACCTCATCGAAGCCGGTCTGTTCAGGAGCGATGCGGCCCACTCCACAGTTCACTCAGCGCTGCTGACGCTGCGGCGGCGCCTGGACGAGGTCGAGCACGGGCTCGGCCCAGCCTTCGTGCGCGCCTCGGCTCGTGGATACAGCCTGGTGGCGGTGCCATGACCGGCGATCCCCCGACATCTCCCATCCCCACGGAATCGGTCATCGAAGAAGTGATCGAGCTGCGCCGCCATTTCCACCGTCACCCCGAGGTGAGCTTCAGCGAACACGAAACCAGCACGAAGATCGGCGAGCGACTTCGCGAGCTGGGACTGGAGCTGAAGCCATGTCCCACCGAGACCGGCGTGGTTGCGGTGCTCGATACGGGCCGGCCCGGCAAAACGGTGATGCTGCGCGCGGACATCGACGCGCTCCCGATTCACGAGGAGTCGGGCGTCGACTTCGAATCGAAGGTGGACGGCCGCATGCACGCCTGCGGGCACGACGCGCACATGGGCATCATGGTCGGAGTCGCGCGAACGCTGGTCGACCGAATCTGGGACGTGAGCGGCCGCTACCTCTTTGTGTTTCAGCCGGCAGAGGAGATAGTGAGCGGCGCGAAAGCGATGATCGCGCGGGGCCTGCTCGACGATCACCACCCCGACTCGGTCATCGGTCTTCACGTCACGAGCTTCACGCAGTCGGGGACCGTGATCACGCGGCCGGGTCTCATGTGGGCTGGTTCGGACGCTTACGAGATCACATTTGCGGGGCCCGGCGGCCACGGCGGAATGATGGGCCGCCGCGGCAACGTGCTTTCAGCGCAGGCATTCCTGATCGAGCGGTTGCACACGGTGGTGGAAGGTCTTGAGCAGGACGGGGTGCAGTGCCACACGACAGTCGGAAATATCAGCAGCGACGGAACCTGGAACATCGTGCCCCGAGGTGTATCGGTCAAAGGCAGCCTGCGAACTTTCAATCACACGCTCCGCGAGCAGGCGCTTGGGCGCATGCGCGACCTGCTACAGGAGATCGACACGGAGTTCGAGGTCAAGTCGTCGCTAGAGCTCGTGCACGGGACGGTGCCGCTGATGAACGAGCCAAACGTGACACGCACTGTGCTCGACGTGGCGCGGTCGATGATCGGTGACAAGGCCAGCGTCCTCGGCCGGCCGCTGACGGTGAGCGACGATTTCGCCGAGTTCCTGACAAGAATCCCGGGGTGCTACTTCATGCTCGGAGTCATGCCCGAGGGATCGCCGCCTCCGGCGCACCACTCTCCGGGGTTCAAGATCGATGAATCGGCGCTTGAGATCGGCGTCAAGGTCCTGGCCGGCGCCGCTGCCCGACTCGCCGCCGATTAGCTAGATCTCTGATGCTGCTGCTTGTCGCCCTCGTGATCGGGCTGCTTGCCGGTGTCGCGACCGGCGGCAAGCTTGGGAACGTTGCGAACCTCGGCATCCGCTGGCCCTGGTTGGTCGTCGCTGCGCTGGTCGTCCGCGAGGCCGCGGTTTTGAGCCCGCTGAGCGGGGTCGACGGCGTCCAGTACGTGTACGTGGCGGCGCTGGCTGCGCTCGTTGCGTGGACGGCATGGCACACCACTCGACTGCGAGGCGCGTGGATCGTCGCGATCGGAGCAGCGCTGAACCTCCTGGTTGTGGTCGCCAATGGCGCCCGTATGCCGGTTGCCCCGGCGCTGGCGGGCCATCTGGTCGACCGCGGCCACATCGGCCAGTACGTGCTCATGGGATCGGGCACGAACCTGGGCTGGCTAGGTGACTGGATCGGCGTCCCAGGCCCGCTTGGCGGCGCCTACAGCCCTGGCGACGTGGTGATCGCGATCGGCATCGCCGCCGTCGCGTTTTTCGCAACGCGGCAAGGCCCAGCGGCAGCAACTAAGCTGACAGCCTGAGGATTCCGGCAAAGCGGTTTCCAGCGGCGGCGCTCTTGGCGCTTATCCTCCTGCTGCCCGCTGAGCCTGCATTTGCCAGGGATCCGGACATGCTGCCAAGCGCCCATCACGAGGCCGCACGCATCATGAGCTCGGAGCAGGCGATGACGCAGGCGCTGGCCCAGCTGAAAGCCTTGACGGCACTGCCACCTCCGACCGCGCCGGTGGAACGCATCCGCTATGACCTCTCCGTGGCCGCCGCCGGCTACGCCTATCGCAACGCCGCGCGCGATGAGGAGCTGAGGGTGTACGAGCTTGCGGGCTACGCCAGTGTCGAGAATTCGGTGCTTCCGCTGCTGCCGCGGTCGCTAGCGAAATCGTTGAAGTCCGCCATCGCCGGCCTGCACTACCTGTACATCCTCTCCGGCATCGACCAGTACTACTTGGTCAACGTCCATTTCACGCATCCGTACGCAGACGCCAAGCCGGTGGACCAGCTGCGCTCGTACTACCAGGAGGCGTACGCCACGTTCGGCGTCGACCCGAGCATCCTGGCGTCAATCAACTTCATCGAGAGCAACTTCGGTCGGGTCAACGGCCCCTCGTCAGCAGGCGCCCAAGGACCCATGCAATTCCTGCCGGGCACGTGGGCGGCGTTCGGGAACGGCGGAGACATAAACGACCCGCACGACGCGATCCTCGGGGCGGCCCGCTACCTGGTCCACAACGGCGCTCCGAAGGACATGCGCAACGCCATCTGGCACTACAACAACTCGTTCAACTACGTGGACTCGGTCCAGTCGTTCGCCGCCGCCTACCGCTCCGACCCGGCGTGGCTGGACCGCATGTACTACTGGAACACCACGGGCTAATACGTCCAGCGCCAACCCTTAGTCGGGTCCGCGTGGGGAAGGGCCGAACGTCACCGTTGGCGGAATGGTGACGAGGCGTCCGCCATCGCCACGCAGAATCTGCCAGCCGCCCTCATGGACCATCCAGTGATGGCGGTAGCAGAGCAGGGTGAGGTTGTCCGGTTCGTTCGTCCCGCCGTGGATCCAGTGCACCAGGTGATGTCCCGATGACCAGGTTGCCGGCCGGTCGCATCCCGGCCAGGTGCAGCCGCGGTCGCGAACGTTGAGCGCCTTGCGCGCCGGACCCGAGATCACACGCCTGGCGCGGCCGACGTCGATGACCATCGAGTCGGAGTTGAGAAGGATCCGCGTGACGGAGCAATCGCACGCCAGCCTCTCGACTGCCTTGGCGGAGATTGGAAGCGAGAACTCCAGCTCAGCCGCAGGAGCGCCGTCGAGCGCCTTCAGCGTCTCGAGCGAGGTGGTGACTTGCAGGTGGGTGCGCTGGCTACCGTTCTGCGGCACCAGGCCGTTGTCGAGGTGGTGCCAGGCAACGTCGACCAGGGCATCCGCCATCCGCCGGTCGTAAGGCCGGTGGTCATCGGCGCCAGAGCGCCGCGCAAGTGGCTCGAGCACGGTGCGAATCACGGCGCCACTCTCAGAGTCGAAGACACCATTCAAGAAGACCGCCCCACTGTCCTGGTCGGTGCTGATGCGCAGGCTGCGGTTCTCAACCAGGTCAGCCTCGGTCGCCGTATAGCCCTTGGGATCGGCGGCATGCCGGAGATGCCGGCAGATGTGGTGGAACTTGCCGACACTGTTCTCCTGGGCTTTCGCCAGCAGCCTCTGCTCATCGAACACCCTCGCGGTGGGTGAGGCAGCCAGCGCGTTGGCGGTCCTGGCCATAACCACTATGTGGCCGAAGCCAACCTTGCCCTAAGCCATGGCAAGGAGTGTTTGCGGCAGCGAATCGAAGTGTTCGCCGGCGGCCACGTAGTTGGCGGCTTGCGGA
>DATCAV010000001.1:0-3542 GCA_036512415.1 Candidatus Dormiibacterota bacterium | reverse complement strand
GATGTCGTTGGCGGTGTCGCCAAGCGCACGCTGCGAGTCTTCAACGGCTCCTTCAGGACCATCGCGAAGGCCGCCAGCCGGCTGGAGCACGCGACCGAGCTTCGGCACGCGCCCACCGCCAAGAAGTCGGTTGCGACCAAGGTTTCGACCCGGACCCGGCGCGTACGTCGCACCGCAGCCCGTCGCCGCGCCGCTTAAGTAAGACGTCCGATCAGAGGCGCCCTTCGGGGCGCCTCTTTTTTTGTAAGCGCTAGCGTGGCCGGGTTGGCCGGGTCCCCCCGGCCATGACTTTGTTTTTGTCACTCCGCTCGTGGCGTGGAGAGACCAATTCTTAATGAATCCAATCCCGGGAGGGAGAGCAGAGCGTGCGGCGAAGCCGCACGCTCGATGAGAGGGAACAGTCTGGTTCCCTCTCATAAGGATCGAAGATCCGCCGTTCAGGTAGATTGCCGACAGTGAGCGTGGTCTGCACCGGATCGATTGCGTACGACTACATCCTCAGCTTCAAGGGGCATTTCAAGGACCACATCCTCGCGGACAAGGCGCACATCCTCAACCTGAGCTTCCTCGTCGATGACCTCCGCAAGCATCGCGGCGGGGTCGCCGGCAACTACGCGTACAACCTCACGCTGTTGGGCTATTCGGCTGCGGTGCTGGCAACCGCCGGCTCCGACGCAACCGAATACCGTGACTGGCTGCTCGCCAGGGGCGTCGACTGCCACGGCCTGAGACTGCTGGACGGCGAGATCACGGCGACAGGCTTTACGACGACCGACATGGACGACAACCAGCTGACCGGCTATTACGGCGGCGCGATGGGCCGTGCCGCGATGCTTGGCGTGGACGACGCTCCTCCCGGCGTTGAGGCATTGATCGTCGGCCCCAACGATCCTGCAGCGATGATGCGGCTCGTGAAAGAGTGCCGCGAAAGGGGACTGCCCTTCGTCTTCGATCCCGCCCACCAGCTGCCCAGGCTGTCCGCGGAGGACGTCACCGAAGGCGCACGCGGCGCGTGGATCCTCATCGGCAACGACTACGAGCTCGAGCTGATCATGCAGCGCACCGGCCGCACGCTGGACGGCCTCAGGGAGCTGGCCGAGATCGTGGTGACGACGCTTGGGCGCGAGGGTTCGCGGATCGCCACGCGCAGCGGGATCATCGAGATTCCGCCGGCGCCCGCCCGGATGGAGTCCGACCCGACAGGCGCCGGCGACGCATATCGCGCGGGCCTGGTCGCGGGCCTGTTGCGCGGCCTCGAGCTTGAGGAGGCGGGGAGGGTGGCATCGCTGGCCGCGACCTACGTGATCGAGCAGGTGGGCACGGTTGAGCACTCGTACACGTCCGCCGAGTTCTCCCAGCGCTTCGAGGAGGCCTTCGGCATGCCCATGCCGGACAAATTCTGGCGTTCTGACTCGTAGCTGAACGTCGTCAGATCCGCGGCTCCCACGAGAAGAAGCGGAGGCTGATCAGAAGGCCGGCCAGACCCCACGCCCCGACGATGAGGACGTCGGTGCCCTGCAGTCCCGAGCCGCTGAGGGTGAAGAAGGATCCGACCAGGGCGTCCGCGAAATGCCGGACCGGAAAGGCTTTGGAGACGAAGTCCAGCCACGCCGGCGGGTTCTGCAGTGGGATGAAGACGTTGGAGATGAACAGGAGCGGCAGGATGGAGGCGTTGACGACGGCAGGCGCGGCATCGGCGTTGGGAATGGCGGCGGTCATGGCCATGCCCAGCGCGGAGAAGGCGGCCGCACCGACCACCAATGTGAGGACGAATGCCGGAAGTGTCCGCGTCGGCAGAGTGGCGTGATAGAAGATCGCGCCGAAGGCGCAGCAGATCGCGACCAGCAGCAAGGCGATCAGCACCGAGTGGACGATTCGCCCGAACAAGAAAGCCCAGGCGGGCAGAGGTGACCCACGCGTTCGCTTGAGCACGCCGGCGTCTCGTGCATATGACAGCGCCATCGCGATGTTCGTGAAGCAGGCGTTGATCACTGAGAAGGCCGCGATCGCCGGGACGTAGAAAGTGGCCACTTGGACGGTGACACCCTTGGCGACCTCTATCGGGTTGTTGCCGAAGAGCACCGAAAAGATCACCAGGAACATCAACGGGAAGACGAGCGTGAAAAAAGCCGAGGCGGGATTCCGGCGGAACGCCTTGTTCGTGTACCAGACCTGCAGCACCGCAAGCCTCAGATCGCTCATTTCTCAGCACCGTCCGCGGAGGCGTCCCGCGTGATCGACAGGTAGACGTCCTCCAGCGACGGCCTCGCCACCTCAAGCCCTTCCAAGGAGAGTTGGGCCTGGACCGCCCAGTTCGTCAGCTCGTAGAGGATGCGGGTGGGATCTGTCGTCGTGACCTCGACGCTGGCGCCTTCGATCCTGGCGCCTTGCCGCAGCTGTTCCGGCAGTTCGGGCCCTAGGGCCGGGAGTTGAAACTTGATCACCGTTGTGGCCTTCTCCCTGCCGGCGAGCGTGCTGGGCGAACCCTCGGCAACAATCCGGCCCGCCGCGATGATGGCGACCCGGTCGGCCAGATATTCGACCTCGTCCATCGCGTGCGAGGTGAGGAAGATGGTCTTGCCCAGCCCGGCGAGATTCTTGATCACCTCCCAAGCACCGCGGCGTGCGCCGGGGTCAAAGCCGGTCGTCGGCTCGTCAAGGAAGAGAAGACGAGGATCGCCGGCCAATGCGATGGCAACGTCGAGCCTGCGGTGCTGGCCACCAGACAGCTTCGTGACCGTCGCGTCGCGTTTCTCGGTGAGGCCGACCAGCTCAAGCACCTCGTCCCGTGGCCGAGGTGCTGGGTAATAGGCCCGAAACATGTCAATCGTCTCGGCGACTGTGAGGTACGGATCCATGCCGGTGGACTGCAGGACGATCCCGACCTGTTTCTTCAGCCTGCGATCGCCGGACGCCGGATCAAACCCAAGCACCGAAACGGATCCTGCGTCGCGGCGCCTGAAGCCTTCGACGATCTCGACGGTCGTGGTCTTGCCTGCGCCGTTGGGTCCGAGTAGGCCGAACACCTCTCCCTCGGACACCGTCAGATCGATGCCTCGCACGGCTTCGACGGCACCGTACGACTTGCGGAGGCCGCGGATCTCGATGGCGGCGGGGCTCATCGCTAAAGGCTAGTGGCTTTAGGCTTTTCAAATGGCGAGCGTTTTCAGTCGGATCATCGCCGGGGAGCTGCCGGCTGATTTCGTCTGGAGGGACGAGGTGTGCGTCGCCTTTCTCTCCATCCGACCGCTTCGACCCGGCCACACGCTGGTCGTGCCCCGACTGGAGATCGACCACTGGCTCGACCTCGAGCCTGGCCTCCTCACCCACCTTGCGAGCACCGCGCAGACGATCGGCAAGGCGCAGATGGCGGCGTTCAAGCCCACACGCATCGGTCTCCTGCTCGCCGGTCTCGAGGTCCCGCACGTCCATTTCCACGTGGTGCCCATCCGCGAGGCCCACGACCTCGACTTCGGCAACCAGGATCCGAATCCTGACCCGGCGATGATGACGCAGGCAGGCGATTCGCTCCGGCAGGAGCT